>JBAXBB010000152.1:0-6247 GCA_037142235.1 Actinomycetes bacterium
CCCGGCGGGTGGCCACCGGCCACCGGTGAGGGCTCAGACGGTGTGGAGGAGGCTGCGGATCTCGCCGACGTCGTGGCGCAGCACGCGCCGGTGGCCACCCGCCGGGAGTGCATCGACGAGTTCCTCGAACCAGAAGCGACCGGCGAGGACCACGGTCGCGGTGACGGTGTAGGAGCCGGTGCGGGTCCAGGTGTGGAGCACCGGAGACACGGCGGGGTACGCGGCCCCGAGGCCGCGCGCCCCCGCGCTGTGGTCGCCGAACGACCACTGCACGGTGCTCACCCGCACCTCGAGGGTGAGAGCCGGCCCGTTCCCGGGCACCATGACCACCGTGCCCGGTTGCGGGGTCGCCCAGAACCAGCTCGGCAGGCCCGTGACGCCGAGGGTCGGGTTCACGCCCAGGGTCACCGAGGGCCATTCGGCACCCGCGACGATTTCGCGCGCCACCCGTGCGGCCTCGACGGTGCCGGTGGGGCGGGCCAGCCAGACGGTCGTGACGTAGTGCGTGTCACAGAACAGGTGGAAGGCGCGATGTTCCGGCGTGGGAGCGGGCGCGAGCAGGCGCTCGGGGTTGCTCGGGGCGCCGTCGCGGTCGAGGAAGGTGGGCGCGACGGCCGGACGCCAGTCCTGGGTGCAGTGCGTCGCACCCGGGTCGGGCCCGGTGGCCGGGCCCGCGCGGACGGTGGCGCCGACCGGGCGGCCGGCGGGGTGGAGGAGGGCCAGGGTCAGCACGGCGGCGATCAGGGCCGCGACGGCGAGTCGGGGGGTGGGAGGCCGGGACACGGTCCGGACGAACCCGGCGGTGCGAGGCGTGTGACGCGGCTCAGCGCGTGGTGGCGCCGGCTTCAGCCGCCAGGTCGGCGCAAAAGCGCGCCACGGCGCCCGCGACCGCGGTGTCGTCCCAACCGAGGTCGGAGGCGATCAGCCGGGCCACCGACTCGGCGGCCGCCGCAGTGGCGGCCCGGTCGAGCATGCGGGCGCGGGTCCGGCGGTCGAGGACGTCGTCGAGGGTTCGGGCCATCTCGTGGCGAACGGCGTACACCGCCTCGGCGCGCAGATAGGGGAGTCCGGTGACGAGGGGTACGCCGAGGTCGGGGTCGGCGTCCGCGAGCCCCCGCACGACGGCGGCGTCGGTGCCGTACCGGCCCGCCAGGTGGGCCCCGATCGGGTCGCGGGCGGGGTCGGGAGCGGTGTCCCCGGTGGCGCCGTGGATCGGGAGGCGCTTCGTGCGGCAGCGACGGTGGGCGGCGTCGAGCACCAGGTCGACCTGGTCGACGGTGTCCTGGGCCATCCGGCGGTACGTCGTGAGTTTGCCGCCGGTGATGGTCACCACTCCGGCACCCGACACGCGAAGGCCGTGACCACGCGACAGGTCGGTGGTCTTGCCGCTCCCGGAGCGCAGGAGCGGGCGCAACCCGGCCCAGGTGCCGGTGACGTCGGCTTCGGTGAGTGGCTCGGTGAGCGCGTGGTTCATGGCGTCGAGCACGTAGCGCACGTCGGCATGGGTGCACTGCGGGTCGTCGAGGTCGCCGTCGTAGTCGTCGTCGGTGGTGCCGATGTAGGTGTGCTCCCCCCATGGCACCACGAACAGCGTGCGGGTGTCACCGGGAACCGGTACGACCATCGCCACCTCGTTGCGCACGTTCGCTCTCGGCACCGTGACGTGGATTCCCTTGGCCGGGCGCATCGTGGTGGTGGCGTGGGCTTCGTCGAGCGCGCGGATGCCGTCGGCCCACACGCCCGCCGCGTTCACCACGCACCGGGCCCGGACGGTGATCTCGGTCCCGTCGGCCAGCACGCGCACGCCGGTGGCCCGGCCGACGGCATCCTTGGTGATGGCCGTCACCGGTGTGTGGTTCACGACCACGGCGCCGTGGTCGGCTGCGGTGCGGGCCACCGCGAGGGTGAGGCGGGCGTCGTCGGCCTGGGCGTCGTAGTAGACGTAGGCGGACGCCAGGTGGCTGGGGTTCAACGTGGGGCACAACGCCAGCGCCTCGTCGCGGGTCGCGCGCTCGTGGGCCTTGCGGATGCGCAACCCGCCGGTGAGGTCGTAGGTCCACAGCGCTCCACCGAGCAGCCGCGCGATCCGACGGTCGACGATCCCGTCACGGGTGAGGATCGGGATGAGGAACGGCAGCACGTGCACCAGGTGCGGCGCGTTGCGCAGCGCGAGCTGGCGCTCGTGGAGCGCCTCGTAGACCAGCCCGAACTCGCGTTGCTGGAGGTACCGGACGCCCCCGTGGACCAGCTTCGACGACCGCGACGAAGTGCCGATGGCGAAGTCGCCCCGCTCGACCAGTGCCGTGCGCAGCCCCCGGGTCTGGGCGTCGAGGGCGCACCCGACGCCGGTGATGCCGCCACCGATGACCACGACGTCGAACTCCTCGTCGGCCAGCCGGGCGAGCATGGCGGAGCGGGAGAACGTCACCCGATCAGGTTACCGGCGGGTAATCGGGGCGGATCCCGCCTGGCGCCGGTCGGCCCCGGTTCGCCGGGAACGATCGGGGAGCAGTGCAGGAGCGATGCGAGCGGGGCTCAGGCGACCATGCCGGGCGTGCCGGCGTCGGTCACGCAGGGCAGCCCGGCCTCGACCCAGGCCAGCATCCCCCCGGCGACGTTGACCGCCCGGTAGCCCGCGCCCACGAGTGCCTCGGTGGCCATCGCCGACCGACCGCCGGCCTTGCACATCACCACGATCTCGCGGTCGGTGGGCAGTTCGGTGTGGCGGACGGGGAGCTCGCCCAACACGAGGTGCACGGCCTCGGGGGCGTGCCCGGCATCCCACTCGTCGTGCTCGCGCACGTCGAGGAGGAGGGCGCCGGCCGCGACCCGGGCCCGGCCCTCGTCGACGTCGATGTGTTCGATGCTCATCCGGCTCTCCCGAGGGACTCGGCCGCCAACTGGCGGAGGTACTGGTAGTTGGCCTTGCCGGCGGCGCTGCGCTGCAGGTCGTCGACGACTACGAACTCGCGCGGCCGCTTGTAGCCGGCCAGGCGTCCCCGGGCGTGCTCGCCGAGCGCGACCGGGTCGAGCGAACCGCCCGGCTCGGGGGCCACGACCGCCACGACCATCTCGCCGAAGCGCTCGTCGGGTACCCCGACCACCACGGCGTCGTGGACTCCGGGGTGCTCGCGCAGCACGAGCTCGACCTCCTCGGGGTAGACCTTCTCGCCCCCGGTGTTGATGCACGCGGAGCCCCGACCGAGGAGCGTGATGGTGCCGTCGGACCCCACCGTGGCGTAGTCGCCCGGCATGGACCACCGCACGCCGTGGAACGTGCGGAACGTCGTGCGGCTCTTCTCCTCGTCGCCCCAGTATCCGAGGGGGATCGCGCCGGTGACGCCGAGCAGGCCGATCTGCCCGCTGCCGGGCACCACGGGGAGCCCGGTCTCCTCGTCGAGCACGCCGGTCCGCTCGTTGACCGCGAACTTCGCGGGCTGCACGTCGGCGGTGGCCGAGGCCTCCTGGCGGGTCATGATGCCCTCGCTCGACCCGAGCGAGTCGATGACGGTCACGCCGGGGAGGTGGGCCATGAGCGCGGTCTTGGCGTCGGGCGAGAAGGTGACTCCCGACGACGTGACCACGCGCACCGTGGACAGGTCGTACCGGTCGCGGTAGGCGTCGAGTTCGGCGATGAGCGGGCGGGCGAACACGTCGCCGACGATGGTGAGGATCGCCACGTCGTGGCGGTCGCACTCCGTCCAGATCCGGGCGGGGTCGAGCCCGGTGCCCTCGACCAGCACGACGGTCCCGGCGCCCGCAAGGGTGGAGAGGGTGAAGAACAGGCCCGTGCCGTGCATCAACGGACAGGCGGGCAGGGCGGTGCCGGCCCGCCGTCCGGTGCGGGCCGACGCCACCGGGTCCTTGGGCGAGGTGCCGGGTCGGTTCGTCTGCCAGAGGGCGACGTAGAGGTCGTCGTTGCGCCACATCACGCCCTTGGGCATGCCGGTGGTCCCACCGGTGTAGAGGAGGACGAGGTCGTCGCCGTCGGGGGTGCGGTCGGCCCACGGTCCCGTCGGCGCCGCCGCGGCCAGAGCCGCTTCGTAGGGAGCGCCGGTGGGGAGGGCGAGCGGTCGGGCCGCGGCCGGGAGCGCGGCGAGGGCCGCTTCGGCCATCGCCGCGAACTCGGGCGCGTACACGATCGCCGCCGCTCCCGAGTTCTCGAGCACGTACCGGACCTCGTCGGCGAGGTAGCGGTAGTTGATGTTGAGCGGCGTCGCCCCGATCTTCAGGGCGGCGAAGAAGGTCTCGAGGTACTCGGGCGCGTTGGTGAGGTCGAGGGCCACCCGGTCGCCGGGGCGCACACCGCCGGCGTACAGGTGCGACGCCAGGCGGCACGCCCGGTCGTCGAACTCCCGCCACGAGACGGTCCGGTCGCCGCAGACGATCGCCGGGCGGTCGGGGACCTCGCGGGCGAGGTTCCCCCAGACGGCAGCGAAGTTCCAACCGGGCATCCGACGGAGGCTAGCGAGCCCCAGGGCCTACCCTGGGTGCCATCGACCCGTTGTCCGACGACGCCCGACCCGTTCCCGCAGGGAGTGGTCCCCTCCCCGTGCCGGTGCGCACGGCCGCCGACGACGCGGCCCACTCGGTGTTCGACGCCTGGCGGGAGGTCGGCTGGTGGGACCGGGTCCGGCGGCTGCCGGCCTCGGCCACCGACAAGATCGAGCAGCTCCTCACGGGCATCGTGCGGGCCGCCGTCGACGACCCGTACCCGGTGCACTCCGCCGACGACGTCATGGACCTCCTGGAGCGTGACGGCCGTCCGCCGGCCTTCGGCGGAGCGCTGCTGTTGGCGATCGTCGCCCGGTCGCGGCGGATGCTGCGGTTCGGGGGGCGGGCGGTGCCGGTGGCGGTCATCGCGAAGTTCGGCACCGACCTGGTCACCTCGTTCCGGCTCGGCGCCTACGAGCTCGAGCTCCTGGCGTCGTTGGTCGTGCACCGGCTCCGCGACGCGGGCCTGCCCGTCGATCCGCTGACGGTGCAGCGCGTCACCGTCAACGCCTACGTGCGCCCGGGCCGCGAGCACGGCATCGCCGACAAGAACGTGGGCGTCCCACCTGCCCTGGCCGCGATGTGGGCCGGGCGGATCCTCGCGGTCGAGCCGGCCCGGGGTCGACTGCGCAAGGCCGCCACCCTCGTGGAGTCGCTCGACCTGCGCGCCACGCCCAGCGCCTGACGCGCTGGGATCTTGCGCGTCAGACGCGCGGGAGGACCTTCTCCACGTAGAGGTTCAGGCACTTCCATCCCTCGTCGATGGGCATGCCGCCCACGAGCGGGTGGAGATTGATGAACGCGGCCTCTCCCTGCTCCTGGATGCGCGCCACGACTTCGTCGGGGGTGCACACCTGGTAGATGCCCTCGGCGCGCAGCTCCTCGGGGGTGGAGGCGTGACTGTGCACGGCCGACGAGATGTCGTCGGTCTGCCAGGAGCGGTAGACGCTCGCCTCCTCGAGGAAGTACGACCCGAGTTCCGCCCAGGCGCGGTCGGGGTCCTCGGCGACGTGGAGCATCACCGTCTCGGCACCCGGCATCATGAAGAAGCCCTGCGTCCCGTGCTCGGCGCACTGCTCGTAGTAGTAGGTCTCGAGCTCGGGCATGTTGGCCGCGGCGAACATGGGCAGGCCGAAGCGCGCGGCGCGGCGGGCGGCGACGTTGCTGGTGCCGCCGAGCAGCAGTGGCGGGTGCGGCTGGGTGAACGGTCGCGGCGTGACCCGCACGGTGGTGCCGTGGTACTCGAACGGCTCGCCGGTCCAGGCCTTGAGCAACGTGTCGATGACCTCGTCCATGAGGGCGCCGCGCCCGGCCCAGTCCTTGCGGTGGGCGGCGTACTCCGACGGCCGGTAGCCGATGCCGGCGATGACCGACAGGCGCCCGCCGCTGGCGTTGTCGAGGACGGCGATGTCCTCGGCGATGCGCAGCGGGTCGTGGAGGGTGGCCAGCAGGGCCGAGATGCTGACCGTGGTCGTCTTCGTGGCCCCGAACACGAGCCCCGCCATGATCAGCGGCGACGGGCTCCAGCCGTTGTCGGCTCCGTGGTGCTCCTCGAGGGTCACCATCGAGATGCCGTGGGCCTCGCCGTAGCGGGCCATCTCGACGAACGCCTGATAGCGGGCGGACATCTCGTTGGGCTCGAGACCGGGCTGGATGCAGTTGAATCGTGCGGCAGACATGACCATGACCGGAAACCTAATGGGCTCCGGTGGCGTTGGAAAGTTGCGCAACGACCCGGAGGACCCTGATGACC
>JBAXBB010000153.1:0-6214 GCA_037142235.1 Actinomycetes bacterium
CCAGGCCCCGCAAGCACTACCAGTGGTACTACTCCACGCGCCCGGCGAACGCCGCGCACGCTTCGAGCCCCGGGAGCGGGCTCGACGGCAACGCGGACTCGGCGCGGTAGACCTTCGAACGTTGGGAGTCACGGGGACGGGGTTGCTGGGCCAGCCCGGTGGCTGCCGGTGGAGCCGGTGGAGCCGGTGGAGCCGGTGGAGGGACGGGGGCGCGACGCCGACCGATCAACGGTCGACCTGGCGGGTCTCACCGTCACGCCACTCCCGGAGCACGAGGTAGCGCCCCTTCAGGGCCGCGTGGTCGTAGACGCCGAAGCCCATCGTCGTGCCCTCGTAGCCGCAGGCGGCGGGCAGTTGCTTCACCGCCTCGAGCGCGTCGCGCACGCCGGCGCGGGTGAGGTGGTCGGTGCGGGCCACGGCGGTGCCGAGCAGGCGTCCGATGTCGTAGGTGCCGCAGAGGACCGGGGTGGTCGCGAGGTCGGGCGAGCGGTCGGCCAGCGCGCGGCGCCGGAGGTTGTCGTCGGCGATGCCGTCGAGGTACTCCCAGCCTCGCCAGGCGTCGCGCCACTCGGGCTTGGCGTATCCGAACATCAGGGCGGAGTTGGCCAGCACCGGCACGTCCCAGCCTGCGTCGGCGAGTGCCACCGCCACCGCGTACGAGGTGAGGCCGAGGCCGAGGTAGACGAGTGCGTCGGGCTCGGTCTCGCGCAGGCCGACCAGGACGTCACCGAGGTCCTCGGTAACCGACGAGATGGTGGCGCTCCCGGCGAGTTCCACGCCCTCGGAGCGCGTCGCCTGCTCGAACACCTCGAAGTAGCGCCGCCCGATGGGTGAGCGCTCGAACACCACGGCGGCGCGGCGCAGGCCGCGCTCGACCAGGCGGCGGGCGAGGATCGCCGGCTCCTCCTCGAGCGAGCCGACCTGGTACTGGAAGCCGAAGTGGCTGCGCGTGCGCTCGCCACCGGTGTAGTTGACGCTGGTGATCCCGAGCCGGTCGACGGCGGGCGCGGTGATGAGACCGTTGTCGCTGACGGCGGGTCCGACGAAGGCGAGCACCCCAGCGTCGTCGAGGACGCGCAGGCCGTCGAGCACCTCGTGTTCGGAGCCGATGGGGAGCCCCCGGACCTCGTGGGTGACGATCTCGATGGGGCGCCCGAAGCCCTCGAGGGCGGCCGCTTCGTCGAGCCCGAGACGCAGGGCGCGGTTGAACGCTTCGGCCCCGTCGCCCTGCGGGAAGTCGAGGAGGTTCCCGATGAGCACGGGGGTCGGGGTGAGCCCGAAGCCGGTCATGATCCCAACCCGGTGCGCGTGTACCCGACCACCGTGCGGATCTGCTGCTCGCTGAGTTGTCCGCCCCAGGCGGGCATCTCCCCGCGCCCGTTGGTGACGACGGCGATCTGGTCGGCGACGTCGGGGTACTTGGAAGCGACGACCCCGGCCAGGCGGGGGCCGACGAACCCCTGACCGTTCAGGCCGTGGCAGGTCGCGCAGTAGGCCTTGTAGATGGCGGACCCGGTCGAGGGTGGCGCCGCCGTGGACGAGCCACCGCAGGCGGTGGCGACCCACGCGATGACCGCCGCGCCGACCAGCGTTCCGGCGAGGGTGAGCAGACGCGGCATGGACGCATCATGCTCGCGGGTGGGGCCACCTGACCAGCCGCGGTCTCCCGGCCCCGGGCGGGGGATCGACCGGCCGACGCGCGTCGCGGCCTCGCTACAGTCCTGCGCCATGGGCGAGGGGTCGGGTGGCGCAGTGGTGGACGCTCGAACGCCGCGTCGGCGGCCGTGACCCGGATCGGGCGACTCACCGGCGACGCGCTCCAGGCGGCGGCGGCGTGGGCCCAGCGCACCGGTTCGATCGGGCCGCAGAGCCGACGCGCGCGTCGCTTCGGCGCCTTCGGCGACGGGACCGCGATCCTCTTCCCGGTCACCACGCTCTTCGGCGAGCGTTACATCCGGGTCGGGTCGGGCACGATCATCGGCTCGCACGTGGCGCTGTCGGCCGGGGTCTCGCCGGGCCACGAACTCGGCCGGGAGACGGTGGTGTCGATCGGGGACCGGTGCCTCATCGGGCGGGGCAGCGGGATCGTGGGTCACGAGTCGATCACGATCGGCGACGACGTCTTCACCGGGCACCACGTCTACATCACCGACGCCAACCACGGCTACGAGGACCTCGGCCTGCCGATCGGACGGCAGTTCGCGGCGCCCCGCCCGGTGGTGATCGGGGCCGGGTCGTGGCTCGGGCACGGGACGATCGTGCTCCCGGGCGCCGACATCGGCGCCCACGTCGTGATCGGTGCGGGGTCGGTGGTCACCGGGACCGTGCCCGACCGGTCGGTGGCGGTCGGCGTGCCGGCTCGCGTGGTGCGTCGCCACGACCCGCCGCGCGGCTGGGTCGACGTCGACTGACGCGATCCCCCGGTCCGGTCACGGGTCTCCCGGGTGGGTCTCCCGGGTGCCCCGCCTCAGGTGGTCTCCCACACGACGACCTCGGCGCCGTCGGAGCCTGCCGTGGCGCCGATCGCGCCGGCGCCGGTGAGGCGGGCGGCGTCGCCCTCGGCCAGGTCGCCCACGTCGGCGAGCGTGATGGAACCACGGGCGACGAAGACGTGGACGTGCGACGCGGCCGGCACCGTGACGCGGCCGCCGGAGACCAACCGGCCCACGTGGCACACCGCGTCACGCTGGTGCAGCGTGACGGCGCCGGCGTGCCCACGTCCCGAGGCGATCGGCACGAGGTCGCCGCCCGCGAGCAGGGGGCCGACCTCGCGCTGCTCGTAGCCCGGGTCAAGGCCGGGGGTGTCGGTCAGCACCCACATCTGCAGCAGGTGCAGCGGGCGGGTACGACTGGCGTTGCGCTCCGAGTGGCGGATGCCCCGTCCGGCGGTCATGCGCTGGGCCGACCCCGGCTCGACGATCCCCCGATTGCCCTCCGAGTCGCGGTGCTCGAGGCTCCCGTCGAGCACCCAGGTGACGATCTCCATGTCGCGGTGGGGGTGCTCGCCGAAGCCCGAGCCCGGTGCGATCACGTCGTCGTTGGACACGACCAGGAGCCCGTGCCCGGTGTTGGCCGGGTCACGGTGGTGACCGAAGCTGAAGGAGTGCCACGAGTCCAGCCAGTCGAGGCGGGTGTGGAAGCGGTCGGCGGCTCGGTGCACGGTGGCGCTCATGCCCCGATGCTAGTTGCCGATGCAATGGTTGCCATGCGTACCGTTAGGCCGGGACGGTGCTACCGTCAGCGGGGTGGCCCGTTCCCGTCCCACCGACGAGCGCCTGCGGGTGTGGCGGTCGTTCCTCGAGGTCCACGCCACGGTCGTCGGGCACCTCGAGGAGGAGATGGCCGAAGCCCGTGACCTTCCGTTGGCCTGGTACGACGTGCTGGTGGCCCTCTCCGAGGCCCCGGATCGTCGGTTGCGGATGCAGGACCTCGCGGCGCGGGTGCTCTTCAGTCGGAGCGGGTTGACGCGACTCGTCGACCGGATGGTGGCGGCCGGGTGGGTCGCTCGTGAGCCCTGTCCTCAGGACCGCCGGGGGATGTTCGCCGTGTGTACCGCGGAGGGATCCGCGGTCCTGCGGGGCGCGAGTGGCATTCATCTCCGGGGGGTGTGGGAGCACTTCGACCGGCACCTGACCGACGCCGACGTCGCGGCGCTCGACGCGGTGCTCGGCCGGATCCTGGCGGTCGAACGCGAGGGGTAGCCCTGGGCACGGGACCGGCGGGCCCAGCGGTCTGGCGGTCTGGCGGGTCAGGGGATGTAGTCGAGGTACACGACCCAGTAGACGCAGACCGCCTGGGCCGCGACGCACGCCACGAAGAAGCCGACCAACGCCCACCGGGGCCAGCGCCGCAGGATCTCGCCGGCCGCGGCGAACGGCGGGAACAGCTCGCCGGCGTAGCGGCCGAGCCCGACCATGCCGGTGGCGAGCGGGAGCGCCAGGTAGAGCGCGCTCAGGAGGACCCAGGCCCGCGGCAGCCGGCGCCACACCACGACCACGGCGGCGGCGGCGGCCAGGGCGAGCAGCACGTGGGGGATCGCGATCTTCCGGTCGGAGAGGACGAAGCGCACGAGGTCGATCTCGGTCCAGCCCCGTTTGGCGTGGAGGAAGTGGAGCCAGTCGCCGGTGCGGTGGTGGTTGAACCAGCACCAGCCCGCGAAGGCGAGGGCCGATGGGCCCGCGACCAGGAGGATCCGGCGCACCGACCATCGCACCGCGACGGCGAGGGCGACGGCGCAGAGCAAGCCGTTGGGCCGCACCATCACGGCGGCGGCCACGACCAGGCCGGCCATGAGGTCGTGGCGGCTCTCGGCCAGGTCGAAGGCCCACACCGAGGCGGCGAACAGGATCGCGGAGGGGTACACCATCGAGAACACGAACGAGGCCGGGAAGAGCGCGATCGCCCAGACCGCCAGCGTCGCGGTGCGCGCGGGGAAGTGTCGTGAGGTGATGCGGTACAGCCCGGCCAGGCCGACGAAGAAGGCGACGTGATCGATGAGCACGCCCGCGAGCGCCGGCGACGGCCCGATCCAGTGGAGCGCCCGGATGAGGGCGGGAAGCAGCGGGAAGAACGGCCACGGCGACTCGGCCCCGTTGAGGAAGCCGTGGAAGTAGCCCCGGGTCGCGATCAGCGTGTACCAGCCGCCGTCCCACTTCGCGAAGCCGCCGAAGGGCACCGGTGCGCTGCGTGCCCGCGCCGCCGCCGTGATGAGCGCGGCGGAGACGAGGCGTGAGACGACGAACGGGGCGATCGCCGCGCGCCACGGTGGGGCGCCCGTCGCCGGAGGGTGGTGTACGACGCCCGGCTCCGCCGGCTCTTTGGCCCCCGTCGCTCCCACGGGCGGATGGTAGGCGGAGGCCCGTCGCCGGGGCGGGTATCGTCCCGGCGATGGCGACGGCGCCCCACGTGGTCTTCCTCTGCACCGGCAACGCGGCCCGCTCGGTGATGGCCGGTGCGATCTTCGAGGCCCAGGTCGAGGCGTGGGAGGTCACCACGGCCGGCACCCACGTGATCGAAGGGATGCCGATGAGCTGGCGGACGCGCGACGCGCTCGGCGGGCTCGACGTCGCTGCTCCCGGTCATCGCAGCCTGCAACTCCGTGCCGACCACGTCGCCACGGCCGACCTCGTCGTAGGACTGGCGGTCGAACACGTGGCCTACGTGCGGAGGGTCCACCCGGAGGCCGCCGGGCGCACCGCCACCCTGGCGCGCCTGGCCCGCGACCTCCGCCCTGGCGCGGAGTCCCTCGCCGAGCGCCTCGCCGCCCTCGGCCTCGCCGACGTCGAGCTCGAGCCCTGGGAAGACGTCGACGACCCGGCTGGAGGTGACCTCCCGGTGTTCGAGTCGTGCGCCCGCGACATCCACGCCCTGATCGGCGTGCTCGCCCCGGCCCTCGTCGGAGTGCGACCGTGACCCTGCCCTGGCCCTCCGACGTCCCGCCCGACCTGCGCGCCGCCGAGGAGCAGCTCGTCGCTCCTGGAGGCCCGTTCGAGCTCGCGACCGAGGAGGTGCTCGGCGAACCGACTCTGGTGATGCGCCAGCGGGCGCACTCGTTGCGCGAGCTCCTGGAGGGCACCGAGAAGTTCGGCGACCAGCCCTTCATGAGCTTCACCGCCGACGGCGTCGACTTCCGGCGGTTCACCTTCGCCGAGCACCGGCGGTTGGTGGCCTCCACCGCTGCGGTCCTCCGCGACGACTACGGCGTCGGCCCCGGCGACCGGGTCGCCATCCTGGGCGCCAACGGCCCCGAGTGGATCGTCACGTTCTGGGCCGCGGTGGCGCTCGGTGCGATCGCCGTGGGTCTCAACGGCTGGTGGACCGAGCCCGAGATCCGCTACGGCCTCGAGGACTGCGATCCCAAGGTGCTCGTCGCCGACGCCGCGCGCCTGGCCCGGCTCGAAGGCCGCGCCGCGGGCGTGCCGGTCGTCGGGATGGAGTCCGACTTCGCGGGGCTGTGGCACCGTCACGCCGACGCGACGTTGCCCGACCAGCCGATCGGGGAGGACGACCCCGCGGTCATCCTCTATACGAGTGGCACGACCGGCCGACCCAAGGGTGCGGTCAACACCCACCGCAACGTCGGCGCGTTCCTCTCGGCAAACTTCTTCAGCGGGGCGCGGACGATGATGACGTCGCCCCCACCGCCCCCCGACCTGCCGCCGAACTGCTCGATGGTGACGAGCCCGCTCTTCCACGTGTCGGGCCTGCACGCGGC
>JBAXBB010000154.1:0-6112 GCA_037142235.1 Actinomycetes bacterium
GACTCGGGGGATGCAGACCGATCCCCGCCCGATCCCCGGTTCCGAGCCTGACTCCGCGGTCGGTGCCCCCATCCCGTCGACCCCCGACGTGGCGCTCCCCGAAGAGGAGCTCGGGTTCCGGGTGAAGCGCCGGATCCTCGGTCCGGCACTGCCGACCTCCGACCTGGAGCACGAGCGGCTGGGCAAGCCGGTGGCCCTGGCGGTCTTCGCCTCCGACTGCCTGTCGTCGACGGCCTACGCCACGGAGGAGATCCTGCGGGTCCTGGTGCCCGTCGTCGGGCTCGCGGCCTTCGCGCTGGTCGTGCCCATCACGATCGCCATGGTGGCGGTGCTCGGCCTGCTGATCCTGTCCTACCGCCAGACGATCAAGGCCTACCCCACGGCGGGTGGCGCCTACATGGTCACCCGCGACAACTTCGGCATCATGCCGGCACAGGTCGCCGGTGTGGCGCTCCTGACCGACTACGTCTTGACCGTCGCCGTCTCGGTCGCCGCCGGGACCGCCGCGCTCATCTCGGCCTTCGACGCCCTGCGTCCCTACCAGATGCCCATCTCGATCTTCTTCGTCGTGCTGATCGCGTTCGGGAACCTGCGGGGGGTCAAGGAGTCGGGGAAGATCTTCGCGGTCCCCACGTACTTCTTCCTCGTCAACATGTTCATCCTGCTCGGTGCCGGTGCCTACCGGGCGGTGTCGGGCGGCTTGCACAAGGCGCCGCAGAACGCGCACGGCGCGTTGCACATGGGCACCGCGAGCGGTGGCCTGATCATGGGCGCGTCGCTGTTCCTCGTGCTCCACGCCTTCGCCTCCGGTGGCACGGCGGTGACCGGGGTCGAGGCGATCTCGAACGGGGTGCCCGCCTTCCGCAAGGTCGAGTGGAGGAACGCCCGCCAGACGTTGGTGATCATGGGCGGCCTGCTCGCCGTGATGTTCCTGGGTCTGTCGTTCCTGGCCTCGAAGGTCCACCCGATCCCCTTCGTCGAGGGGACGCCGACGGTGATCTCGCAGATCGGCGACGTCATCTACGGCCAGAGCGCGCTGGGGCAACTGCTGTACCTCAGCCTGCAGGCCGGCACGCTGTTGATCCTCGTGATGGCGGCCAACACGAGCTTCGCCGACTTCCCGCGGCTGGCGTCGTTCCACGCCGAGGACAACTTCATGCCCCGCAAGCTCACCAAGCGGGGCCACCGCCTGGTGTTCTCCAACGGGATCATCTTCCTGGCCGCCGCGGCGATCGTCCTGCTCCTCATCACCGGCGCCGCCGTCGACCGGCTGATCCCGCTCTACGCGATCGGCGTGTTCGCCTCGTTCACGTTGTCGCAGGGCGGCATGGCCAAGCACCACATCACCCACCGTGAGCCGCGCTGGCGGACCGGCCTGCTGATCAACGCCAGCGGCGCCCTCGTCTCCGGGTTGGTCACGATCATCATCGCGGTGACGAAGTTCACGCACGGCGCGTGGCTCATCATCATCCTCGTCCCGGTGCTCGTGTACTTCCTCGTGCGGCTCGCCCGTCAGTACGAGAAGGAAGAGCAGCAGTTGGAGAACGACGTGCCGGTGGCCGTGGCCACCCCGGTGCGCAAGCGTCTCACCGTGCTCGTCCTGGTCGACCGGCTCGACCTCGCGACGGCCCGGGCGATGCACTTCGGTCGGTCGCTCCAGCCCAACGACCTCCGGGCGGTGCACTTCGCCATCGACGAGCACCGGGCCGAGGAGCTCACCGAGCAGTGGATGACCCACGGACTCGGCGACATGGAGCTCGAGCTGGTCGAGTGCAACGACCGGCGGATCACCCGCTCGGCGATGGAGGCCGCGGCCCGGATCGTGGCCGACGGCCGGTCCGAGGTGTGCGTGGTCCTCCCGGACCGTCGCTACCACGGCCTTTGGCGGCGGATCCTCCACGACCAGACCGCCGACGAACTGGCCCGGGCTCTGGCCCGACTCCCGCACGTGACCGTCACGATGGTTCCCTTCAACCCGGCCGAGATGTCGGTCAGAACGATGACCGCCTCGGCTCCGGCCGGCACCTCGGCCGCGGTGGGCGGTGCTGCGGCCAACGGGCCCGGCAACGGGTCGGTGGCCACGTCCGTGGGGGGAACCCGGCCGATCTCCGCGGTCGTGCCGCGGATCCGGGTGCAGGTCGAGGGCCGGGTGCACTCCATCCGGTTGAGTCCGATCGGTGGCGCCCCGGCGCTCCACGTGACCCTCACCGACGACTCGGGCTCACTCGGGCTCGTGTTCCTCGGTCGGCGATCGATCCCCGGCCTCAAGGTCGGGACGATGCTGCGGGCGACCGGGGCCGCCGGCGAACGCGACGCGGCGCTCGCGATCGTGAACCCGGAGTACGAGTTCTTGGACTGAGTCCGTCGGTCCGCTCGCTAGCCTCACCACCATGCGGATGTCGGTGCTGTTCCTGCGGACCCTGCGAGACGACCCGGCCGACGCCGAGATCGACAGCCATCGCCTCCTCCTGCGGGGTGGGTTCATCCGGCGGGTCGCCAGCGGCATCTACTCCTGGCTGCCGCTGGGTCGGCGGGTGCTGGCGGCGGTCGAGGCCATCGTGCGCGACGAGATGGACGCCACCGGGGCCCAGGAGGTGCTGCTCCCGATCGCCCAGCCACTCGACCTCTGGGCGCGCACGGGCCGTGACGCCACCTACGGCCCCTTGATGTTCCGCCTGGCCGACCGCAAGGAGTCGGCCTTTTGCCTGTCGCCCACGGCGGAAGAGGCGATCACCGCGCTGGTCGCGGGCGAGTATTCGAGCTACCGCGACCTGCCGGTCAACCTCTACCAGATCAACTGGAAGTACCGCGACGAGTTGCGTCCCCGCTTCGGCCTCCTGCGCGCCCGCGAATTCCTGATGAAGGACGCCTACTCCTTCCACGCCGACGCCGACGACCTCCGGCGCACCTACCAGCAGATGTACGACGCCTACGTCCGGGTGTTCTCGCGCTGCGGCCTCAGGTTCCGGGCGGTCGAGGCCCAGGCCGGGGAGATCGGCGGTGACGTGAACCACGAGTTCATGGCCGTCGCCACCATTGGCGAAGACGACTTTGTGTGGTGCACCGAGTGCGACTATGCGGCCAACGTGGAGGCGGCCCGGCGTCGTGGGCGGCTCCACCAGGAGGTGCCGGTCATCGACGCCCCGGAGCGCGAGCGGGTCCACACCCCCGACGAGGGCTCGATCGCCGGGGTCGCCGCCCTGCTCGGCGTGGCTCCTTCGGCGCTGCTCAAGTGCATCGCCTTCGACCTCGACGGCGAACTGGCCCTCGCGCTGGTGCCCGGCGACCGCGAGGTCAACCCGTTCGCCCTCTCTCAGGCCGTCGCCCCCCGGGCCGCCCGGCTCTACACCGACGACGACTTCGCCGCCCGACCCGACCTGCCCAAGGGCTTCATCGGTCCCGACTTCACCGGGGCCGCCTTCGTCGTCGCCGATCCGGTGGTGGGGGAGGAGCGCCCATGGGTGACCGGTGCCAACGAGGCGGACCACCACACCCGGAACGTGGTCCTCGGCCGCGACTTCCACGTCGACGCCTGGTCCGACCTCGTCAGCGTGGTGAGCGGTGACCCCTGCCCCCGGTGCGGTGCCGACCTCTCGGTCGACCGGGGCATCGAGGTGGGCCACGTGTTCCAGCTCGGCACGAAGTACGCCCGTGCCCTCGACGCCACCTTCACCGACGACGCCGGGACCGACCACCCGATGGTCATGGGGTGCTACGGCATCGGGGTCTCGCGGGTGGTCGCCGCGGTGGTCGAGGAGCACCACGACGACCGGGGCATGATCTGGCCCGAGGCTCTGGCGCCCTACCGGGTCCACCTGGTCGCCCTGCCCGGCCGAGGCGACACCGCGGCCGCCGTGACGTCCGCGGCCGACCGCCTCTACGACGAGCTGCGGGCCGCCGGCGTGTCGGTCCTCTACGACGACCGGGACGCCAGCCCTGGGGTCAAGTTCGCCGACGCCGACCTCCTAGGGATGCCGATCCGGGTCACGATCGGGGCCAAGGGGCTGGCCCGGGGCGTGGTGGAGCGCCGCGATCGGGCCACGGGGGCCGAGTCGGAGCTGCCGGTGGACGAGGCCGGGGCGATGCTCACGGGCTCGGCGACCTGACCGGGTAACATCTCCAGTCCGGATCGGCACCCCCACCAGGGATGTCCGGCCCACCGCACGGCCGTTGACGAACAGCCCCTCGAGGGCACTCGGAAACGTGGGCACCGGCCCACGTTTTTTTTCGCCCCGGCACCGCCCACCTGACAACCCGAGCCCGCGAGAGGAGGCCGACGTGACCGACACCACCGACCGTCTGGCCGAAGTGCTCGCCCCGGTGCTCGCCGAGGTGGGGCTCGACTGCTACGACGTCGAGGTCTCGGGCCCTCACAAGGCCCGCACCCTGCGGGTCCTGGTCAACCGGGCCGAAGGCATCGACCTCGAGGCCATCACCGCTGCGACGAAGGCCCTCACCCCGGTCCTCGACGCCGATCCCGCCGTGGCCCGCGCACTTCCCGGTTCCTACCTCCTCGAGGTGTCGAGCCCGGGCATCGAGCGTCCGCTGCGCACGCCCGGGCACTTCCGGGGTGCGACGGGCCTCTCCGTGTCGCTCAAGTACCGCACCGAGTCGGGTGGGGTCGAGCGGGAGCGGGTCGTGGTGGTGGCCGCCGACGACGACGGGGTCGAGGTCGACCGTGACGGCACGCACCTCCGGGTCGCCTACGCCGACATCGTGCAAGCCCGCACCGTGTTTGAGTGGGGCGGTGCCCCCAAGCCCGGGTCGAAGCCGAAGCGATCCACGGGCCGGACCAGCCCCGAGAGCCAGACGAGCAACACACACACGACACAGACGTCGGCCGCCGTGCCGGCGCACGGGTGACGAGGACGCCACGCGATGAACTCCGAGATGATGGAAGCACTCGAGAACATCGAGCGCGAGAAGGGGATCTCGATCGAGATCATGCTCGAGGCCCTGGCCAATGCGTTGGTCACGGCCTACAAGCGGATGCCCGACTCGGCCGAGGAGGCACTGGTCGAGATCGACGTCGAGACCGGTGACATCCGGGTCATCGCGCAAGAACTCGACGAAGACGGCAACGTCGTGCGCGAGTGGGACGACACGCCCAACGACTTCGGGCGCATCGCCGCGCAGACGGCCAAGCAGGTCATCATGCAGCGGATCCGCGACGCCGAGCGCGAGATGAAGTACGAGGAGTACGCCGGCCGCGAAGGTGACATCGTCACCGGGATCATCCAGCAGACCGACCAGCGCTACACGCTCCTCGACCTCGGTCGGGTCGAGGCCCTGCTCCCGCAGGCCGAGCAGGCCCAGAACGAGCGCTACGAGCACGGATCGCGGCTCAAGGCGTACATCGTCGAGGTCCGCAAGACGGCCAAGGGACCACAGATCGTGGTGTCGCGCACGCACCCGGGCCTGGTGAAGCGCCTCTTCGAGCTGGAGGTGCCCGAGATCGTCGACGGGGTGGTCGAGCTCAAGGCCATCGCCCGCGAGCCCGGTCACCGCACGAAGATCGCGGTGTCGTCGAACGACCCGCACGTCGACCCCGTCGGCGCGTGCGTCGGGGCCCGCGGCTCCCGGGTCCGGATGGTCGTCAACGAGTTGCGCGGCGAGAAGGTCGACATCGTTCCCTACTCCGACGACCCGGCCGAGTTCGTGATGAAGGCGCTCGCCCCGGCCCGCGTGCGCGAGGTCCGCATCAGCGAGGAGACCGGCACCGCCGAGGTGATCGTCCCCGACTTCCAGCTCTCGCTCGCCATCGGCCGTGAGGGCCAGAACGCGCGTCTGGCGGCCCGCCTCACCGGATGGCGGGTCGACATCCGCAGCGAGACGCAGATCCAAGAAGAGCCGGTCGCGGACTACGCCGAGGGCGAGTGGGTCAAGAACGAGGCCGGTGAGCTCGTCTGGCAGCCGGCCGAAGGCGGCGACGCCATCTCGGCGGCCGAGGCGGGCTACGCAGGGGCTGCCCCCACGGCGGCCACGGCGGCGGCCACGGCGGCTGCTCCGGCGGCCACCGAGGCCACGGAGGTTCCGGAGGCTGCTCCGACGGCCACCGAGGTTCCGGAGGCTGCTCCGACGGCCACCGAGGTTCCGGAGGCTGCTCCGACGG
>JBAXBB010000155.1:0-6066 GCA_037142235.1 Actinomycetes bacterium
GGGAGGGGCTGGGTGAGCATCGGGCGAGCGGGGAGCGCCAGGTCGTGGGGGAGGGACACGAGGTCGAGGTCGGCTCCGAGCGCGTCGGCGCAGAGCTCGACCACCTGGCGGACGGTGAGCACCTCCTGATCACCGACGTTGAAGATCTGCCCTGCCGCGGCGTCGGGTCGGTCGACCGCGCACAGCAGCGCGTGGGCCAGGTTCTCGGTGTACCCGTGGTGGTGGAGGGTCAGGCCGTCGTCGGCCACCACGATCCGGCGGCGACCGTCGAGGATCCGACGCACCACGCACCATTCGCGCGGGGCGAGCTGGTGGGGGCCGTAGACGTACGGGTAGCGGAAGTGGGTGGCGGTGGGGTGGAGGTCGAGCACGGCGATCTCCGTGCGCACGATCCGGTACCCCTTCTCGTCGTGGTCGGGCTCGGCGACGACCGGGGCGTCCTCCGCCACCGGAACGGGCAGGCCGGCGGGGTGGTGCAACCACGGGTTCATCCAGCCGCGGTATGCGGGGACGCCACCCACCGACACGAACTGCCCGGTGCGCCCGACCATCGCCGCGGCGATCCGGCGGAGGCGTCCGTACATGGCGAAGGTGACGTCGAAGGTCCGCCCGGCAACTGCCGCGCGCAGGGAGTCGTCGTCGTAGGGATCGGCATGGAGGTGCTCTACGGACGCGGGCGTCTCGGCGCGCTCGTGGGTGCCCCGGTGGAGGATGGTGACCTGGTTGCCCCGGGCGACCAGGTCGCGGACGAGGGGGATCCCGGTCGGACCGGTGCCGCCGATGACCAGGACTCGTCCCACGACCCCGTTCTAGCCCGTCCCCCGGCCCGGCGGGACGGAGGGCGACGATCCGGGATATCGTCGGCGCATGAGCCCATCGAACCAGAAGGTCGAACAGGAGTGGGAGACCCCCTCTGCCGAAGAGATCGTGGTCCTGACCGCGGCGCACGTCGAGGCCATGGAGACCATGGACATCGACGAGGTGTGGCAGCAGGCCGGCATGCACCACGTGATGCTGCGCACCGTGGGCCGGAAGTCCGGCAAGGAGCACAAGGTCGCCCTGCCGTTCTGGCGTGACCGCGACGGCCACCGGATCGTGGTCGCCTCCTACGCCGGTGCCGAGAAGGACCCGTCGTGGTTCGTGAACCTCGCCGACACCACGGCCAACCCCGAGGTGTACGTGAAGGTCCAGGGTGGGGCGTTTTGGTCCGCACCCGTGATCCTCGACGGCGACGACTACGTCTCCACCTGGGCCGAGATGGTCGAGGACCGGGCGTGGTACACCAACTACCAGGCCAAGACCGCCCGGCGGATCCCGTTGGTGCGCTTGCCGGAGACCCGCCCGGTCTGATGGCGGGTCACCCCTCCGACCAGTGGTTCGTCGACGTCGACACCCACATCACCGAGCCGCCCGACGTCTGGATCGATCGCGTGCCGGCGAAGTACCGCGACCGGGTGCCGGTCGTCGTGCGCGACGCCGACGGCGTCGACCAGTGGATGCTCGACGGCGCGCCGATCTACAAGGTCGGGTTGACCGCCACCGCCGGCTGGCCGGAGCCCTTCCCGGGTGGTCCCGCGAACTACGACGAGTGCCACCCGGCCGCCTACGACCCCCACGCCCGGCTCACCTACATGGACGAGACCGGCATCTGGGCCCAGGTGCTGTACCCCAACGTGGCCGGCTTCGGGAACCAGCGGTTCCTGTCGTTCCCCGACGACGACCTCAAGATCGTCTGCGTGCAGGCTTACAACGACTTCCTGCGCGATTGGGCCTCGGCCGACCACGATCGGCTCATCACGATCATGTCGACGCCTTTTTGGGACCTCGACGCCGCGATCGCCGAGATCACCCGCTGCGCCGACGCCGGGCACCGGGGCATCCTCTTCACCGGTGAGCCCCACCGCTTCGGGCTGCCCCACCTCGGTGAGGCGCACTGGGACCCGCTGTGGTCCGCGGCCCAGGACGCCGGCCTGCCCATCCACTTCCACATCGGGAGCGGTGACACGGCATCGTCGTTCACCCCGGAGCGCATCGCGGCGCACGGCGCGGCGTCCACCTACGCCTACACCTCGGTCGAGATGTTCTTGAAGAACGGGTTGCAGGTGGCCGACCTGCTCACGAGCGGCGTGCTGCCGCGCTTCCCCGACCTGCAGTTCGTGTCGGTGGAGAGCGGGGTGGGCTGGATCCCGTTCGTGCTCGAGGCCGTCGACCACTCCTACCTCGAGGGGCGCATCGACCGCAGCAGCGAGTGGGATCTCCTGCCGTCGGAGTACTTCGCGCGCCAGGTGTACGCCTGCTACTGGTTCGAGACGGCCGCCACCCGCAACATGCTCGACGTGCTGCCGGTCGACCGAATCCTCTTCGAGACCGACTTCCCGCACCCCACCTGCCTCTACGGCAATGTGCGTGAGCGCATCGAGGCCAGCCTCGGGAGCGTGTCGGAATCGGTCCGCCGCAAGATCCTCTGGGACAACGCCGCCGATCTCTACGGCATCGGGGCTCCGGTCACCGCCTGACTCTGGGTCACGACAAGTAGCCGCCGTCCACGAGGTACTCGCCGCCGGAGCAGTACGCGCTCTCGTCCGACGCCAGCCACAGCACGGTGCGGGCCACGTCGTCGGGACCGGCGTAGCGGCCCAGGGGCACGAGCTTCGCCAACTGGTCGAGGGGCTGGTCGGCCATCATCGGAGTGTCGATGATGCCGGGATGTACGGAGTTGACCCGGATGCCGAACGGCCCGAGTTCGCGCGCGGCGCCCTTCGTCATGCCGCGCAGCGCCCACTTGCTCGCGGCGTACGCGAAGCAGGGGGACCCACCGCCGTAGCCACCGATCGACGAGATGTTGATGATCGACCCGGAGCCCTGGGTCATCATCGGCGCCGCCGCCGCCTGCATCCCGAGGAACACCCCCGTCTGGTTGATGGCGATCACGCGGTTCCAGTCGTCGATGGTGGTCTGGGTCATCGTGGCCCAGTGGAGCACGCCGGCGTTGTTCACGAGCACGTCGAGGCGACCGGTGTCGGCGACCACCCGGTCGACCACCCCCGCCCACTGCGCCGGGTCGGTGACGTCGTGGTCGAGGAAGGTCGCGCCGATCCGCTCGGCGGTGGAGCGGCCCTCGTCGCCGAGGACGTCGGTCAGGTAGACCGTGGCGCCCTCCCGCACGAACGCCGCGCCGTCGCCCTCGCCCATGCCCCGCGCACCGCCCGTCACGAGCGCCACCTTGCCGTCGAGCACACCCATCGGATCCCTCCTGGTCGTGGTCCGGAGGATCGTAGGCTCACCCCCGTGCCGACGCTGCCCGTCCCCCGTCCGCTCAGCGCCCCGGGCGTCTTCCACGTCCTGGCCAAGCCCTCGGGGCCGATCTGCAACCTCGACTGCTCCTACTGCTTCTTCCTCTCCAAGGAGGCCCTCTACCCCGGCGACCGCTTCCGCATGGCCGACGACGTGCTGGCCGAGTACGTGCGGCAGGTGATCGAGAGCCAGGACGCACCGGAGGTGACCGTGGCCTGGCAGGGCGGGGAGCCGACCCTCATGGGGCTCGACTTCTTCCGCCGGGCCGTCGCCCTCGCGGAGGAGGCCGTCCGACCCGGGCAGACCCTGTTGCACACGATCCAGACCAACGGCACGCTCCTCACCGACGAATGGTGCGCCTTCCTGGCCGAGCACCGGTTCCTCGTGGGTCTGAGCGTCGACGGCCCGGCACCGCTGCACGACGCCTACCGCGTCGACAAGAAGGGCGCACCGACCTTCGACCGGGTCCGGCGCGCCTGGGACCTCCTCGCGGTGCACCGCGTCGAGACCAACGTGCTCTGCACGGTCAACGCCGCCAACCAGCACGCCCCGCTCGAGGTGTACCGCTTCTTCCGCGACGACCTCGGGGCCCGGTACCTCCAATTCATCCCGATCGTGGAGCGCGACAACGACACCGGCTTCCAGGAGGGCGACACCGTCACGGAGCGTTCGGTCGACCCCGATGCCTGGGGTCGGTTCCTCACCGAGATCTTCGACGAGTGGATCACCCGCGACGTCGGCACGGTCTTCGTGCGGGCCTTCGACGACGCCCTGGCCGCGTGGGTCGGCGTGCCGGGGGGATCGTGCATCGTGGCCGAGACCTGCGGGAACGCGCTGGCGCTCGAGCACAACGGCGACCTGTACTCCTGCGATCACTTCGTCGAGCCCTCGTACCTGTTGGGCAACATCCGCCAGACGCACCTGGTCGAACTGGTCGCCTCACCTCGGCAACGGGCTTTCGGCGACGCCAAGCGCGACACCCTGCCGCGGTATTGCCGCGAGTGCCCGGTGCGCTTCGCGTGCCACGGGGAGTGCCCGAAGAACCGGTTCATCACCACCCCCGACGGCGAGCCCGGCCTCAACTACCTGTGCGCCGGATACCGCGCGTTCCTCACTCACGCCGACGGCCCGATGCGCCTGATGGCGTCGTTGCTGCGGGACGGACGGTTCGCCGACGAGGTGATGACGATCCTGCGCTCGGCGCCCCGCAACGAGCTGTGTCCGTGCGGGAGCGGTCGCAAGGCGAAGCACTGTCACGCCGCCTGAACCTGGCCCACACCCGGCCATGACGGCCACCGACGACGGCGCCCCAAGGTCATGGAGTGGTACCTGGCCTTCAGCCTGATGGTCGCCCTCGTCTGGCTGTACCTGAGCCTGCTGCGCCTGCTGGCGCTGGTGGCCTCGGCCCAGAACTGAGGCGCCGGGCCAGTTCCCGGGTTCGGGGCGGGCCGTTCTGAATGTCCGATTCTCCCTGATACGCTGGTCACGTCAGCCTTCGACCGGATCCCCGGTCGGAACGCGACCCCACGGCAAGACCGGTTCCTCTCGCTCGCGGCCTTTCGGCTCAACGGCGTCGACGGGGATAAAGGTTCGACCCTGTGAGACGCGTCATCTTCCACCGAGAAGCGGTGGAAGCCGAAACGGCGCCACCGGTTTGCTGACCCGGTGGACGCGAAGGAGCAACACCATGCCAAGCACTACCGGAACCGTGAAGTGGTTCAACGCGGAGAAGGGCTACGGGTTCATCGCCCGCGAAGGGGCCCCCGACGTCTTCGTGCACTTCTCGGCCATCACCGGCGAGGGCTACCGCAGCCTCAACGAGGGCCAGAAGGTCGAGTTCGACGTCGCCCCGGGTCGCAAGGGCGAAGAAGCCCAGAACGTCCATCCCCTCTGATCGTCTCCCGGGCCCAGCCCGGGATCCGATCACGTGAGTACCGGCCGTGGCCCGAGGGCCACGGCCGACTCGCGTCCGGGGTGGGTCCGGCTCGCGTCAGCAACCGTTCGATCCCGCCGGTGACTCAGAGAATCTCGCCGCGCGCGGCGCGGTCGATCTCGTCGCCGAGGCGCGAGCGGTACCAGCCTGCGAGGTCGGGGAAGCGGCGGAGCATCGTGCCGCCGTCGACGGCGAGGCACTGCCCGGTGACCCACGACGACTCGGGGCCGCAGAAGTAGCGAACGGCCGCGCCGACGTCGTCGGCCTCGCCCGGACGGTCGATCGGCTGCTGGGTGAGGTAGGCCGCCATGACGTCGGGGTTCTCGAACATGCCCGTGGTGGTATCGGTGCGGGTCAGGCCGGGCCGGACCGCATTGACCCGGACCCGGTGGACCCCGAGTTCCTCCGCGGCGCAGCGGACGAGCATCTCCAGCGCGGCTTTGGCCGCGCAGTAGGCGCTGAACATGGGTGCGGCCTGGGCGGCCTGCATCGACGACACGGCCACGACCGAGCCACCACCGGACCGCAGCATCGCCGCGCCCGCATGTTGGAGCACGAGATGGAACGACGACACGTTGAGCCGGAGGGTCTGTTCGAGGGTCGCGACCGAGGTGCGCAGCACCGGGGCCAGCGATCCCCCGCCGGCGATGGCGACGGCGGCGTCGATACGGCCGGTCGGCTCGGCGGTGAACGCCACGGCCCGCGCCACGGCTTCGGCGTCGAGCGAGTCGCAGGTGGTCCAGCGGACCGAGCCACCCGCCGCGTCGGCGATGGGCGCGAGCCGCGCGGTCTCGGCCGCGAGCCGCTCGGCCGACCGGGATGCGAGCGTCACGGTCGGC
>JBAXBB010000156.1:0-5883 GCA_037142235.1 Actinomycetes bacterium
CTCCAGGTGGCACGACTCCGACGGGATCACCCGGGCGCTCGGGCCGCTCGAGCCCGCCTCCTCGCCGATCGTCGCCGCCGTGGCGGCCCGAGGCACCCGCCGCGGCATCCGGGTCTGGCGCACCGGCGACGGCCCCGACCCCAGCGCCGTGCTGTGCAGCACCCAGGTGTGCCGCGACCGCTGGGTGGCGACGGTGGTCGAGGCGGTGCCTGGCGCCGCCGTCGCCTTCGCCCCGCTCCTCGCCCACGGCCCCGCCCGGCGCCTCACCGGGCCGACCGGCACCGTCCGGCCCCTGCTCGCCCACCTGGCCGGGGTCGACCAGGTCGACGACCTGGCGGTCCTGGTGGTCCCCGCACCGGTCCCCGTGATCGGCGATGCCGACCCGGGCTGCCGGCTGGCCACCCCCGCCGACCTCGCCCGCCTGGTCGAACTCTTCCGCGGCGAGCGGCTCGAGGTGGCACCCACGCTCCCGCGCCTGCGCCGGATCCTGGCCGACGAGATCCGTCGGGGCGACGTCCTCGTGGTGGAGGCCGACGGCCGGGTCGTCGGCGCGGCCCGCCACGGGCACCGCACGGCGGCCTACGTCTGGGTCACGGGCATGGTCGTCGACCCGGCCGCGCGCGGGCACGGTCATGCGAGCCGCCTCCTCGACGGCGGGAGCCACCTCCTGGCCGAGCAAGGCGTGGGCGTCGCGATGACCATGGCCGACACCAATCCGATGCGACCCCGCCCGGAGAGCGCCGACCTCCTGCGCGATCGTCCCGACATCGCCGCCCACCTCACCCCCTGGGTCGACGACCCCGACGCGCCCGAGGTACCGACCTGGACCTTCGCTCGCCTTCGCGGCCGCCGGGTCCCGAGCATCGTGCGCCGCGCCTGGCGGGCGCTCGAACTCCTCGAGGGCCCGGTCACGCCCCGCCGCTGAGGTTCAGCGCTGCGATCCCCACCGCGCCGGCCCGGCCGCGCGGGCCGTGCGCGTCAGCACCGCGACCCACACGCGTGGCCACCGTTGCACGGCGCCAGCCACCGGACCCCACGTGATCCCGGCACGGGGAGGGTCGAGCCGCACCACCTGCCCGACGAGGCGGTCGACCCCGACGTGGTCCTCGCCGCGCACACAGGCGTCCCCTTGGAAGCGGTAGCCGCCGCGCGCCGAGCGCCCGCGCGCGCGGTGCACCACGACGGTGCCGGTGTCGTCACAGAACGCCCACACCTCGCCCGGGCGCGGCGCCACCGCGGGGGCCACCAACACGGCCGTCCCACCCCGGATCGACCACCCCATCGACGATCCGTCCACCGTGAGCCACAGCGGTGCCGCGTCGACCCGGCGCCGCAGCAACTGCGCGATCGCCAACGGATCGCGCGGCGCCGGCCCGGCGTCGACCCCAGCCCTGCCGGTCGGGGGCACGGTGGCCGCCGAGCGTCGCGCGCGGAGCGCCTTGCGCCGGGCGCCCGCGGTGCGGATCCGGCCGCGGGTCAGCTTCGAGAGGTAGGGACCCGGCACGTCGGCGTACCGGAGCGCGACGTTGGCCCGGTCGGGCACCAGCGTGCGGGCCGCCGCGCGCCCAGCCTCCACCGCCCGGCCCCGCACCAGGAACGGCAGCACCTCCTGGCGGCGTGACCGCTGGGTCCCCGACGACCCCAGCAGCGTGACCGGCTCGGGCCACACCCACCTCCACACCGCAACCCGCGGGCCGCGCGGCACGGCGCCACGCACCGGGCCCGGATCCAGTGCCAGGGCGCGCGTCACCGTTGCGAGGGCGCACCCGACCACCACCTCGAGACCTTCCGCCCGCGCCAGGTGCTCGACGAGCGCCGGGTCGAGGTCGTCGTCGCGCAGCACCCGCGCCACGTCGGCGTAACCGAGCAGCCGGGGGAACCCGTCCTTGTTGGCGTGCACGAGCAGGTGCACGAGGGCCACCGCCGGATCCAGCACCCGCACGGTGGAGCCGTCGGGGAGGCTCCACGGCACGGTGCGCTCCCAGACCTCGTCACGCCGCCGCAGGGGAAAGCCCAGTTTCCAGAGGTCGAAGTGCACGTCGACCGCGACCCCGTCCACGACCACGTTCACCGACTGCATCGCTCCGCTGCGCACCAGGCCGTCGATCTCAGGGCGCAGGGGATGACCCGGCGCGAGGGCGTCGAGGATCACGGCGGCCCGCCCCGCAGCGCCCGGTTCGACCAACACGTCGACGTCGGTGCAGGGTCGCTCGCCCACGCGAGCGAACCAGCGGGCCTCGGCGGTGACGCCCTTGCACGCGACCACCGTGACCCCGACCGCGTCGAGACGGACGCGAACCTCGGCCAGGGCCGTGAAGAGGCGCTCGTGACGCTGGCGGGTCGCCAGGTCGAGCCCCGCGAGGCCGTGGCGGTCGGGGAACTCCGGCGCGTGGTCGCGCACCCACGACCAGAGCAGGCCCTGCATCCCGTGGTCGACCGCCGAGGCCACGAGTTCGGGGCCCGGAGCGAGCGGGCCTTCGGGAGCGCGCCCGGCCGCGAGGTCCACGAGCACGGGATGCGGTCGGGGCACCGGACGATGCTAAGCGGAGCGACGTGAGGCGACGCGGCCCCGTGCCGGGCCCGCTGACCGTTGCCGGCCGCCGCGATCCGGTCAGCGGCGGGCGGTCACCAGCCAGGCCGCCGCCGGGAACGTGACCACACCGTCGACGACGCAGCCGGAGAACTCCCCGGCGAGCGCGGCGGCGACCTCGGCGCGCACCGGGCCCGGCGCGGGCTCGAGCAACGCCTTCACCACCCCGATCCCGAGCACCTGCTGCACTGCGCCGGCCACGCCGCCCCCACCGCCGAGGCCGACGGTCGTCGGGCACGGGGTGATCGTCACGTCGGACCAACCCGCGCCGGCCAGCACCCCTTCGACGTACGCCGCGTCGGCGAACGCGAACGGCCCGGGCCCGGGTGCGATGGGGGCAGGTGGTTCGACGAGCCGGCTCCGCACCGCCGCGATGGGTCGGCCCATCCACGGGTTGTGTTCGACCCCCTGCCAGCAGACGAACGCCAGCCGACCCCCGGATCGGGTGGCGGACGCCAGATTGGCGAAGGCGCGCACCGGATCGGCGAAGAACATCACCCCGAACCGGCTGGCCACCGCGTCGAAGGGGCCGCCGAGGTCGTCGGCCTGCGCATCGGCGACGGCGAAGGTCGCCCCCGCACCGACCTCACGGTCACGCGCCCGTTGGATCATCGCCGGGGAGATGTCGACCCCGTGGACCACCGCTCCCGTCGCCGCCAGGACCTCGGCGGTCGCTCCGAACCCACACCCCACCTCGAGGACCCGCTCACCGGCCGCGAGGGAGAGCGCGCCCACGAGCACACCGTCGAACGGAGCCAGCATCGCCGCGTGGACCACTTCGTCCCGGACCCAGTCGGCACCACCCTCGTGCGCCCAGTAGCGGGCCTGGGCGTCGTCCGGACCGGCCAGACCGGGCGGGATGGGCTCGGGGCGGGGGGCCTGATCGGTCATGGCACCGAACCTAGCGAGGCGCTCCGTCCGCCGGTGTGGTCGAATGGCCCAAGTGCGGCCCCGACGGCCACCCCGACCTGGAGGATTCCGTGACCATCGACGAAGGCGTGCTCGACCCCTGGATCACCGAGCAGCTCGCCTCCAACCCGGCGCTGCTCACCCCCATGGAAGACACCTCCCCGGAGATCCTCGCGCTGGCCCGGACGGTGTCGCTCGGCCCGCCCACCGTGGAGATCGACCAGGTCGTCGACGACACCGTCGCCGGGGTGCCGGTGCGCCTCTACACGCACGCGACCCCCGCCCCCGGAGTGGTCGTGTACTTCCACGGTGGCGGGTTCGTGCTCGGCGGGATCGAGGTGATGGACGGCGTGGCCCGTGAACTGGCCCGAACCACGGGTGCTCCGGTGGTGTCGGTGGGATATCGCCTCGCTCCCGAGGACCCGTTCCCCGCCGGGCTCGACGACTGCGAAGCCGTCACCCGTTGGGCGATCGAGCAGGCGACCACCCGCTTCGGCGCTCCGGCCGGATCGGTCGTGGTCGCCGGCGAGAGCGCGGGCGGCAATCTCGCCGCTGCGGTCGCACTGCGCCTACGTGAGGCCGCGATCGCCGGTCTCGCCGGCCAGGTCCTGATCTACCCCGGCGCCGACGGGCGTGCCACCCATTACCCGTCGCGCGACGAGTTCGACGGCCTGGTGCTCAGCCGGGCCCAGCGCGACTACTACTGGGCCTCCTATGGCGGCGGCCGGTCGCTCGACGACGAGCCGTTCGCGGCGCTCATGCGCCAGCCGACCCTCGCCGGCCTGCCTCCGGCCCTGGTGGTGCTCGGAGGTTGCGACGTCTTGCGCGACGAGGGCCGCGCGTACGCGCAGCGCCTCGCGGCCGAGGGGGTGGACACCGAGGAGGTGTGCGTCCCGGGCCAACCGCACGGGTTCGTCAACTTCGGCTTCCCCGGCGCTCGACCTGCGTACGCTGCCATCGGACGTTGGACCCGCGACCGCCTCGGAGGCGCACGATGACCCGCATCGGCTACCAGATCCCCAACTTCACCTATCCGGGGGTCGGACCCGACCAGCTGTTCGGGGTCATCGCCGCCCAGGCCGCCGCCGCCGACGGCTACACGGCCCGCCTCGCCGCCGGCTACTGCTGGCCGTGGTCGAACCCCACCCCCGAGGGCACCCTCGTCGCCGACGTGAAGGTCGGCGACTGGTCGATGCCCTGGAACGCCAAGTCCGGCGCCGGCCGCCTCGCCAAGGGCATCCCGAAGGAGAGCTTCTGGGCGTCCGACCCGGCCGGGATCGAGCAGGTCGGTTGCGTCTACACGGCCCAGGGGTTCGAGTACGACTACGCCGGGGTGATCTTCGGGCGTGACCTCGTCTACCGGGTCCGTGACGGCTGGGTCGGCCAGCCCGAGTACTCCCACGACAGCGTCGTGAAGAAGAGCGCCAAGCGCGACCCGGCCGGGTTCACCAAGATGGTGCAACACACCTACCGGGTACTCCTCACCCGGGGGATGCTCGGCTGCTACGTCTATTTCGAAGACGACGCCACCCGCGACTTCTTCCTCTCCCGCATGGAGCACCTCCGTCCGTGAACACCTTCGACCTCGACGCCGTCACCGCCCGCCTCCGGGCATTCGCCCAGGCCCGCGACTGGGAGCAGTACCACTCGCCGAAGAACCTGGCGATGGCCCTCGCAGCCGAGGCCGGCGAGCTGCTGGAGATCTTCCAGTGGCTCACTGCCGAGCAGTCCGACCCGGGCGCCTGGAGCGCCGAGACCCGAGCCCACGTCGAGGAGGAGATCGCCGACGTGCTGATCTACCTCCTCCGCCTCGCCGACGTGTCGGGGATCGACGTCGGCACTGCCGTCGACGCCAAGATCACCCGCAACGAGGGGCGGTTCCCGGCGGGGGGTTGACCTCAGTGGTGGTACACGACCAGCGACACGCAGGTCGCCGGAGACAGTCCTCCCACCACCTCGTTCCAGTACTCCACCCATGCGCGCTCGGCCTGCCGGGTCATCCTGCCGCCGAACATCTACGCCACGAAGTCGTAGTCGTCGATCCACCCGTCTCGGTCGACGATGGCCATCGTGCATACCGGCATTCCGTCGTTCACCTCTTCGGCGATCTCGGCGTGGGCGTCCGAAAGTCGCCCACTCCACAGGACTCGGAAGTAGTCCCACTTCATGTGCGGGTTCCAGAAACCGAGCCCGGTCCCACCCGCCTGGGACACGCCGCCGGCCCCGACTCCGCCTACCGGGCGTCGCTACGCTCACCCCGTGCTCGAGCGCGTCGAACCCCTCGCCCACCGTGGTGCCGGCCTAGCCCGCCGGGTGGCCGAGCGGCTGCGCCACTCGTCGGTCGGCGCTGCCGGCTCGGTGGTGACGGTCGGCAGCGTCGCCAC
>JBAXBB010000157.1:0-5670 GCA_037142235.1 Actinomycetes bacterium
GCACGATACCTGCGCAGCGCTTCCGGGGTAGGTGTCGCACCCCTGCCCCGGGTGTATCGACGCGCACCTCGGAGGCCGGGTGGTCGAGATGGGCCCACCAGTCGCCGGGCTGCGTCGGACTCGGCCGCGGCAGCACCGGCGGTGTGCGGACCGCTGGCAGGGTGGTGACCGGAGCGCGATGATGCTGCGATGGGCATCCGGCCGCCGGCGCCGCCGATCTTCCTGCACGACGTGATCGACGACCTCGGCGCGGTCGAGCGACTCCTCGTCGAGCAGGCGCCCAACACGCCGCTGGGTGGCTGGTACAGCCCCGAGAGCGATCCGGGCGCGCCGACCCGGCCCCTCTGGTTCCAGAACGACTGGGTCCACGACACCTTCCACGCTCCCGGCTCGGGAATGTTCTTCCATCATCCCGCCTACGTGGAGGCGGCGAAGCGCTTCTCGGGCGCGGAGGAGGTCGTGCCCACCAGCGTCTACGTCAACGTGATGGCGGCGATCGCCGAAGGGGGTCCTGCCCACACCGACAATCCTCGGTTCTTGGGGCGCGACCGGACCAACACCCCGATGTGGGTGCTGCGGACGATGCTCTGGTCGGGCCTGTTCCACGACCACGAGATCCGTCAGGTCACCGCCATCTGGTGGATGAACGACGTCGAGGGCGGGGCCCTGCGCTATTGGCCCGACGGGCCGGATCGCGCGCCCGTCGATCACGACACTGCCATGGCGAACACCGCGCTGGTGGGCGACAACCACACGATGTTCCACCAGGTCGGGCCGGTCGGACCCTTCGGGAGCGGCACGCTGCGGGTCACGCCCCGCGCCGAGTTCGCCCCGTCGGCCGACGGGGCGGGGGACTGGGCGGTCACCGACCGGGGCGCCGAGGTGCTCCGTGCACCCCTGGCCGAGTTCCGGATCAGTGTGCTCTGGAAGGCCGACGTGTGGGCGAGTGCGGAGGAGCAGGCTGCCCGGGCCGACGACACCCTCTCCATGGCCGACGTCGCCCGCACCGTCGACGCCGACCTGGTGGAGCGTGGTGCGGCGGTGCGCTTCGATCTCGACCGGCTCGACGACCCGGCGCTGAAGGCGGCCCTGGCCGAGGTCTACCCCGAGGCGCTGCCGGTCGGGGCCTTCGCGTCGGCGTTCGGCTGATCCGCGGCTCGAGAACCTTTCTGCGTCGAACGGGTCGCCTAGTCTCTGCGGATGGACGAAACGCGTTCCCCGCTCACCCGACCCACGACCACGCCCAGTCGGGCGCAGCGGCGGGCGGCGGCGCGGCGGCGGGTGACTGCGGTCGGCTCGGCGGCGGTCCTGGCCTCGACCGCGGCGGCGTTCGTGACCGGCACTGCCGGGGTCGCCTCGGCGGCCGGGTACTCGGTCACGACCTGTGCCGACACCGGTGTCGGTTCGCTCCGCCAGGCGATCTACGATGCCAACGTCCACGACGGTCCCGACGTCATCACGATCACGGCGACCTGCACGGTGTCGGGCCCGGTCGCCGTGGGTTCGTTGATGGACGTGACCGATTCCGGGGGTGGTGACGGCGTCACCATCGTGGGGCCGGGTGCCGATTCCTTCGTGCTGGACGGGGGCGGGAGCTCGCAGATCTTCTACGTGGGCGACAGGACCGACTTCTCGCTCTCCGGGGTCACGATGCAACACGCTGCCGGCGTGAGCGCCGTCCGCGGCAACGGGGCGGGGGCCATCGTGTTCGACGGTGTGGTGTTCGCCGACAACTCCGGGTTTGGGGGCGCAGGCATGAGCGCGTACCACCTCGACTCCGTGACGATCACCGATACGACGTTCGTCGGGAACGCTTCCAGTGGTAACGCCGGTGGGCTCTATCTCCAGAACGCCGGGCCGATCACGATCTCGAGTTCGACGTTCGCCGACAACACCGCTGGCGGCAATGGTGGCGGGATTCTCATCTACACGAATCATGACGACGTCGAGATCGCCAACTCCACGTTCTCCGGCAACACCGGCGCTCGGGGGGGTGGCCTGTACGCCGACCTCTTCGGCGACCCGAGCCCCGACGCCGGTCTCGAGATCGTGTTCTGCACGTTCGCCGACAACGTCGCGACGACCGGTGCCGGCGGTGGACTGAACGTCCGTTATGCCGACGCCGTGACGATGATCGGCACCGCCTTCGCCGGCAACGCGGCCTCCACTGCGGGGACCGATGAGGTCTACACCTCCGTCGTCCCGACCGAGCACGACAACCTGTTCGAGGGGGACGTCTCCGGGTTCACGCCTGATGCGTCCGATCTGACGGGGGTGGATCCGTTGTTCGGTGCGTTGGCCGACAACGGTGGGCCGACGCAGACCCGGGCGCTCGGGGCTGGTTCGCCGGCGATCGATGCGGGGCCCACCTCGTTCCCGTCGTTCCCGGGAGATACTTCCGACCAGCGGGGCGAGCCGTACCTGCGCACCTACGGGGGGCGTTCCGACATCGGGGCGTTCGAGGCCCAGCCCGAGCCGACCCCTCCCGGGCCCGGTCCGGGACCTGCGCCTCAGCCCGAACCCGAACCCGAACCCGAACCGACCTTCACGGGCTGAGAGTCCGTCGGGGGGGTCCCCACAGCGATCGCGCCGATCCAATAGGATTGTTCGGTCCGAATCAACAGGCGGGGCCACGATGTTCAGGGTGACGATCGGCGATCTGACCTTCCGCTCGGTCGCCGAGCGGATGGTGGTGGAGGAGCGTGACGGGCGTCGGCGCAATGCCGTCCTCGACGTCCCCACTGCCGCCATCGAATCGCTCGAAGTTGCCCGGACCCGGCCGACCGACGGTGCATTGCGCCGGCTCCCGTTCCAGCGCCGCCGCTTCGGGCAGGCCCGGAGTCAGACCGGGATCGTCGTGCGGCTCCGGGGTGGCGAGCGCCGGTACTTCGTGGTGCTGGGGCGGCCCGAATCGGTGCTGACGGCCCTCCGCCCGCTCGTGGAAGACGTCCGCCGCTCCGGCGGCTCCGTCCTGGTCTGAGCACGGCCGGTGCGGGTGCCGGGGGTCAGGCCCGAATCGGCCGACCTGACCGGGTGCTGAACGCGCCCTTGGCGCGGCGGGTCGAACCCGACGATGATGGTGGCTCATCATTGGAGACCATCGGCGACGGGGGTGACGGTGAGCACCGTGAAGATCGGCGACCACGAGTTCCGTGTCGACGGCGGACGAATGGTGATCCGACGCCACCGCGGCCTGCGCCCGCTCACCGTGCTCGACGTGGTCGTGGCCGAGATCGTCGAGGTCGAACTCGGCCAGACCCGCAAGGCCGGGATGAAGCATCGGCGTCGTTGGTCGGGGAGGACGGTGGTGGAACCGTTCGCCGGCCGGACCGGGGTGCGCTGCGTCTTGGCCGACGGCGAGTCGTTCTACGTCGACGTCTCGGGGGCCCCTGACGAGGTCGGTGAGGCGATCGGACCGGTGTTGGATGCCGTCGTCGACCGCGGCGGCTCGGTCCTCACCTAGGCGCGGCTCGGAGACTGGTCGCGGCGCCGGGCGGAGCGCCGGGCGAGCACGGCTCCGAGCATGCCGAAGGTGACCGCGAACAGCACCTGTGCGAACACCTGCCCGATCCGCAGCGCGGGATCGTGACCCGTGATCAGACCGCGGTGCTCGTCGCGCACCGCCCAGATCACGATGCGCAGCGGGATCCACGCGGCGAAGGCGACGGCACCTGCTGCGGCGCCGTGGATCAGCGGGGAGTCGGTGGCGAATGAACGGCGCTGGGTGACCCAGCCCGCTACGACGTATCCCGCGAGCACGACCAGGAAGAGCACGAGGGGCCAACCCGAGCGGTCGAACCCGCTGATGGTGCGGCCGCCGACGGCCCAGGTGATGGCCGCGAGCACGAGCACCAAGAGCCCGGCCGCTCCACCGGTTGCCACCGCCAGGCGGTCGGCGGATGCGCTCGGTCGTGGACCGGCGTCGGTCGGGTGCTCTTCCACGCCCACCATGGTGCCCCGTCGAGGGGTGCCCATGCCCGTCGGGCCGCCGACCCGGCAGGAATAGCCCACTCCGCCGGGCCGTTGACCCTGTCGCCAGGCCCACCCGCCCCTTCCCTCAGGTGGTTCCCGTGTTCTACATGACCACTCCCCGAGAGCAGTCCGAGACCGCCGAGCCGGGCTCGGAGGTGTCGTGGTGGACCCTTGCCCGCTGCCGGGGGATCGATCCGGTCGTCTTCCACCCGGCCGAGGGGGATCCGGGCGAGGAGGCCAAGGAGATCTGTGCCCTCTGCCCGGTCCGGGAGTCGTGCCTCGACCACGCCCTGACGGCCCGTGAGAAGGACGGCGTCTGGGGAGGTCTGACGGCGATCGAGCGCCGCCGCCTCGTCCGGCGCCTGCGCCGCAGCGCCTGAACGGTCACCCCGGTCGGGGGCGGAGGTCACCGGGTCCCTCCTAGACTCTCCGAGCCGTGGATACCGACCCCGCCCCGACTGCGCTCAGCGCGGCCACCTACGCCGACGTCCTGTCCCGGCTCGTCCGGGGTGAGGACCTCGTGGCGAGCGACGTGGAGTCGGTGTTCACCTCGGTGCTCGAGGGCGGGGCGTCCGACGTCAGGATCGCGGCGTTCGCCGTGGCGCTGCGGGCCAAGGGCGAGACGCCCGAGGAGCTGGCGGCGCTCGTGCGCACGATGCTGCGGTTCGCCGAGCGCGTGCAGGTCGCCGATCCGAGCGTGCTGATCGACACGTGTGGAACCGGCGGCGATCGGGCCGGCACGGTCAACATCTCGACCATGGCCGCCCTGGTGGCGGCCGGAGCCGGAGCCCAGGTGGCCAAACACGGCAACCGCGCGGCCTCCTCGAAGTGTGGCTCCGCCGACGTGCTCGAGGCGCTCGGCGTCGTGATCGATCTGCCACCGGCCGCGGTCGCCTCGTGCATCCACGAGGCGGGTATCGGGTTCTGCTTCGCGCCGCGCTTCCATCCGGCGCTGCGCCACGCTGCGCCGGCCCGCCGGGAGCTCGGGGTGGCGACCACGTTCAACTTCCTCGGTCCGTTGGCCAATCCGGCCGGGGTCGGCCGCCAGGTGGTGGGTGTGTCCGACCCGGCGATGGCGCCTCGGGTCACGGGGGCGCTCGCCGAGTTGGGAAGGACCCACGTGCTGGTCGTCCACGGTCACGACGGGCTCGACGAGTTGACGACCACCGCGCCGTCGACCATCCACGAGTTGCGCCACGGTGAGGTGCGCGTCACCGAACTCCACCCGGCCTCGCTCGGCCTGGCTCCGGCGACCGTCGGGGAACTCGTCGGTGGTGACGCGGCCGAGAACGCCGCGTTCGTGGAGCGGGTGCTGGGCGGTGAGCGTGGCGCGGTGCGTGACATCGTGGTGCTCAACGCCGCGGCGGCGCTCGTGGTCGCCGACCTCGCCGACGACTTCGCGTCCGGGGTCGAGCTTGCAGGCGCCGTGCTCGACGACGGGCGGGCCGCGGCGGTGCTCGACCGGTTCCGGCAGGTCAGCCAGTCGCTCGCGGTGGACGCGACGTGACCCGGCCTCCGATCTCGTCGGGGGCCGGTGCGCCGCCCCCGCGCCGTGGCTCCGGGGACGGCGCGCCGATCGAGCCGGTGGTGGCACCGCCGACCCGGCGTCGTGCACCGTCGGCACCCGGCCCGGACGATCGGGCCGGCACTCCCGCCCCGCCCGACCGCCCGGCGTCGGTCACGGCCCCGCCGCCCACC
>JBAXBB010000158.1:0-5613 GCA_037142235.1 Actinomycetes bacterium
CCCTGTGCGAGTCGCTCGGCGCCCTGCCCGCCGGTCAGGCCCATCACCCGGTCGAACAGGTCGTCGCCGGGGGCGAAGGTGGTGTGGTCGACGCCGGTGGCGCCGAGCGACTCGCACAGGGCGACCTTCTGCGCGCCGCCGGCCACGGCGATCACCGTGGCCCCGAGGGCCCGGCCGATCTGGATCATCGCCGTGCCCACCGCGCTCGCGCCTCCCACCACGAGGAGGGTCTCGCCGCTGGTCAGGCGGGCCCGGCGGTGGAGCGCGAGGTGGCTCACGTGGAACGGCAGCGTGAACGCCGCCGCCTCGAGGTCGTCGAGCTCGGGCGGGGCGGGGAACGTGCCGTTCACGCCGCACACGGCGTACTCGGCGATCCCGCCGAGCGACTGCTGGGCCATCCCGACGACCCGCTGTCCGACCCAGGTGCCGTCGACGCCGTCGCCGACCGTGATCACGGTGCCGCACACGTCCATGCCGAGGGTGAACGGGACCTGCCCCATCACGCTCGCCACCGTGCCCCGGCAGCGGGCGAGGTCACCGAAGTTCAGCGACGCCGCCGCGACCTCCACGAGCACCTCGCCCGGCCCCGGCTCGGGTGCGGCGACGTCTTCCACCCGGAGCGCCTCGAGCGGACCCCCGTGCTCCACGACCCTGACTGCCCGCACGGCGCGCCCCCTCCCGGGCGCGGCGTTCCGCGCACCGCTGGAGCGTACGGAACGGCCGACCCGGCGGCAAACGGGTGGCGCGGAACGGGCCCGGGTTCTCGTTGACCACCCCGACCAGGCCGCCTGGCCACCCCCGGCCGAGCTCGCTGACCCGAACGGGTTCCGGGGCTTCTACGCTGCAGGGCACAGAGGCGGCCGGCACGGTGCGGACGTCGACCTGATCCCCCTCAGGTCCGTGGCGTCAGGAGGCCGCAGTGGCAACCGCAAACGATCCGTATGTGAACACCTTCATCTGGAGCGTGGCGGCGGTCGAGGCCCCCGAGCACGTGACCTCCGCGTGGATCGACGAGCAGCTCACGGGCGCGTACGCGCTCACCGGCGTGCGCGCCGGGCTCCTCGAGCAGGTCGCCGGCATCGTCGAGCGGCGGTGGTGGCCGGCCGACGTCACCTTCGACCAGGCGGCCGCGCGTGCGGGGGATGCCGCCATCGAGGCTGCGGGCATCGACCGGGACGACATCGACATGCTGATCTCCACCTCGGTCTCGAAGCATCACCTCGAGCCGTCGGTCGCGTGTGCGGTGCACCACCGGCTCGGGCTCGGTGCGACGTGCATCAACTTCGACGTCGGCAACGCCTGCCTCGGGTTCATCAACGCAATGGACCTCGCAGCCCAGGCCATCGACGCCGGCCGGGCCCGCAACGTGCTGATCGTCGACGGCGAGGGCTCCCGCCAGATCCAGGAAGTCACCCTGGCGCGTCTGCAGCAGCCGACCGTCACCGCGGTCGACGTGTTCGACGAGTTCGCGACGTTGACCCTGGGCTCGGGCGCCGCGGCGATGGTCATGGGCGGCCCCCGTGCCGGCGCGCACCGGTTCATCGGCGGCACGTCGATGGCGGCGACCGAGCACCACGGGTTGTGCGTCGGTGACCTCTCGTACATGCGCACCGACACCGCGGCGCTCCTCGCGAGCGGGCTGTCGCTGTCCCAGGATGCGTGGAAGGCGGCGCTCGCCGACGGCTGGCAGTGGGACACGTGTGACCGCTACGTGATGCACCAGGTGTCGTCGGTGCACACCGCGAAGCTGTGCGAGCTGCTCGACCTCGACGCCGCGCGTGTGCCGCTGACGTTCCCGATGTTCGGCAACCTCGGCCCGGCCGCGGTGCCGTTCACGCTCGCCACCATTGCCGATGACATCGCTCAGGGAGAGCGGGTGCTGTTGGCGGGCATCGGGTCAGGGCTGAACACTGCGTGCACCGAGATCATCTGGTAGTGCGTGGCTGACGACCTGCGAGTCCCGTCGGCGGCCGAGCTGGCCGCCTGGGGGCTCGACCCGGCCTGGTCGACCACGGTGACGTTCCCCGGCGCCGACGGATCACCGGTGACCTGGCACGTCCTCGACACGGGGCCGGCACCCGCGGGGACCGTGGTGTGCGTCCACGGCAACCCCACCTGGGGCTACACCTGGCGGCACGTCCTCGCGGCGCTGGCCGGCACCTGGCGGGTGATCGCCGTCGACCAGACCGGCATGGGCTACTCCGAGCGCGGTCGACCCCGCCGGCTGGCCCAGCGCATCGACGAGCTCGTCACCTTCTGTGCGACCCACGCGCCCGGCCCGGTCGTGCTCGTCGCGCACGATTGGGGTGGACCCGTCGCCGTGGGCGCGGCCGAGCGTCTGGAGGTCGAGGCGCTGATGCTCTGCAACACCGCGGTCGCCAAGCCCGACACCGTCCGCGTCCCGCCGCTCATCGCCGCCGCCCGGTCCGCCCTCGACCTGACCTGCCGGCGCACGCCGACGTTCGTCGCCGGGACAGCCCGCATGACCGTGCCCGAGCACCGGCCGGCGCTGCGCGCGCCCTACGCCGCCGCCGACCGGCGGGAGGCCGTGCGCGACTTCGTGGCCGACATCCCGCTGGGGCCCGACGACCCGTCGTTCGCCGCGCTGGCCGAAGTGGCCGAAACGTTCGGTGCGCTTCGTTGCCCATTGCTCCTGGTGTGGGGTGGGCGCGACCCGGTGTTCCACGACGGCTTCCTCGCGGACCTCCGGGCCCGGGCCCCCCGGGCCGACGTGGAGCGCTACCCCGACTGCGGGCACCTGTCGCCGCTCGACCCCCGCACCGGCCCGGTGGTCGCCGCCTGGCTCACCCGGACGTTTCCGCTCGCCGACGCCTCGACCGCCGTCTCGTCCGCAGTCCCGACCGACGCCTCGACCGCCGTCCCGCCGGACCTCGCGGCAGCGCCGCCGTCGCCCCTGCTCGCCGCGCTCGCCGCGACGCCGGGTCTCGTCTACTCGGGGCCCGACGGGGCGCTGCGGGGCACCGATCTCGCGGCGCGGTCCGACACCGCGGCCGCCGTGCTCGCCGCGGCCGGCCTGTGCGCCGGGGATCGCGTGGCGGTCCTCGTGCCACCGAGTGGAGACCTGCTGGTGACGATGGCTGCGATCTGGAAGCGGGGCGCGGTCGCAGTGGTGGCCGACGCATCCGGTGGGCCCGCCGCGCTGCGACGCCTGCTGCGGGCGCAGGCGCCCCGGTTCGCGATCGGCACCGCCACCACGCTGGCGGTCGCGAAGGCCGGAGCCTTCACGCCTCGGGCCCGGATGGCTGCGTTCACGAACCTCCCGGGCGTCGTCGACCTCCGGATCGCCCCCCCGGGTGCCGCCTCCGCGCCGGCCGCCCCGCCGGTGACGGCCGACGCAGTCGCCGCGATCGTGCACACCTCGGGGGCGACCGGTCCGGCCAAGGCGGTGCGGTACACGCACGGCGCACTGGGCGCGCAGCTCGATGCGGTCCGCCAGATCGTGGGCGACGACGGCCGGGCCTTCACGTCGTCGTTCGGACCGTTCATGCTGCTCGCGCCGCTGCTCGGCATGCCGTTCGTGCGGGTGCCGGTGCGGGGCGACGCGCCGTCTCGTTTCGGGTTCGACGAGCTCGTCCGGGCCGCCGCCAACGGGTCGCTCGGCGCGGCGTGGCTCTCGCCCGCCTCGGCGCGGCGCATCGTGGCGACCGCCGCAGGCCGCACCGTCCCGGTCGGTGTCGTCATGCTCGCCGGCGCTCCGATCGGCCCCGACCTCGCGGCGGCGGTGGCCGCGGTCACGGGTGGCGATGTGCGCGCGCCCTACGGCATGACCGAGTGTCTGCCCGTCACCGACGGCACCAACCCGGCGGCGATCGGCCCCCACGGTGGCACGGCGACCGGCCGCCCGCTGCGCGGTGCCACGGTCGAGGTGGTCGCCCTGCCCGGTGGCGAGACCGCCGGTGCCGCGCCGGTCTGGGGCGAGCTCGTCGTGCACGCGCCGTGGATGTTCGACGGCTACGAGGGCGCCTGGGCGGTGAACGAGGGATCAGCGCTGATGATCGACGGCCGCCGCTTCCACCGCACCGGTGACGTCGGCTACGTCCACGACGGGGTCGTGTTCCACCTCGGGCGGCTCGCCCACGTGCTGACCCCGGGCTCGGGTCCGGTCGCGAGCGTGGCGATCGAGGCGCCGGTGGTGCAGGCCGTGGGTGTTCCCGTGGCTGCCGTGGGGGTCGGCCCGGCCGGTGCCCAGGTGTGCGTCGTGGTGGTCGAGGCCGGCGACGCGCCCCGGTCGTTGCACCTCGCCGACGCTGACCGGGCGGCGGCGGTGCGGGCCGCGACACCCCTCCCGGTCGCGGCCGTCCTCACGGGCCGCCTTCCCGTCGACCACCGGCACCACTCGAAGATCGACCGCGTCGCGCTCGGCGGGGCAGTGGCCCGCTTCCTGGCAGGACGATGAGGGTCCTGGTCACCGGCGCGTCGAGCCTGATCGGCCGTGCGACGGTCGCGCAGCTCCTCGCCCGCGGCGACGAGGTCACGGGCTTCCAACGGGGCCCGTCGGGAACCGGTGCCCGCGACGTGGCGGGTGACATCCGTGACGGTGACGCGGTGTTCGCGGCGGTCGGCGGTCACGACGTGGTCGTGCACCTCGCAGCGCTGGTGGCACCCCGACCGGCGTTCGCCGACGCCCGCGCCGTGAACGTCGACGGCACGGCCCACGTGCTCGACGCCACGGCGGCAGCCGGCGCACGGCTGGTGCACGTGTCGTCCCCGTCGGTCGCGTTCGCCGACCACCCGGCGATCGGAGTAGGCGCCGAGGCGCCGGCGTACCGCGGCCCCGACGCCTACACGCACACGAAGGCCCTGGCCGAGACGCTCGTGACCGATCGCGGCCTCCCCGGCGTGGTCGTGATCCGGCCCCACCTCGTCTGGGGGCCGGGCGACACCCAACTGGTCGGTCGCATCGTCGATCGGGCCCGGGCCGGGCGCCTTGCGCTGCCCGACGGCGGGCGCGCCCTCGTCGACACGACCTACGTCGACGACGCGGCCGGTGCCCTGGTCGCCGCCGTCGACCGCACGGCCGACAGCCCGGAGGCGACCAGCAGGCCGTGGGTGGTCACCGGCAACGACCCCCGTCCGGTGCGCGAGCTGGTCGCCGGGATCCTCGCGGCGCACGGGGTCACCACCCGGCTCCGAACCGTCCCGGCACCGGTGGCCGCCGTGGTCGGCTCGGTGGTGGGCCGCTGGTGGCGGGGCGACGAGCCCCCGTTGACCCGGTTCGCGGCCCGCCAGCTCTCCGTGGCCCACACCTTCGACCAGCGCGACACCCAGCGGGTCCTCCGGTGGGTGCCGGTGGTCGGGGTCGACGAAGGCCTCGAACGCCTCAGGGTCGCGGGCGAGACGAACGACGCCTGAGCGGGGCGATCGTGCCGCCATGACCCCGTGAGCGCGATGGCAGCGCGGCTTTGCCGCCGGGCGCGTCGCTGCCCGGGTCGAAGGCACCGTCGGGTGGTGTCGTCGACGGCCGCAGGCATTCGGGAGCAGGGGTACCGGCCCCGATTTCATCCGCTGGTCAGGCGTGAAATCGTCCGATAACCCCGGGGTGGAGGTGCCGGGAGTCGAACCCGGGTCTTCCGCGTCTTCGTCAGGGCTTCT
>JBAXBB010000159.1:0-5612 GCA_037142235.1 Actinomycetes bacterium
GGTGGCCGCCGAGTTCGAGCGGCCGGTGCTGCTGTTCTCGGGCGGCAAGGACTCCGCGGTGATGTTGCGGCTCGCGGAGAAGGCCTTCCTCCCGGCCCGGTTGCCGTTCCCGCTGATGCACGTCGACACCGGTCACAACTTCTCCGAGGTGATCGACTACCGCGACCGTCGGGTGGCCGAGCTCGGGGTGACCCTCGTGGTGGCCTCGGTCCAGGACTCCATCGACCGCGGGCGGGTGGTCGAGGAGACCGGTCCGCGTGCCAGCCGCAATCGCCTCCAGACCGTCACCCTGCTCGACGCCATCACCGAGCACCGCTTCGACGCAGTGTTCGGCGGGGGTCGGCGCGACGAGGAGAAGGCCCGGGCCAAGGAGCGGGTGTTCTCGTTCCGCGACGACTTCGGTCAGTGGGACCCGAAGAACCAGCGGCCGGAGCTCTGGAACCTCTACAACGGGAAGCACCGCAAGGGTGAGCACATCCGGGTGTTCCCGCTCTCGAACTGGACCGAGCTCGACATCTGGCAGTACGTCAAGGAGGCCGAGGTCGAGCTGCCGAGCATCTACTACTCGCACCAGCGTGAGGTGGTCGAACGCGACGGCATGCTCCTCGCGATGAACCCGTGGATCACCCTGCTCGACGGCGAGGCGGTGGAGACCCGCACCGTGCGGTTCCGCACCGTGGGCGACGCCACCTGCACGGGTGCGGTGGAGTCGTCGGCGGCGACCGTCGACCAGATCATCGTGGAGACCGCGGCCTCGACCGTGACCGAGCGGGGCGCCACCCGGGCCGACGACCGCATCTCCGAAGCCGGCATGGAGGATCGCAAGCGCGAGGGCTACTTCTGATGGAGATGCTGCGGTTCGCCACCGCCGGATCGGTCGACGACGGCAAGAGCACCCTCATCGGGAGGCTGCTCCTCGAGACCAAGCAGATCTTCGAGGACCAGCTCGAGGCGGTCGAGCGGACCAGCCGCGAGCGGGGCTTCGAGTACACCAACCTCGCCTTGCTCACCGACGGCCTCCGGTCCGAGCGCGAGCAGGGCATCACGATCGACGTGGCGTACCGCTACTTCGCGACCCCCCGCCGCAAGTTCATCATCGCCGACACCCCCGGCCACATCCAGTACACGCGCAACATGGTCACCGGGGCCTCGACCGCGGACCTCGCCCTGGTGCTCATCGACGCCCGCAAGGGCGTGCTGGAGCAGTCGCGCCGTCACGCGGTCATCGCCTCGCTGCTCCAGGTCAAGCACCTGGTGCTGTGCGTCAACAAGATGGATCTCGTCGATTTCGACGAGAAGATCTTCGAGGCGATCTGCGAGGACTTCGGCGAGTTCGCGGCCAAGCTCGACATCGACGACCTCACGTTCATCCCGATCTCGGCGCTCGACGGTGACAACGTCGTGAGCCACTCGGCCCGCACCCCCTGGTACGAGGGGCCGACCCTCCTGCACCACCTGGAGCACGTCTACATCGGCTCCGACCGCAACCTCATCGACGCCCGGTTCCCCGTCCAGTACGTCGTGCGGCCGATGAGCCACGAGCACCACGACTACCGGGGCTACGCCGGCCAGGTGGGGAGCGGGACGTTCCGGCCCGGCGACGAGGTCGTGGTGCTCCCGAGCGGCTTCACCACCACCGTGGCGGGCATCGACCTCCACGGCGAGCCGGTCGAGCAGGCGTTTCCGCCGATGTCGGTCACGATCCGACTCGCCGACGACCTCGACGTGTCCCGGGGCGACATGCTCTGTCGCCCGAACAATGCCCCGCAGGTCACCCAGGACGTCGACGCCATGGTGTGCTGGTTCTCCGACCGCCCGGTGCTCCCCGGGGCGACCCTCGCCATCAAGCACACGACCCGGTGGTCGCGGGCGCGGATCCAAGACGTCCAGTACCGCCTCGACGTCAACACCCTCCACCGCGACGACGAGCACGGTGCGCTGGCGATGAACGACATCGGCCGGGTCACCTTGCGCGCGGCGGTCCCGCTCTTCGTCGACGAGTACCGGCGCAATCGGACGACCGGCTCGTTCATCCTGGTCGACGAGGCCACGTTCGAGACGGTCGGCGCCGGCATGATCCTCGGCGCCTCCGCCCCGTAACCGCGATCCGCCGTGGCCGACGTGCCTCAGAGCCCGAACGTCGTCTGGCACGATGCCGACACCTCCCGCGACGAGCGGTGGCGGGTGGTCGGTGGGCACGGTGCCACGGTCTGGTGCACGGGCCTCTCGGGGTCGGGCAAGTCGACGATCGCCGAGGCCCTGCTCGCGCGTCTCTCCGCGGCGGGGGTGCCGGCGTACAGCCTCGACGGCGACAACCTCCGTCACGGGCTCAACGGTGACCTGGGGTTCGGCGCCGCCGACCGCACCGAGAACATCCGCCGGGTGGGCGAGGTGGCGCGGCTCTTCGCCGATGCGGGCCTCGTGGCGGTGGTGCCGGTCATCAGCCCGTACCGGGCGGGTCGCGACCACGCCCGGGCGGTCCACGTGGCGGCCGACCTGCCGTTCGTGGAGGTGTTCGTCGACACGCCGTTGGCCGTGTGCGAGAGCCGCGACCCGAAGGGCCTCTACGCCAAGGCCCGGGCCGGCGAACTCCCGGGTTTCACCGGCATCGACGACCCCTACGAGCCCCCGGTGACCCCGGATCTGGTCATCGCGGGCGATCGGGTGACCCCGGTGGCCGGGGCGGAGATGATCCTGGAATCGCTGATCGCGGCCGGAGTCGTGCCAGAATCGGTGCGTCAGGGAGGGAGGACCCCATGAGCGACGAGATCACTGGCGCACAGTCCGAACCGGCGTTGGCCGGTCGCGAGATCGCCGTGTCCAGCGACGACCGGTTGGCAGGGGTGCTGGCCGCCGAAGCGTCGCTGTGGAAGGCGGTGTGGAAGTGGATCGCGATCTTGACCCCGGTGTGCATCGTGATCTGGCTGATCATCGTGGCGCTAGCCGTGGGTCCGAACTCGCCCGGTGACTGGCTGCCCTGGATCCTGATCGGGATCATCGTCGGCATCCTGGCGGGCGGGTTCTTCGGCGGCTGGGCGGGCTTCACCGTCAAGGCCCACGACCTCGACCGCGCCGACCTGCCGATCCCGCACCACCACTAGGCCCAGCCTGAGGCCTGGGCCGAGGGCCAGCACGAGGGCACCGGCCCGATGTCCTCAGCGGTGGCGGCCGAACTCCTGGACCGCCCAGATCCGCCCGTCGGCGCTCGTGGCGACGCCGATCCCGACGCTGTCGTAGTCGCGCAGGATGTTGTCGCGGTGCCCCGCGGAGTTCATCCACGTGTTCTCGATGGTGTCGCCGGTCATGGTGCCCGGGCCCTGCAGGATGTTCTCGCCGAAGGCGTTCCACTCCGACCACTCGGGATCGCCGATCCGGGTGGAGAGGTCCTGGTGCACGAGCTGGGTGATCGACGCCAGGTGCGACGCCCAGTCCTGGGCGTTGCACGACAGTTGCCCGTTCCACGCCAGGGGCCCGAGGCCGTTGGCCACCCGGTCGGAGTTCACCCGGGTGGCGATCCGGTCCACGAGCGGGTTCTGCACCGCTTCACAGGCCGCGGGGGGCGGAGGGGGTGGGTCCGGAGTGCCGCACGCGGCCCCCACCAGCCCGAGCCCGAGCGTTAGGCACAGGGCCGGGGCCGCTCGATGGATCCTGGGTCGTCGCACGGGTACTCCTTCCGGCGGGTCGTCCCCTCGGCGAGCCGTCGGACACACATCGGCACACGGGGGAGCGCACTGTAGGGAGGCGGGTGGCGAGACGCCCAGGACGGGTCCTCAGGCGTGGGGCATGAAGCGCTCCAGCAGGCCGTCGACCCCGGCGCCGTGCAGGGTCATCCCGCCGTCGATCACGAGGTTCTGGCCGGTCACGAACCGGGCCAGGTCGCAACAGAGGAAGACCACGACGTCGGCGATGTCCTCCGGGGCGCCGATCCGGGCCAAGGGCGTCTTGGCCGTCATCTCCGGCACCGTGCCCTCGAGGTCGAGGAGGGGACTGGTGAGCTGCGTCCGGATCATCCCGGGGGAGACGGCGTTGACCCGCACGGTCGGCGCGTACTCGAGGGCGGCGGTGGCGGTGAGGGCGGCGACTGCGGCCTTGGCGGCGGCGTAGGGCGCCTCGCCGGCCGACGGGCGGGTGCCGCTGATGGACGCCGTGCTCACCACGGCCCCACCCCCGCTCGCGAGCACGAGGGGCATCCCGGCCTTCATGCCGTGGAACACCCCGGTGAGGTTGAGGCGCACGATCCGGTCCCACTCGGACACGTCGTACTGGTGCACCGGTGACAGGGTCGACCCTCCCGCGTTGTTGAAGAAGGTCGTGAGCCCGCCGAAGCGCCGGTCGGCGTCGTGGAAGGCGGCCTCGAGGGCGGTGAAGTCGGTCACGTCGACGGCGTAGGCGACGCCGCCGCAGTCGTCGGCCACGCGCTGCGCAGCATCGCCGTCGAGGTCGACGACCGCCACCTGCGCCCCCTCGGCGGCGAAGCGCCGGCAGGTCGCCGCCCCGATGCCCGATCCCCCGCCCGTGACCAGGGCACGCCGTCCGTCGAGCAGTCCCATCCGCTTGCCTCCTGTGAGCGTCGTCCGACGGCAATCATGGTCCGACCCATGTGGAACCTGACCATCAGAGGCATCGTCGCACACCGGGCGCGGCTGGCCCTGTCGGTGGTCGCCGTGGCGCTCGCCGTGGCCTTCGTGACGGGCGCCTACGCGCTCACCGACACGCTCGACCGGTCGTATTCGGGCGTCTTCGCGGCCACCCAGGCCCGGGTCGACCTCGTCGTCGCCCTCCGCGACCAGCGCGGTCCGGAGGGGACCCGGCAACGGCTCCCGGAGGAGGTCCGGTCCACCGTGGCGGCGGTCCCGGGCGTGGCGGAGGCGCACGGGGTGGTCCGGGGGAGCGCGCAGTTCGTCGACCGTGACGGGCAGCCGATCCGGGTCAACGGCGCCCCAACGCTGGCGGTCTCGTGGTCCCAGCGTGGATCCGCGGGCCCGTTGGGTCTCGTCGGCCGGGCCAGCCGGGCGCCCCGAGGTCCCGGAGAAGTCGCGGTGGACGTCGCGACCGCACGGGACCACGGGTTCACGGTCGGTCGGCGGGTCCGGGTGATCGGTCTCACCGGGGCGCGCGAGTACCGGATCAGCGGACTCTTCTCCATCGGCGGGCGAACCGACCTCGGCGGGGTGACGTTCGCGTCGTTCGACCTCGCCACCACCCAAGGAGTGGTCGGCGCGCCCGGCCGGCTCGACGAAGTGGCGGTGCACGCGACCCAGGGCGAGTCGGTGCGGCTCGTCCGCCGTCGGATCGCCACGGCGATCGGTCCCGGGTTCGAGGTCCGGTCCGGGTCGGCGGTGGCAGCCGACGCGGGCACGCAGGTGCGCACCGCCCTCGCCCTGCTCACCGCGGCGCTCCTGGGCTTCGCCGCGGTCGGCGTGGTCGTGGCCGTCCTGCTCGTGTTCAACACCTTCACGATCGTGATGGCGCAGAGAACGCGCGAGGTGGGGTTGATCCGCCTGGTCGGTGCGAGCTCGGGCCAGGTCGTCGCGGCGTTGGTCGGTGAGGCCCTGGTGGTGGGGGCGGTGGCTGCGGCGCTCGGGATCGTGCTCGGGCTCGTCGCGGTGCCG
>JBAXBB010000160.1:0-5561 GCA_037142235.1 Actinomycetes bacterium
GCCTCATCCGGACGCCCCACCGGGCCGGATCGCCCCGATCCGGCCCGAGATCCGGCGCACACCCACGACCCGAGCGCTGCGCCCGTCGATCCGAATACCCGGGGTGGCCCGCCGCTCTCCGGGCTGACACCATGGAAGGAGTTCTTGACCGAGGGGGAGACACATGGCAGCAGACCTGGTGATCCGAGGGGGAACCGTCGTCGACGGCACCGGCGCTCCGGGGGTGCGGGCCGACGTCGCGATCCGCGACGGCCGCATCAGCGAGATCGGCACCGGCCTCGCCGGCGACCGCGTGCTCGAGGCCGACGGTCACGTGGTCGCGCCCGGCTTCATCGACATCCACACCCACTACGACGCGCAGGTGTTCTGGGACCCGTCCCTCACCCCGTCGTCATGGCACGGCGTCACCAGCGTCGTCGCCGGCAACTGCGGCTTCACCCTCGCCCCGTGCCGCCCCGAGCACCGTGAACTCATCGGGAAGACGCTCCAGCACGTCGAGGACATGAACCTCGCCACGCTGCAGGCCGGGATCCCCTGGGACTTCGAGACGTTCCCCGAATACCTCGACTCCGTCGCCCGGCACGGCCACGCCCTCAACTTCGGTGCGTACGTCGGCCACACCGCGGTGCGCCTCTACGTCATGGGTGACGAGGGCTACGAGCGGGCGGCCACCGACGACGAGCTCACCGCCATGGCAGCCGTCGTGCGCGAGGCCTTGCTCGCCGGGGCCGTCGGCTTCGCGTCGACCAGTGCCCCCACCCACAACGGCGAGGGCGGCCGTCCGGTGCCGTCGCGCATCGCCGACATCCGCGAGATGGAAGCCCTGGTCACCCCGCTCAAGGAACTCGGCCGGGGTGTCGGCGCCTTCACCCCCGGGGAGCACGTGCTGCACCCCGAGGTCTACGACCTCCAGACGCGCATCGGACGCCCGTTCACCTGGACCGCGCTGCTCACCCGTCGCGGTACCACCTTCGCCCAGGACATGGCCGCCTACACCGCCCAGCGCCGGGCCGAAGGGGTCGACGTCTGGCCGCAGGTGACCGTCCGGCCGCTCACCTTCCAGATGAACCTGAAGGATCCGTTCACCTTCAACGTCAACTCGAAGTGGAGGGCCCTGATGGACCGTCCGGTCGAGGAGCGCATCGCGGCATACTCCGACCCGTCGTGGCGGGCCGCCGCCCTCGACGAGATGGCCAACGCCCGGTTCGGCAACCCCAACTGGAAGACGATGGAGGTCGTGGAGTCGCGTGATCCGTCGCTGATCGGCCGCACCGTCGCCGACCTCGCCGCCGAGCGCAACGCCGGTCCGCTCGACACCATGATCGAGATCGCGCTCGCCGAGGACCTCGAGCCCCGCTTCCGCAGCGTGCTCGCCAACGACGACGACACCGTCATCGGCGACCTGCTCAACCAGGAGGGCATGCTCATGGGCCTCTCCGACGCCGGCGCCCACGTCAGCCAGCTCTGCGACGCCTGTCTGCCCACCGACCTGCTGGGCAACTGGGTCCGTGAGCGTGAGGCCATCACGCTCGAGAAGGCCGTGCACAAGCTCACCGGCGAGCCGGCGGGCATCTACGAGTTCGCCGGCCGTGGGGTGCTCGCCGAGGGCAACTTTGCCGACGTCACCGTCTTCGACCCCGCCACGGTGGCCCCCGGTCCGGTCCGTCGGATCGTCGACTTCCCCGCCGACGGCGAGCGCCTCGTCGCCGACGAGCCCAGCGGGGTCCGCCACGTCGTGGTGAACGGCACCCCGATCCGCGTCGACGGCACCCCCGACGCCACCGGCCTCGAGGCCAAGCCCGGCGTCGTCCTGCGCGGCTGAGCACCACCACCCGGAGAGGAGCACCATGAGCGTCGATTCGTCCGAGCCCCGCGTCGATCCGATCACGGCTGAGGTCATCCGGTCCGGGATGGAGACCATCTGCTTCGAGATGGCGACGTTCGTCTCGCGCACCGCCACCACCCCGATCCTCAACCAGAGCAATGAGCGCAACGCGACCATCCTCGACGGACGCGGCCGCCTCGCCGCGCTGAGCGTGGGCATCCCCCAGTTCATGCTGAGCGCCACCCTGCCGGTGCGCTTCTGCCTGGAGTTCCTCGAGGGTGAGCTCTACCCCGGCGACGTCCTGGTGGCCAACGACCCGTACCACGGTGGTGGGCACCTCCCCGACTTCAACGTCTTCTCCCCCGTCTTCTCGCCCGACGGCGAACTCCTCCTCGTGGCCTCGATCCAGTGCCACCACGGCGACACCGGTGGTGCCGTGGCCGGGGGGTACAACGTCTTCGCCAAGGACATCTGGTCGGAGGGCACCCGCTACCCGCTCCTCAAGATCGTCGAGGCCGGCAAGGAGCGCCGCGACGTCGTGCTGACCATGCGGGCCAACAACCGCATCGAGGGGTTCGTCGGTGACCTGCGCGCCCAGGTGGGCGCCGCCCAACTCGGCGCCCGCCGCCTCGGCGAGATCATCGAGCAGTACGGAGCCGAGACCGTCAAGGCCACCGTCGACTGGACCATCGACGACGCCCACCAGCGCTTCTCGGAAGAGATCGCCTCCTGGCCCGACGGCACCTACGAGGCCGACATGTTCGTCGACTCCGACCCGGCCGGGAACCGTGACATCCAGGTGCACGTCGCGATCACCGTCGACCACGAGAAGCTCGTCGTCGACTTCGCCGGTTCCGACGAGCGTCCCGAGATCACAGGCTGGTCCACCTTCGGCAACACCCGCGGCTACGTCATCTCCCAGCTCGCGAGCCTCGTGGACCCCACCATCCCCAAGAACGAGGGGTTCTTCGACTGCATCGACCTGCGCGTCCCGCTCGGCTCCTGCGTGAACCCGCGCGAAGGCAAGCCCGTGAGCAGCGGGACGCACCACCCGGGCGTGGAGGTCGGCGACGCCATCGCGTTGGCGATGTCGCAGATCCTCCCCGACCGCTGCTCACCCCAGACCTACAAGTACGGCAGCCCCCGCCAGATGTGGGGCGACCTCGACCCGCGCACGGGCAAGCCGTTCTTCGACCACGGGGGTGAGGTCAATGCCGGCTGGTGCAACGGGGTCAAGGGCGTCGACGGCTGGGGCGCGCTGATCGCCGCCAACGGCAACCTCATCAAGGCCTCGGCCGAGTTCAACGAGGTGCTCTTCCCGCACGTCCTACGCGGCCGCAACTACCGCACCGACTCCGCCGGGGCGGGTGAGTTCCGGGGCAACTGCGGTTCGCACTTCGTCAAGGAGGTGCGCACGCCCACCTACGTGAACCAGTACGTGGTGAACCGGATCCACCGCCACCCGGGCATCGCCGGGGGCGACAACGGATCACCCGACCGGGTCCTCATCAGCGCCGGGACCGAACGCGAGGTCGAGGTCTCGCCGTCGGTGGCGGCGCAGCCCATGGAGACCGGCGACCGCCTGGTCTACGACTTCGGGGGCGGCGGTGGCTGGGGTAACCCACTCGCCCGTGACCCCGACATGGTGCTCGAAGACGTCTGGGACGAGTACGTCTCCGTGGAGGGTGCCCGGCGCGACTACGGCGTCGTGATCACCGGCTCCCTCGAGGACATGACCCTGGCGCTCGACCTCGACGCCACCACCGCGCTGCGCGCCGAGATGGCCGGGGCCCGCTCATGAGCCAGTACCGCATCGGGATCGACGTCGGCGGGACCTTCACCGACCTCGTCCTCCTGCTCCCCGACGGATCGGTCGTCCTCGACAAGACCCCGACCACGCCCGGCGACCAGAGCGAGGGTGTGCTCAACGGCATCGCCCAGCTCGCCGAGGCGCGCGGCGTGAGCCCGGCGCAGCTCCTGGCCGACACCCACTCGATCGTCCACGGCACCACCACCGCCGACAACACGATGATCCAGATGAAGGGCGCGCCCACGGGCCTGCTCGTCACGGAGGGCTTCCGCGACGAGATCGAGTTCCGACGCTGCTACAAAGAAGACATCTGGGATCCGACCCTCCCGGCGCCCGACCCCATCGCCCGACGACGCGTGCGCCTCGAGATCCCCGAGCGGCTCACCGCCGAGGGAGTCGTCGACACCCCGCTCGACGAGGAGGCGGTGCGCACGGCCACCGCCCGGCTGCGGAACTTCGGCGTGACCTCCATCGCCGTCGTGTTCCTGCACTCCTACGTCGACCCGACCCACGAGCTGCGCGCCCGCGAACTCATCCTCGAGGAGTACCCCGACGTGGAGCTGGTGAGCCTCTCCCACGAGGTGCACCCGAAGCCGCCGGAGTTCGAGCGCACGTCTACCACGCTCGTCAACGCCTACGTCGGTCCTCCAATCGTGCGCTACCTCGGTCGGCTCGACCAGCGCCTGCGTGAGGCGGGCTTCACCAACGAACTCCTCATCGCCACCTGCTCCGGTGGCGTGGCCACCCCGGCCGCCATCGGCCGCCGGGCCGTGGCCACGATCGGGTCCGGACCCACCGGCGGCGTGGTCGCAGCCGCCCGGGCCGCCCAGGCCGCCGGGCTCGGCGACGTCGTGAGCGTCGACATGGGCGGCACCTCCTACGACGTCTGCCTGATCCGCAACGGCCAGCCCGAACTGAAGTCCGACTGGAACTGGCACCACCGCTACTGCATCGCAATGCCGATGGTCGACATCCAGGGCATCGGCGCCGGCGGAGGCTCGATCGCCCACGTCGTCGGCACCTCGCTCGCCGTCGGCCCGGAGTCGGCGGGAAGCCAGCCCGGTCCGGTGTGCTACGGACGGGGCGGCACCCGACCGACCGTCACCGACGCCGACGTCGTCCTCGGGCGTCTCGACCCGAGCGCCTTTTGGAGCGGACGCCTCACCCTCGACGCCGACGCCGCGCGGCGGGCCGTCGGCGACCTGGGCCAAGAGCTCGGCCTCGACGTCGACGACACCGCAGCCGCGATCACCACGATCATCGACGCGCACATGACCGACGCCATCCGGCGCCAGCTCTCCCTGGCCGGCGCCGACCCGCGACGCCTCGACCTGGTCGCGTTCGGCGGCATGGGCGCGGTGCACGCCACCACCCAGGCCGCGGCCCTCGGCATGCGGCGCGTGCTCGTCCCGAAGGCGGCGCCGCAGTTCTCCGCGCTCGGGCTCGTCAGCGCCCACCACGTCCTCGACAACGCCCGCACCTACGTCACCGACTGGCGCACCGCCGACGTCGACCACCTCGAAGCCCTGGCCGTCGAGCTCGAGACGGCGGCGCGCGAGGAGCTGGCCCAAGCCGGCGTCCCCGAGGACCGCCTGCGCTTCCGGTGGATGCTGAATCTGGTCTACCCGGGCCAGACCTTCGACACCGCCATCGCCGTCGACCGGTCCGGACGCATCACGGAGGCCGACGTCCTGGCCTCGGTCGAGGAGTTCCACCGACGCAACGAGGAGGCCCGCCTCATCGAGGCCCGGTCGCAGGAGCCGATGATCCGGGGACTGCGCCTGGCCGCCACCGGGCTCGTCGACCAGCCCGCCTTCACCGAGCGTCCGCTCGTGGAGGCCGCCCCCACGCCCATCGACCACCGACGGGTCCACGTGGGCGGCTCCTGGCACGAGGCCGTGCCCGTCTTCGACGGCGAGACCCTCC
>JBAXBB010000161.1:0-5453 GCA_037142235.1 Actinomycetes bacterium
AGCATGCTGTCCCTGCGCGGCAACGGCCGGAAGGGCTGGTTCGGCTGGCCGACCGACGAGCGGATCGAGGAACTGCGCGAGGCCTGGTTCGACGCGCCCGATCTGGCCCGGCAGAAGACGATCGCCGAGCAAATTCAGGCGCGGTATTACGAAACCGTTCCGTTTGTCGTGCTGTGCCGGATGCAACAGCCGATGGCGTTCCGGACCGATATTCAGGACGTGGTCTCCGCGTCGTTCCCGATGTTCTGGGGCGTGCGCCGGGTCTGACAGCGGCGTCCGTCCGGTTCCGCGGGTGCGGAACCGGACGGCGAACCGTCAGGCCGAGGCCTGCTGGAACACGTAGGGTTCCAGCGTTTCCTGTGCCTTCATCCGAATTTCATGCCATTTGTTCGGTCCGCCGTAATAGGCGAGACTGCCCGGTTCCGCGTTCCCGTGCGAGGCGCGGGCGGCTCCGCCTCTCAGGTTGCGCACAGAAGGATGGACCGCGCCTGGAGGTCGTCGCGTCGGCAGCCCGTCCGACCGGGTCGCCGGTAGCGTCACCGGGTGGGTCGGATCGAGGTCTTCAGCGTCGTCGACGCGACGTACTTCGTGGGTGGTGTGGGCCTGGCGAACACGGTCGCCCATCATCTCCCGTCCGCCACCATCACGTTTCTCGATGGCGGGTTGCGTCCGGATCAGCGGCGGTGGCTCGAGGCCCGGCACGCGGTCGTCGATCCGCCGACCGCGCGCCATCTGCATGCCGCCAAGCCCTTCCCCGCTCTCCACCTCGACCGCCTCGATCCCGACGACGTGGTCGTGGTGGCCGATGCCGACGTCGTGGCGACCGGGTCGTGGGACTCCCTCGTCGCACGGGCCCGGTGCGGCGTGCTGGTGGCGGCGAACGACCCGTCGGACCGACACTTCGAGGAGTGGTGCACGCTCCTCGGCCTCTCAGGTCCGTTGCAGGTCCGCCCCTACATCAACTCGGGGTTGACGTTCTGGTCGGTGCGTCACCACGCGGCGCTGCTTCGGCGCTGGTGGGACCTGTGCGCGCTCCTGGGTGAGGCCGGTGGAGCCCACACGCTCGGACCGTCGTGTGTGTTCGGCGACTAAGACGTTGTGAACGCGCTCTTGATGACCGAGTTCACCGACACCCCGGTCGACGTCCGCTCGTACGCCGAGTTGGCGATGGGCCACACCCTGCCCGGCGTCCGGGTGCTCGACCTCCACGGGCTCACCTGCACCGGTCCTACCGGCCCCGTGCTCGCCCTCCACGTCCTGATGCGTCCGAAGCCGTGGGAACCGGCGGCTGCGTGGCGCCTCAGGTCGCCCACGTTCGCCCGGATCTTGCGGAGCGCGATCGCCACCGACGTGCGGACCTCGCCCCCTGACGGTCCGCTCGAACCTTCGGCGATCGTGCCGTGGCTGCGCCCCGGTGTGGTCGGGGCTGCCTGCCTGGCGGTGGCGACGGCCGTCGCACGACTCCGTCGCACCTGGAGAACCTGGCGCTCGGAGCATCGGTGACGCCCGCCGACGCGTCGGTGCACGCCTGGAGAGACGCCGGGCCGCGTGATCAGTGCTCGGCCACGTTGGCTTCGTTGAAGCGCCGCCGGGCGGCCTCGACCTCGAGTTCACCGGCGGCGGCACCTTCCCACTCGTGGATCTCGGTGCTCTTGCCCGGCTCGAGCATCTTGTAGACGTTGAAGAAGTGCCCGATCTCCTCGAGGAGCATCGGTCGCCAGTGCCGCAGGTCGTCGAGGTCGTTGATCTCGGCCCACCGGGGGTCGCCGGCCGGGACGCACAGCAACTTGGCGTCGTTGCCCATCTCGTCGGACATCGAGAACACGCCGACCACCCGGGCCCGCACGTGACAACCGGGGAAGGTCGGCTCCTCGAGCAGCACCAGGGCGTCGAGGGGGTCGCCGTCCTCGCCGAGGGTGAGCGGCACGAAGCCGTAGTCGGTGGGGTACGAGGTGGCGGTGAAGAGGTGGCGATCGAGCCAGATCTCGCCGGTGTCGTGGTCGGCCTCGTACTTGTTGCGCGAGCCCTTGGTGATCTCGACGAAGACTTCGATGTCCATCGGTGACGTTCCTTCGTTCGGGTGGGTCGACACGCTATCCGGGTGTCGGGTGTCGGTGGAACCCGAGGTTGACCCGTTGGTCGGTGGGGACCCCGTCGGTGGCGAACCGGTCGAGCCACTTCCCGGACTCGGTGCGCGATCGGTCGATCATCTCGGCGGCCCGGGAGAAGTCGGTGGGGAGCACGTCGAGCGGGCACAACGGCGGGAGGACCCGCAGGTCGACGCGGTCCTGGAGTCGACCGACCTCGTTGACCAGCCGCTGTTCGACCATGAGCGACACGGCGTGGAGGGTCATGGCCAGAGCGCCACGGGGGGTGCGCTCGCGCTGACAGGCGTAGCCGGTGGGTAGGACGTAGATGCGCTCCGCGCCCGCGTCGACCGCGTGCGACACCGGCGTGTTGTTCACCACGCCACCGTCGATCAGAGCGCGGCCGTCGATCACTACTGGTGGGAACACGCCGGGAATCGCGGCGCTGGCCAGCACCGCCTCCACGGCGGGACCGCGGTCGAGGACCACCTCCATGCCGGTGCGGGCTTCGGTCGCCACGACACCGATGGGGATCGCGGCGTCCTCGAGGCGTTCGTACCGCGAGTTCGCGACGATGACCCGGCGCAGCCCGTCGGAGGGGAACAGCGAGGTCCGCCGACCGACGAATCCGAGGAACCCGATGGCCGGGCGCAGCGGGAAGATGTCGCGGGTGCGCAGGCGCTTCCACACGTCGGCCAGTTCGTCGACGTCGGCCAGGGTGGGGTCACCCGCCACCCACGCCGCGTTGATGGCTCCGGCCGACGCGCCGAACACCATGTCGGGAGTGATCCCGTGGTCGCGTAGCGCCTGCAACATCCCGACCTCGACCGCGCCGAGGCTCGACCCTCCCGAGAGGACGAACGCGGTCTTGGGGTGGTCGGGCACCGGCTCAGTCTCGCGCTCCGGTGACGTCGTCATCGCAGTGGGCTAGCCTTCCTCCACGGCTCGGAGTCGGCCACAACGACGTCCCGTCGGCACGAACGACAAGGATGGGACGGTGACCGTCGAAGAGGCGAGGCTCCGGATCCGGCAGTCGCTCGAGGAGAAACTCGGCGTGGAAGAGGCTGCGTACCTGATGGACCGCCCCATCGGTGGCTGGTCCGACCTGGTCACGAACCAGACGCTCGACCTCCGACTGGGCCTGGCCCGGTCCGAGTTGCGCACGGAGATGGCCGACCTGCGGACCGAACTGCGGACGGAGATGGCCGACCTCCGGGCCGAGATGCAGGCCGGATTCCGTCGCCAGACGTGGCAGCTCGCGACGCTGATGGTGTCGGGGATGGCCGTGATCGTGACCGTGTTCGGGATCCTCGGGAAGGGTTGAACGCCCGGCGTGGCTCACGCGTAATCAGTGAGGAGCCGAGCGGCGTACTCGCGCCGGCGCTCGGTGGCCGCGGCGTCGAGGACCTCGGCCTCGGGTGGCAGGCTCACGAGCAGGTGGTCGAAGCGGCCGTCGCCGTTGACCGTGATCGACACCTCTTCCCGGTCGCCGGGGAGCAGCGTCCGGTCGGTGAACACGATCGGGGTCGCCAAGCTGCGTTCGATCGCGACGGGCATCCGGACGCGGACGGTCCGCACGTTGTGCTCCATGTCGAACCACGACGGGATCACGACGTCATGGGGCCGGTCGTAACGCTCGCTCCCCAGCCGGGCGTCGAGCATGCGGTCGATCCGGTAGGTGCGTTCCTCACCGTGGTCGGTGGCCGTGCCCTTGACGTACCACCGACCCCAGTTCGCGTAGATGCGCCACGGGACGATCTCGCGCTCCTGGGCCGCTTCGCTCCCCTCGGCGAGGTAGCGCGTGAACACCGACAAGTGCTGCGACCACGCTTGTTGCACGACCCCGAGGGCGGGCGGCTGCTCGAGGGGCACGACGAGGGTGACGCGCACGATGTCGGCCAGTTTGGCGATGGCCGCCTCGAGCGCCGGTGACGGATCGAGCGACTGCATGATGATGCTGGACAGGTACCAGTCGAGCGCGGTGTCGTGTGACGGCGGCCGGGTCACCAGGTTGCGCAGCCAGACCCCGTCGGTGAGACCGTCGATGTCGAGCGTCACGACGTCGTCGTCGGTCAGGTAGAGGTACTGGGTCCGGTCGATCGGGTTCACGCCGTCGGGAGGATCGAAGGCGAGGAACAGGACCGGGTCGAGGATCGCCTGCAATTCGTCACGCGTGACGCCCAGTCGCGCGGCGGCCGCTCCGAGCGGGATCGCCCGCTCCTCCTCCACGATGGCGAGGGCAGCCATGAGGATCTCGAACTGCGCGGTCCGGTTGATCGCCATCAGGACTTCCCTCCGGCGAGCCGGCGGAGGTGATCGCGGATCTCGGCCCGGATCTCCTCGGGCGCGGTCACCACGGCTTGGCCGCGAAACGCGAGGATCCGGATGCGAAACGACGCCCGGTGGCGCACGGTGAGGCCGACGACGGTGTGGTCGTCGTGCTCGCTCATCACGTGCGCGTCAAACTCGGCGAGGAACGCGTGCCGGTGGTCGGGTGCGACCCTCACCTCGACCGCCACCGGATCGTCGTTGCCCCACGAGTTGGGGTCCAGGTCGAACGTCTCCTCGAGATCGAGGCCGTCGGGGATCGCGTAGGCGTCGGGCCCGCCCGCCACGGGGAGTGCACCATCGGTGCCGGAGAGGTCGAAGCGGTCGAGGCGGAACCGGCGCAGTGCATGGTCGTGCTCGGGGTCGCCGGCCGCGAGGTACCAGCTGGTGCGCCAGCGTCCGAGGGCCCACGGCTCGATCACGCGTTCGCGACCGTCGTAGCGGATCGTCACCGGGGTGCGGTTCTCGATCGCGTCGCAGAGAGAGGTGAAGAGCGCATCGATCTGGACCCGGACCGACATCCGGTCCTCGTCGGCGACCGCCGGTGTCTCGCGCCCCGTCGGATCGAAGCCCTCGAGGTCGATCAAGGCCGCCGCCGCCACGACCGCCCGCCGCTCCGAGGGCGTGAAGAACGGCTCCTGCAGGCGGTAGACCTCGTCGCTCTCGTTGTAGGCGATGTCGATCCCCGACGACCGCCCGAGGTCGTCGATGTCGCGTTGGAGCAGCTTCCGACTGGCTTCGTCGGTGGCGTCCGGGTCGTAGCCGGGGGCGTTGTCGAGGATGTCGCGTCGGGAGGCCCCTTGACCCCGACGGGTGTCGAGGTAGGCCATCAACTCGAGAACCCGCTGGAGCGGGGCGGTGTTGGGGCTCGCGGGCATCCTTCCGGGCCTCCGGACCGCTGGGGAAAACCGTGACTTGATCACATGGTCTATCGGGAAACAAAATCTACCGACCCTCAGGGTCGATCGGCCACGGCGCAGGGCCCGGGGGCAGGGGCGGGGCCGAGCGGCGGTGAACGTGTCCCAGGTGGGGTGTGGG
>JBAXBB010000162.1:0-5390 GCA_037142235.1 Actinomycetes bacterium
GCGGGCAGAACTCAGACACGCGCGAGGCGGCGGACCGCGTCGGCGATCTCGTCGCGGCCCGGGAGCCACGCCCGCTCGAGGTCGGGCGCGTAGGGCGGCGGAGTCGCCGCCGCACCGATGCGCTCGATCGGCGCGTCGAGGTCCCAGAAGCCTTCACGGGCGACCGTGGCCGCGATCTCGGCGCCGATCCCGAACGGCACCACGGCCTCGTGCGCGATCAACAGACGGTTCGTGCGCGCCACGGAGTCGAGCACGGGACCGAGGTCGAGCGGGGCGACGGTGCGCAGGTCGATCACCTCGACCGAGATCCCTTCGCCGGCGAGCGTCTCGGCGGCTGCGAGGGATTCGTGGACCAGGCGCGACACCGACACGACCGTGACGTCGGTGCCCGGGCGCACCACGAGTGAGCGACCCAACGGCACCAGGTGATCTGCCGGCGGCTGAGGTCCCTTCATCCCGTAGAGGAGCCGGTGCTCGATGAACACCACGGGGTTGGGGTCGCGGATCGCGGCCCGCAGCAGGCCGTAGGTGTCGGCCGGGGTGGACGGCATGACCACGGTGAGCCCGGGGATGTGCGCGAGCAACGCCTCGAGGCTCTGCGAGTGCTGACTGCCCGACGACCGCCCCGCACCGAACTGGGTGCGCACGGTCAGGGCCATCTCGGCGCGTCCACCGGTCATGAACGGCAGTTTGGCGGCCTGGTTGAGCAGCTGGTCGAGGCAGACCCCGAGGAAGTCGAGGTACATCAGCTCGACCACCGGCCGCATCCCCGCCATGGCGGCTCCGACCCCGAGCCCGACGATCGCACTCTCGGAGATCGGCGTGTCGCGGACGCGCTCACCGAACCGCTCGTGCAGACCCCGGGTCAACCCGAACACGTTGCCGCCCGGTCCGACGTCGATCCCGGCGACGAACACCTCGGGGTCGGCTGCGAGTTCCGCCTCGAGCGCGGTGCGCACGGCGTCCATGGTGCGGAACACCGGGGCGTCGGGCGGAAGTGCCGGCGGCTCGGGGATCTCGGGACGGGGTCGGGTGACGTAGTCGAAGAGCGCCGCCACCGGTGGTGCCGCCAGTCCGCGGGCGGCCGCGACGGCGTCGTCGAGCTCGCGGTCGACGCCGGCGGACAGGTCGGCGAGCACGGCGTCGGGGACGCCGGCGGCGCCGAGGCGGGCGGCGCTGACCAGGAGTGGGTCCCGGCCCTTGGCCGCCGCGACCTCCTCGGCGGGCCGGTACCGCTCGGGATCGCCTTCGTAGTGTCCGTGCCAGCGGTAGGTGGTGGCCTCGAGCAGCACCGGGCCGCTCCCGGCCCGGACGGCGTCGACGACGCGCGTCATCGCGGTGGCGGTCGCCTCCACGTCGTTGCCGTCGACCTTGACGAAGTCGATGCCGTAGCCCTTGGCCCGGCGCTTGAGGGACGCGGCATGTTGGTTGGTCGCCGGTGAGAACTGCGCGTAGCCGTTGTTCTCGCAGAAGAAGATCACCGGCAGGTTCCAGACCGCGGCGAGGTTGACCGCTTCGTGGAAGGTTCCGTGGGCGACGGCGCCGTCGCCGAAGAACGCCACCGTCACGGTGCCGTCGGCTCGCAACCGTGCCGCCGTGGCGGCACCGGCCGCGATCGGGAGGCCGGCGCCGACGATCCCGTTGGCGCCGAAGATGCCGAGGGTCGGATCGGCGATGTGCATCGACCCGCCGCGACCCCGGTTGGAGCCGGCGTCCTTGGCCATGAGCTCGGCGAACATCGCCAGGGGGTCGAGCCCCTTGGCGAGGCAGTGGCCGTGGCCGCGGTGGGTCGAGGTGATCACGTCGTGGCGCTCGAGCGGCCAGCACGCGCCGACCGCGGTGGCCTCCTGGCCGATCGAGAGGTGCACGAAGCCGGGGACCTCGCCGTCGCGGTAGAGCGCCGAGACCCGCTGCTCGAACCCGCGGATCACGAGCATCCGGCGATGGAGCTCGAGGAGGTCGGCGCTGGAGAACATGGGTGGATTAGTGTACGTACTGGTCGGTACAACGTCCGGCGGAAGCGCCCGGGGGGCGCCACCGGGTCATGGGTGGGTCGGGTCGGAACGGAGAAGGTTGGTGGCTGCGCAGATCGAGATCCCGGCGTCGTTCCCGACGACGGGCGACGTGGCCGGCAAGCGGGTGGTGATCACCGGCGCCAGTCGGGGTCTGGGCCGGTTGCTCGCGCACGCCTTCTCCGCCGCCGGGGCCCACCTCACGCTCGTAGCCCGCTCGGAGGTCGATCTGAAGGCCGTCGCCGCCGAGCTGCCCGGCCCGGCGCTGGTGTGCAGCGGAGAGGTCACCGACGAAGCGTTCAACGAAACCGTGGCCGACGAGACCCTGGCCGAGTGGGGAGGGCTCGACGTCTGGATCGGCAACGCCGGCATCTCCCCGGTGTTGGCGGGGCCGCGGGCGACCACGCCGGCGGTCTGGCGCGAGATCCTCGACGTGAACCTCACGGGCGCGTTCCTCGGCGCGCGGGCCGCAGCACGGGTGATGGAGGGCGGCCGCATCGTGTTCACCGGTTCGGTCCTCGGCGAGCGGCCGCGTGAAGGACTCGTCGCCTACAGCGCCTCGAAGGCCGGGCTCGTGGGGCTGGCCAAGGGACTGGCCCTCGACCTGGCGTCGGAGGGGATCACGGTCAACGTCGTGGCACCCGGGTGGTTCGACTCACCGCTGGTCGAGGCGTGGAAGGGTGTGCCGGCCCTCGAGTCGAGCGTGCTCGACCACACCCCGATGGGTCGCTGGGGAGCGGCCACCGAGCTGGCGGGAGCCTTCTTGTTCCTGGCCTCCGACGCCTCGTCGTTCGTGACGGGCTCGGTCGTCACCGTCGACGGCGGGTACCTCCTCCGATGAGGGCACGCCGGGTCGTCGTGATCACCGGTGCCGGTGGAACCCTCGGAGCCGCGTTGTCGGCCCGGTTCGCGGGCGAGCCCGACACCGACGTCGTGTTGAGCGACCTCAGTGCCGAAGCGCTGGCGGTCACCGTGGCCGGGCTCCCCGAGGATCGCGGCGAGGTGGCCACGCGGTCCGCCGACGTGAGTGACCCCGCGGCGGTGGACGCGGTCGTGGACCTGGCCGTGGAGCGCTTCGGCCGACTCGACGTGCTGGTGAGCAACGCCGGGGTGCTCTCCCCGAACGGGCGCATCCACAACCTGTCCACCGACGATTGGGAGCGGGCCTTCCGGGTGAACGTGCTCGGCGCGGTGAACGGGATCCGGGCCGCCGTGCAGGTGATGCGCCCACAGCGATCCGGATCGATCGTCCTCACGGCTTCGGTGGCGGGCCTGACGGCGTGGTCGCACGCCGCGCCCTACTGCGCCACGAAGGCTGCCGTGATCCAGCTCGTCAAGGTGGCCGCGGTCGAGTACGCGCGTGACGGCATCCGGGTCAACTGTGTGTGCCCGGGCACGTTCCTCTCGGCGATCCATGAAGGCCTGCCGCAGGAGGCGATCGACGCCATGGGCGCCAAGCATCCGCTTGGCCTGGGTTCCCCCGACGACCTCGTGGGCGCCTACTCGTACCTCGCCAGCGACGCGGCGCGTTGGACCACCGGCTCGGCCCTCGTGGTCGACGGTGGGTACGCGGCTCCCTAGGAGGCCTGCTCATGCTCGTGGAGCCACCCCTGAGCGAACCGGACCTGAACTGGTGCTCGGTGCTCGAGTACCACGTTCGGCGTACGCCGGAGCGCACCCTGGCCCGGTTCGGCGAGGAGGTGCTCACCTACGCCGCCATGCGGCGCCGGTCGGCCGAGGTGGCGGCCGGTTTCGCGGCCCGTGGGATCGGAGCCGGCGACGTCGTGGCGTTGCTCTCCTACAACAACCTCGATCTCCTCGTCACGATCTTCGCGGCGAACCACCTCGGGGCGATCGCGATGCCGATCAACTGGCGCTTGGCGGCCGAGGAGTTGCGCTACATCCTCGACCACTCGCAGGCCCGGGCCCTGGTGTGTGGCGCCGACCTCGTGCCGCTGGCCGACGAGGCCCTGGCACTCCTCGACCACGAACCGGCCCGGATCTGCATCACGGCCGGTGCCGTGGCCGGGTGGGAGCGCTTCGCCGACGTCGGCGTGGGCGCGACCCCGGTGCCGCGGGCCCCAGCCCGGGCCGACGACCTCCACCGCCTCATGTACACCTCGGGCACGACGGGTCGGCCGAAGGGTGTGATGCTGACCCACGCCAACCTGGCCTGGAAGAACGCAGCCCACATCGTGGAGTTCGGGTTCACCGATGCCGACGTCGGACTGGCGTGTGGCCCGCTCTATCACGTCGGTGCGCTCGATCTCATCGCAACCACGATGATCTCGGTGGGTGCGACCACCGTGGTCCACCGCACGTTCGACGCGGCCGACGTGGTGGACGAGATCGAACGCTCGGGGATCACCTGCGTCTGGATGGCTCCCGCGATGATCCGCGCCGTGCTCGACCTGCCGGGGGTGGAAGCCCGCGACCTCTCGTCGGTGCGGGTGATCATCGCGGGCGGCGAGAAGATGCCGATCCCCTACATCGACCGGCTCCGGCGCGTCTTCCCGTCGGCCTGGCTGGCCGACGCCTACGGTCTCACCGAGACGGTCTCGGGCGACACGTTCCTCGACCGCGACAGCACGGTCACCAAGTTGGGGAGCGTGGGGCGGCCCTGCCAGTACCTCGAGCTCGACCTCTGGGGCGACGACGGCACGCCGGTCGCCGCCGGTGAGCAGGGCGAGATCGTGCTGCGTGGGCCCAAGGTGTTCGCGGGGTACTGGCGGGACCCGGAGGCGACCGCGACCGCGTTCGCCGGCGGCTGGTTCCACACCGGCGACGTCGGGGTCCGTGACGCCGACGGGTACGTCTACATCGTCGACCGGTTGAAGGATCTCATCATCTCCGGCGGGGAGAACATCGCGAGTTCCGAGGTGGAGCGGGTCGTCTACGAGTTCCCCGGCGTGGTCGAGGCCGCGGTCGTGGGGAGCCCCCACGAGCGTTGGGGAGAGGTTCCGGTCGCCTTCGTGGTGCTCTCACCCGGGGTGACCGCGAGTGCCGACGACCTGATCGCGCACTGCCGCGCGCACCTGGCGAAGTTCAAGGTGCCCACCCGGGTGACGTTCGTCGAGGCGCTCCCGCGCAACCCGTCGGGCAAGGTGCTCAAGCGCGAGCTGCGCAGTCCCTCCTGATCCCGAATTCGGCCGCGGACGACCGGCGGGTCAGGACCCCTGGACGGCGTCGGGGGGGAGATGCCCCATGAAGGTCGCCGACCAGTCCATGAGGCCGGTGGGGATCGTGAAGGTGGTGGTGTCGTTGATGGCGGCCCAGTGGGCGGCGACGTCCTCGACCGTGGGGTCGGGGCCGGGGTGGAGGTAACCCTCGGTCGAGCCGATGAAGAGGCGTGCGAACCGTCCGAAGCCCGCCGCATAG
>JBAXBB010000163.1:0-5378 GCA_037142235.1 Actinomycetes bacterium
CCGCCTTCGCGGGAGCAGCCTTCACCGCCGGAGCCGCCTTCGCGGGAGCAGCCTTCACCGCCGGAGCCGCCTTCGCGGGAGCAGCCTTTACCGCCGGAGCCGCCTTCTTCGCCGCCGGCTTCTTCTTCGGCGGCGGCGGTACGTCGCGACCGGCCAGGACCTCGTCGAGGCGGAGCTCGGCGGTCTCCTCGTCGACGTTCAGGGCGAACGTGAGCTCCGACACCAGGATCTGACGAGCCCGGGCGAGCATCCGCTTCTCACCGGCCGAGAGGCCCTTGTCGGCCTCGCGGATCGAGAGGTTCCGAACCACCTCGGCCACCTGGTAGATGTCGCCGCTCTTCAACTTCTCCACATGGTTCTTGAAGCGCCGCGACCAGTTGGTCGGCATCCGCGCTTCCTTCTTGCGCAGAACGGTGAAGACTTCCTCGACCTCTTCGTCGTTGATGACCTCCCGCAGGCCGATCTCGTCGGCCTTGTCGACCGGGATCGACACCTTGAGGTCGCCATAGGTGATGCGGAGGACGAAGTAGTCGGTCTTGACCCCGTCGAAAACTCGCTTCTCCTTGCCTTCGATGATGGCGGCACCGTGGTGCGGGTAGACGACCTTGTCGCCGACGGCGAAAGACATGTGGCTCCTGGGGGAGGCGCCCGGAGAGGAAACGGCGCGGCGGAAGCAATAAGTTTAGCCCGTGGCCACCCGACGCATCCTCGACGCCGTTCGACTCTTCGACGCCTTGCCCGAGGACGTCCGGGGAGCGCTGTCGGCCCAGATGGTGACCCGACGGTACGCCCGTGGTGACCATCTGTTCCACCAGGGTGATCCGGCCACGGAACTGTTCGTGGTGCTCGAGGGACGGGTGGCCATCGCCAGCCAGTCCGGCGACGGGCGCGAGGCGGTGATCGTGATCCTCGACCGGGGCGGCCTCTTCGGGGAGCTCGCCCTGTTCGACGACGCACCACGCTCCGCCAACGGTCGGGCGGTCACCGACACCGAGGTCGCCTGCCTGCCCTACGAGTCGGTGCGATCCGTCCTGCGGGAGAAGCCCGACCTGCTGTGGGTGATGGTCCGACTGCTGGCCGAGCGACTCCGCGCCACCGATGAGGCGCTCGCCGATGCCATCTTCCTCGACGTGCCCGCCCGAACGGCGAAGCGCCTGCTCGAACTGTCCGACGGTCAGGACCACTTCGTGGTGCCCCTCACCCAGGAGGAGATGGCCTCGATGATCGGAGCCTCGCGGGAAAGGGTCAACAAGGCGATCGCCCTGTTCGCGAAACTGGGCTGGATCGCGCTCGAGGGACGCGGGAGGTACCAGATCCTCGACCGCCCGGCGCTCGAGGACCGGGCCCTGCTCTGAGGCGGTCCAGCGCTCAGCCGCGGGTGATGAAGTCGAGCACCCGCTCCCAGGCGTCGGCGGCATCGGCAGGGCGGTGGGCCGGACGATCGGGCGCGTGCACGAAGCCGTGCTCGGCCTCCGGGTACACAACGATCTCGCAGTCGGGACGGTCGGCCCACGCCGACCGCAGCACCGCGATGTCGTCGGGGGGCGTGAACGGATCGACCCCGCCCAGCACGACGAGGGTCGGACACACGCCGGTCGCGGTCTCGAGCGGCTCGCGCAGGCGCGGCCCGCGCCAGTCGGGGGGCACCCGCAACATCCCGTAGAACGACACCGCCCGGTCGAAACGACCACCCGCGGCCGCCTTCAGCGCGTACATCCCACCCATGCAGAACCCCATCACCACCACCCGCGCCACGTCGTCGTACACCACGAGGTGGTCGGCGGCGGCTTCGAGGTCGCCGATCTGCAGTTCGTCGTCGAGGTCCGGGACCTGGGCCATGCGCACGGCCGGATCACCGGAGGACCGCACCTCCACGGGAGCCCGGACGAACGGCTCCGGAGCGCACACGGCGAAGCCATGCCCGGCGAGACGACGACACAGGTCGTCGAAGAGCGGCCGGATCCCCATGATGTCGGGATGCAGGGCGATGCCCGCACGGGGCACGCCCTCGGGGCGGGCGTGGATCGCCTCGACCGCGGCCCCATCGGGACCCCGGAGGGTGATCCGCTCCACCAGCACTGATTCGGGGCCTTCGCGCAGCTCGGCCATCAGGAGTACCGGTCCAAGATGCTGGTCTCGGCGAGCCGGGACAGACCTTCCTTGATCGCACGGGCGCGGACTTCGCCGACACCTTCGACCTCGGTGAGGTCGTCGGTGCTGGCCCGCATGATGCGCTGCAGGTTCGTGAACCGCGCGACCAGATGGTCGGAGACCAGATCCGGCAACCGCGGGATCTTGTGGAGGAGCCGGAAGCCCCGCGGCTGCAGCGACTGGTCGAGGTCGAGCGCGGCAGGCAGGTGCAGCACCGAGGCCACGGCGTCGAGATCGAGGAGGGTCACGTCGTCGAGTGCCGCGAGCCGGGTGAGCACGTCGAGGAGGAGCCAGTCGGCGCCATCGACGAAGTAGTCCTTGGCCACCAGCCGGCGGTCGTCCTCGACCCCGCCCACCAGCTCGTCGAGCTGCAACTGGACCAGCCGGCCGTCGGACCCGAGCTCGACCACGTATCCCTCGATCTCCTCGGCGATACGCCGCACCATCTCGGCCCGTTGCAGCACGGTCGCGGCGTCGCGGACGGTGACGAGATCCTCGACCTCGAGCGCCGAGAGGCTCGTACTCACGCGGTCGAGCCGGGACTTGTAGCGAGCGAGGATCTGCAGCGCCTGGTCGGCGCGCGCGAGTACCCGGGGGGTGGGCTCGAGCATCTTCTTCTGGTCGTGCACGTGGACCGCAACCTCAGACCGGTCCTCGGAGATCGTGATGACCGGGACGTGGATCTGGCGCGCTACCCGCTCGGCGGTTCGGTGGCGGGTGCCGGTCTCCGACGTGGGGATCGAGGGGTCGGGCACCAGGTGCACGTTGGCCCGCACGATCCGCGCGCAGTCGTCGGAGAGGATGATGGCGCCATCCATCTTGGCGAGCTCCGACAGCCGCGGCGGCGTGAACTCGGCGTCGAGCAGGAAGCCACCGGAACAGACCGCGAGCACCTCGGGGCCCGCACCCACCACGATCAGGGCCCCCATCCGCGCCGACATGATCCGCTCGATCCCGGCCCGCAACGGCGTGCCGGGTCCGGCCCTCCGCAGGGCGGTCAGCATCTCCTCTGAGCGCACGGGGGATGACATCACGTCGGGATCCGGTTCGGCGGCCAACGGCCGGGGATGCAATCTGGCCACGATACCCGTGGGCTGCTCAGGCGAACACGGCCCGCAGCGCCTCGGCGACGGTGTCGACGGCGACGACCTCGATCCCGGGGACCGCCGCCAACGACGACGGCCCCACCACTCGGTCGAACCCGAGTCGGGCGGCCTCGCCCAGCCGGAGCGCGGCATGGGCCACCCCCCGGACCTCACCACCGAGGCCGACCTCGCCGATCAGGATCGTGCGGGGGGCGACCACCCGATCGCCGGCCACGCCGGCGACGGCGGCGAGCACGGCGAGATCGACACCCGGGTCCGCCACCCGGACTCCCCCCGCGATGCTGGCGTAGACGTCGGCCCGCCGGGTGTCGAGGGCGGCATGACGTTCGAGCACCGCGAGGAGCATCGAGAGCCGGTTGGCGTCGAGGCCGGTGGCGACCCGACGCGCGCCGTCGTCGCGGGGAGCGACCAGGGCCTGGACCTCGACCAGCATCGGGCGGGCACCCTCGACCGTGGCGGCGACCACCGAGCCCGTCGCACCCTCGCGCCGGTCGGCGAGGAACAGGGCCGACGCATCGGGCACCGCCGCCAGTCCGTCATCGGTCATCTCGAAGATCCCGACCTCGCGGGTGGAGCCGAACCGGTGCTTCTGCGCGCGGAGGAACCGCAGGCCGTGCGAACGCTCGCCCTCGAACGAGCAGACGGTGTCGACGACGTGCTCGAGTTGGCGCGGCCCGGCCAAGGATCCGTCCTTGGTGACGTGCCCGATCAAGATCGTGGCCATGGCGTGGTCGTGCGCCAAGCGCGTCAGCCGGGAGGCGCACTCGCGCACCTGGGTGACCGAACCCGGGGTGCCGGGGAGCTCGGGGTCGAGGAGGGTCTGGACGGAATCGACTGCGAGGACGGCCGGGCGCACCGCCTCGACGTGGGCGACCACGCTCGGCAGCGAGGCCTCCGCCACCAGCCAGAGCTCGGGATGCAGGGCCCCGAGCCGCTCAGCGCGGCCCCGCACCTGCTCGGGTGACTCCTCCGCACCCACCAGGAGGCACCGGTGACCGGCGGCCGCGAGCCGACCGAGTGCCTGGAGCAACAGGGTGGACTTGCCGATGCCGGGCTCCCCACCCAGCAACGTGGTGGAGCCTTCGGTGAATCCGCCCCCGAGCACACGGTCGAGCTCGCCGATGCCGGTGGCCCGCCGCGGCGCCCCCGACACAGGAACATCGGCGATGGGGCACGGCTCACCCACCGGCCCCTCGACCACCGCCCGGCGGCCCGCCGCGCCACCCACCTGGACGGGCGGCCGGACGACAAACTCCTCCAGGGAGCCCCACTCTTCGCAGTCGGGACAGCGGCCGAGCCACTGAGCCGATTCGGCCCCGCAACCGCGGCAGCGATAGGTCGTGCGCGTCCTCGCCATGACCCAGAGCGTGGCACACGGCTATGACGCCTACCGTCTCGGGGGTGGATCAGGAGCCGGCGACGCCCGTGGTGGGGTTCGACCTCGACATGACGCTGGTCGACTCACGCCCCGGAATCCTCGACACCCTCCACGCCCTCGCCGACGAGGTCCCCGGGCCCGAAGCTGCGGTCCTCCACGAACCCGGTCTGCTCCTCACGCTCCTGCGCAGCACCCTCGACGACGTGTTCGCCCTGCGCTTCCCCGCCGAACGGGCGACCGAGCTCGCCGACCGGTTCCGGGTCCTCTACGTCGACGTCGGGGTTCCCGGGACCACCGCCCTGCCGGGGGCGCTCGAGGCGGTCGACCACGTGCGCGCCCTGGGTGGACGGTGCGTGGTGGTCACCGCGAAGTACGAGCCCAACGCCCACCGGTGCCTGCGTCAGGTCGGGCTCGAGGTCGACGCCGTCCACGGCTGGCTCCACGGTCGGGCCAAGGCCGCTGCGCTGCAGGCCGAACGGGCGCTGCTCTACGTAGGGGACACCACCTCCGACATGGAGGCTGCCCACCACGCCGGCGCCCAGGGGCTCGCGATCGCCACCGGCACCCACGACACCGAGGCGCTGCTGGCCGCCGGCGCCCGAGCCGTCCTCAGCTCGTTGACCGAGTTCCCGGGCTGGTGGGACGCGGAGGCGGCGACCCTCGGCCTCCCGGACTGACCACGCCCCGGCGCGACTCCGAGCCAGCGGAGCCACCGCCCCGACCACCCGCTCCCCGACCCGAAG
>JBAXBB010000164.1:0-5293 GCA_037142235.1 Actinomycetes bacterium
AGGCGGTGGCGCTAAGCCAAGCCCGCACCACCCGGAGGGCGCGGCGGAAGGGCTCGTCGGCGCGGGCCACCGGCTCGGTGTCGACGGGCTCGTCGCCGGCGCCGGCGTCGCCGATGGACGGGTCGGCCGGGTCGTGGGAGGCCGCTCCCACCCGGTCGGTGATGGAGGTGAACGACCACCGGCGCCGGTCGCGGGGGAGGAAGCGTTCGAAGGTGGCGACGCCGAGCGGTCCGGTGCTCTGGCCCCGGGTGGGGTCGGTCCAGGTGAGCCCGGACGGCGCGGCGACGGTCTCGTCGATCGCGAGCAGGTCGTCGGGCGGGAACAGCTCGCGCAGGCGGTCGAGGGTGGCGTCGGGGTGGGGGACGGGCGCCTCCTTCGCGAACGCCACCGCGTCGATGCCGGCGGCGTCGCGGGCGAAGAGCACCCGGGCGAGGCCGGTCGACTTCGGGCCGCGTGGTTGGGTCCACCACACGACGGTCTGGTGCTGGGCGCGGGTGAGCGCTACGTAGAGGAGCCGCAGGTTGACCCCGACGGCTTCGGTCTTGGCGCGGGCCTTGCGGTCGGCCTGGGCCTTCTTGGTGGGCCACTCCACCTTGGGGGCGAGGTCGAGGGTGCGCGTGCCGGTGTCGGGGTCGAGGTAGACGGTCTGCTTCGCCTGGGCGTAGGAGGGCTTCCAGAGGGTCGGGACGCACACCACCGGGAACTCGAGGCCCTTGGCGGCGTAGACGGTCATGATCTGGACCGATTCGGCGTCGGACTCGATGCGCCGGGCGGTGAGGTCGTCGTCGTCGTCGGCGTCGGTGGCGTCGCGGAGGCGGGTGAGGGCGGCGAGCACCCCGGCCGGGGTGGGGTGCCGACTGTCGGTGGTGGTCATCACCAGTTCGGCGACGTGGTCGAGGTCGGTGAGCTCGCGGTCGCCGTCGGGGTGGGCGAGCACCCGGGCGACGACGCCGCTCTCGGCCCACAGCACCCGGCAGAACTCGAGCGGCCCGTGCGATTCGAGCAGGTCGGCCCAGTGGGCGAGGGTGGTCTGCACGGTGGCGAGGTCGGCGTCGGTGGCCGCCGCGATGCGATCGGCGCTCCAGCCGACGAACCACGATGCGGCGGCGGTGCGGGCGCGGGCCGGATCGGCGGGCCTCACGAGGGCGGTGAGCAGCCACGTCCACTGGGTGGCGGCGGCGGAGTCGAGCACGCTGCCGCCGCGGGCGACGACCGCCGGGATCCCACGGGCGCGCAAGGCCGCCTGCATGATCGGCGACTCCTTGTGCTGACCGACGAGCACGGCGACGTCGCCGGGGCGCACCGGGCGGGTGTCGCCGTCGGGCGTGGGGAGGCGACCGTCGGTCAGGACCTGCACGACGTGCTCGGCGAGGTCGACCGCGATGGCGCTGACCGCGGGTCCTGTCGTGATCTCGGTGCGTTTGTCGTTGCGGGCGATGTGGGAGCCGACGGCGGTGCGCAGCACGAGGGCGGGCAGCGGGGTGCCGTCGGTGCGGGTGATGCGCTGGGCGGCGTGGTCGTCGGACGGTGCGACCGGCAGGAAGCCGATGCGGTCGTCGCCGAAGGTGGTGCCGGTGAGCAGGCGCTCGAGGGCGGTGAGGGCCGCGCCGTCGGAGCGGAAGTTGCGGGTGAGGGTGGTGCGGGTGCTGCCCTCGGCGTGGGCGGCGGCGAGGTAGGTGTGGATGTCGGCGCCACGGAACGCGTAGATCGCCTGCTTGGGGTCGCCGACGAGCACGAGGGCGGAGTCGGCGGTGGTGCCGAACACGCGGGAGAAGATCGCCCACTGCACCGGGTCGGTGTCCTGGAACTCGTCGATGAGGGCGACGGCGTACCGGTCGTGGAGTGCCGTGACGGCGGCGGGGCTGGCCACGAGGGCGTCACGCAGCTCGGTGATGAGGTCGTCGTAGGCGAGGCGTCCGCCGGCCCGGCGCCGCCGGTGCACCTCGGCGACGGCCCGGTCGACGAGCCGAGCGGCCAGCGCCGCGGACGGTAGCGTGGTGGGGTCGTCGGGGTCGGGGACGGTGGCAATTCCCGGGTTGTTGAGCACGAACCCGACGAGCTTGGTGAACGCCTCGAGTCCGGGTAGGGCATCGGTGGCGACGGCTCCCTCGACCGCCGCCTCGGCGAGGAGGTCGGTGCACACCTGGGCGACGAGCACCCGGGTGTCGTCGTCGAGTTCGGCGTCGAGGTCGCCGGGGGCGGTGGCGCCGAGTGACGCCCGCACCTGCTGGGCGAACCCGTGGATGGTGGTGATGGTGGCGGTGTCGAAGTCGACGACCGCCTGCTCGAGCCGGCGGGCTGCGGCGGCGCGGCCGTCGTCGGCTTGCGCGGCGATGGTGACGTGGAGCTCGTCGGTGAGAGGGCCGTCGCCGGCGAGCGCACTGGCTGCGTCGGCGATGCGGTCGCGCACCCGGTCGCGCAGCTCGGCCGCTGCGGCGCGGGTGAACGTGACGATCAGGATGCGGTCGATCGGCACGCCTCGCTCGGCGACGAACCGGGTGGCGAGCGCGGCGAGGGTGAACGTCTTGCCGGTGCCGGCGCTCGCCTCGATGGCGGTGCGGCCGTGGGGGAGCGCCCCGGTGAGCGAGAAGGCGACAGGATCGCTCACGCGTCGATCCCGTCGTCGTCGGCGCCGTCGGGATCGCCGTCGGCGGTGAGGCCGACGCAGGTGGTCGCGACCGTCCCCCAGACGAGCTCGGCGTACCACTGGGCCCGTGAGGAACCGGGGCTGGGCGCGCCGGGGTCGGTGGCCGCGACCGGGAGCTCCAGGATGTCGGCGAGGCTCGACTCGCCGAACGCCACGACCGTGGTGTCGGCGGCGCCGTCGCCGAACCCACCGTAGGACACCCAGTCGGACTCGCGGGCGGGGCCGAGGTGGATCTTCTTCGACACCACTGGGAAGAGCGGGATCGGCTCGCACATCCCGACCTGCAGGACGCCGACGACCGTGGCGAGCGCGTCGAGCGCGGCGGCTCGAGGGTCGTCGGTGGGGCTGGGGCGCAGTTCGCAGACGTCGGCGTCGACGGCCTTGGTCTTGTCGACCCGCCGCACGGCGAGGGCACGCCAGGGGGTGGCGGGATCGTGGGCCACGAGGAGCATGAGGTCGAGCCAGGCCTCGAGCTCCTGGCGGGCCTTGGCCTTGGAGTAGGTGATGCGCACCGGGCCGGGGTCGCCGGCGCCGTGGCACACGGTGATCGTGCCCACGATGCGGGTGCCGTCGGGGAGGGTCACGTCGACGGCGACGTCGCGGTGGGCGGCGGGGTCGAGCCCGCGTGCGACCACGGCGGCGAGCAGGTTGTCGGAGGCGGCGGTGAACTGGGCGATGGCCGCCTCGCCGTAGGTGCCGGGCGGCAGGGCGCCGAGAGCCCGCTCGTGGCGCTGCCATTCGGCGGGTTCGGCTCCGGCGACGCGGTTGGTGACGATGCGGTCGCCGACGGTCCACTCGGCGAGCGACTGCAGAGCGAGGGTGAAGTCGTCGGCGATCGGGGTGTCGTCGCGGGGCAGGTGCAGGCCGAGGCGCCGGCGCAGGAACGTGCCGACGGGGTCGCGGAAGAAGCGCTGCAGGTCGGCGGGGTCGAGGACCTCGGTGCCGGGGTCGACGAGCGGTGCGAGCGGAGTGGTGAGGAAGGGGTCGATCCCGGTGGCGCGGGCCTGGCGGGCGGCGGCGCCGGCCTCGGCCTGCGGGTCGAACGTCCAGGGGCCGGGCACGCCGAGGGTGGCGTCGGTGAGGTTGGCGGGGTCGAACGCCTGGTGCGGGTGGACGGTCTCGACCTGCGCCCAGCGGGCGGCGGCGGGGTCGTCAGCAGCGTCGGCCGGGTCTCCGGCCGGAGCATCCGCGGCCAGCGTGGCGAGCACGACGTCACGCAATTCGGCGAGGGCGACGCCGTAGGGCTGCGAACGGTTGGTGCGCACGTCGTGGCCGGTGCGGGTGATCACGAGGTGATCGCCGGCGGCGAGCACGGCGTCGAGGAGCGCTTGGCGGGTCTCGGTGCGCGGGTCACGGTCGCCGACGCGCGGGGCACGGGCGCCGAGGTCGTCGCCGTCGAGGGTGGCGCCGCGAGCGACGTCGTCGAAGCCGAGGATGCACACGACCCGGAAGGGCAGACCGCGCAGCGGGGTGAGCGAGCTGACGGTGATGCCACCGCGGAACCAGTCGGCGCGGGTGGGCGCACCGTCGAGGCGGTCGGCGAGGAAGCGGCGCACGTCGGCGAGGTCGAGGGGGACCTCGACGGGCTGATCGGCGACGACGGAGTCGGTGGCGAGAGCATCGACGATGCGTCGCAGCCGGTCGCGCTGCCACGCCTGGTCGCGGGGCACGGCAATGCAGCGGTCGGCGAGGGTGCGCAGCGCCTCGGCCCACTCGGTGGCCGTGCGGGGGGTCGCGAAGTCGGCGGCGGCGTCGGCGAGGAGCTCGATGACGCTGGCCAGGCGCCCGGCGACCTCGATGTGGTTGCCCTCCACGCCGAGCGGGGCGATGTCGCCGACGGTGAGGGCCAGGTCGTCGTCGGACACGGCGACGCCCAGCAGCAGCCGATCGAGGGCGGCACGCCACGAGTTGGGGGTGAACGCGGCGGGCAGTCCCCAGCCGGCGCGGTGGGCGCCGTCGAACCCCCACCGCACGTTGGTCTCGGCGATCCAGGCGCCGATGGTGGCAAGGGCGTCGTCGTCGAACCCGAACCGGTCGCGCACGGGTGGGAGCGACACGAACTCGAGCACGGCGGTGGCGGGGCTGCGACCGCCGACGAGGGCGAGCAGCGCTTCGAGGGCGACGAGCGCCGGGTACGCCTCGCGCAGCGAGCGGTCGGCGACGTGGTAGGCGAGGCGCGGGGGCGCGAGCGCGGCGGCCGCCGGGGCGCCGTCGGCGGCGCGACGCATCGCCGACGGCCCGAACCCGACCTCCACCAGCGGGGCGTACGTTTCGAGGTCGGGGCAGAGGATCACGACGTCGTCTTCGCGGAGGGTCGGGTCGGTGGCGAGGAGGTGGAGGACGGCGTCGCGCAGCACCTCGACCTGGCGGTTCGGCCCGTGGCACGAGTGGACCTGCAGTGACCGGTCGCCGGGGGTGAGCACGTGGTCGCCGGCCGGGGCGCGATCCGCGCGCACGTCGTGCTGGAGCCGGGCGAGGAGGGTGGCGCCGCTCGGTGGGTCGGTAGCGGCCGGGTCATCGAGGGTGACCGGTCGGGGCAGGCCGCGACGTTCGGCGTCGGCCAGCAGCACGGCCCGCTCGCGGTACGGCCGCCCCCACGAGCGCAGGAGCGGGTGGACGACGGCGTCGTCGGTGTGGTCGTCGGAG
>JBAXBB010000165.1:0-5214 GCA_037142235.1 Actinomycetes bacterium
TCGGATCAGCGACGGATCGTGCGGAACGTGCAGTTCACCCGCTCGCCGACCGGCCGGCGAGTCTTGGGCACCGAGTGCTCCCAGAGCGCCTGGGTGGTGCCCCGCATCACCAGCACGTCACCGTCACCGAGCACGACGTCGCAGCGCTCGCGGTGGTCGTCTCGCCGCCGCAGGGCGAAGGTCCGGGGGGCACCGAGGCTGAGGCTCGCGATCACCGGGTCGCGGCCGAGCTCGGGCTCGTCGTCGCTGTGCCAACCCTGGCCGTCGGTCCCGTCGCGATAGCGGTTGCACAGCACGCTGTTGAAGTCGGCGTCGGCGAAGTGCTCGGCCACGGACCGGAGCGCCAGCAGGGGTGGGATCCACGCCTCGGGCACCAGCAGCAGCCCGGAGTAGGTGTACTCGGCGTCGGGGTCGCCGTACCAGGCCTCGAGGCGCGGGATCGCCACCTCCCGGCCGAACATGCGCAGGTGGTCCTGGCGCCACTCCACCTGGTCGAGCAGGCCCGCAAGCACCGGACCGGTGAGGTCGGGCCCGAGGGCGCCGCGCACCACCGTGACGTCGGCCCCGGGCAGGTCGAGGTGCTCGGGTCCCTCGGCGAAGAGGTCGGTCTGGGTCATGGTGCCGAACGACCCGTCCCGGTCCCCGACGCGACGTCCGCGTCGCTCCCCGGTCCCGATCCGGCTCCGGATTCCGCGTCTCGATCCACTCCCCCTCGGGATCCAGCCCGTGATCCCGAGAATCGCAGCACACCGTCGACCAGTGGCTCGCGCCGCAGTCGTCGCTCGTCGTCGGCGTAGCGCATCGCGACCGACCACACGCCGGTGCCCTGCCGGGGGAAGTCCGGGAGCGAGCGCTGGACGTACCCCGCTCCGAACTCCAGCATCGGACCGGTCACCATGGTGGGGTCGTCGTTGACGGCGACCGCGGTGGTGGCGCCGCTGTGCTCCAGGTGCGCGAGGCAGCGGCACAGCCACTCGCACACGAGATCCACCTTGAGCGTCCAGGACGCGTTCGTGTAGCCGAACACGAACGCGAAGTTGGGCACGTCGGAGACCATCACGCTCTTGTAGACGAGGCGCTCGCCCGGATCCATGCGCACGCCGTCGACCACGATCTCGATGCCGCCGAACGCCAGCAGGTCGAGACCCGTGGCCGTCACCACGACGTCGGCCTCGAGCTCGACCCCCGACGTCGTGCGGAGGCCACGTTCGGTGAAGGTCTCGAGGGTGTCGGTGACGACCTCGACGGTCCCGGCCGAGATGGCCGCGAACAGGTCGCCGTCGGGGGTGAGGCAGATCCGCTGGTCCCAGGGGTCGTAGCGAGGTGTGAAGTGCCGCTCCACGTCGTACCCCGGCGGGAGCTGCTTCGCCACGTTGCGCACGAGGAGGCGCTTCACCGCGTTCGGGTACCGCCGGCTGAGCCGGTAGAAGACGCTCTGCGAGCGGACGTTCTTCCGCCGCGTCCACGCGTAGGCCCGTCCGGGCGACACGAAGCGTCGGGCCAGGTTGGCCAGCGCGTCGCGGGTCGCGACGGTGAGGTAATAGGTCGGCGACCGCTGCACCATGGTGACCCGCGCGCCGAGGTCGGCCAGCGCCGGCACGAGCGTCGCGGCCGTGGCCCCGCTCCCGATCACCACGACGTGCCGACCCGCGACCTCGAGGTCGGGGGGCCAGTCCTGGGGGTGGACGACCGGACCGGTGAACCGGTCGCGGCCGGGTAGGTCGGGGGTGTGCCCGTGGTCGTAGCGGAAGTACCCGGTCGTTGCGACGACCCAGGAGCATCGGACCCGTGCGGCGGCGCCGGTGGCCGCGTCCACGACCTCCACCGTCCAGCAGGCGTCGTCGCCCGACCAACTGATCCGCTCCACGCGGCGTCGGAAGTGCAGGTGCGGACGGAGCTCCGCCTCGTCGACCGTCTCCTCGAGGTAACGCAGGATCGCCGGACCGCTGGCGATGGCGTCGTCGCCGGTCCAGGGCTTGAACGCGTAGCCGTAGGTGTGGAGGTCGGAGTCGGAGCGGATGCCCGGGTAACGGAACCGGTCCCAGGTGCCACCGAGGGCGTCGCGACCCTCCAGGATCACGAAGGTCAGATGCCCGAGGGCGTGACGCAGGTGCCAGGCCGCCCCGATCCCCGACAACCCCGCGCCGACGATGACCACGTCGACGCGGTCGGGAAGCCCGGGAGCGGCGGTCGGTGCGGGTGGGTGCGAGGGATCGGTGGAGGCGGCGGCCACGCCCCCACGGTAGGGCCACCACACCAGGACCTGCGCCCGCAGCCGACTGGCCCGGGGTGGGGGTGATCGGCCAGATTGCCCGGGGCGTTCGCGCCCATCCGAGACCGGAGGCACCCATGCCCGACCACGACCGACTCCTCGCCCTGGAGGACCGCCTGGCGATCCTCGACCTGGAAGGTGCCTACGCCCGCGCCTTCGACAGCCACGACGGCGCGGCCTGGGCGGCGCTCTTCACCGTCGACGGCGTGTACCAGGCCCGGGGCCTCGCACCCGGCGACGCCGGCCACCACCGCGGCCGGGCGGCCCTGGCCGAGTTCTGCACCCACGCCCCGTTCGACGGACTCCACCTCATGCACGTGCCCGAGGTCACCGTCGACGGTGACCTCGGGCACGTGCATGAGGTGGAGTCCGTCGAACGGGGCGTGGGTGCAGAACTCGGCCAGGGCCGCCCGGCCGCGGTGGTGGCCGGCGTCGCCGGGTGCGAGGCCCCGGGCCTGGTACACGCCGTCGACGGTGAAGAGCGCCGCCCAGGCCGCGCCGTCGTGGCTGTCGAAGGCGCGGGCGTAGGCACCTTCCAGGTCGAGGATCGCCAGGCGGTCCTCCAGGGCGAGGAGTCGGTCGTGGTCGGGCATGGGTGCCTCCGGTCTCGGATGGGCGCGAACGCCCCGGGCAATCTGGCCGATCACCCCCACCCCGGGCCAGTCGGCTGCGGGCGCAGGTCCTGGTGTGGTGGCCCTACCGTGGGGGCGTGGCCGCCGCCTCCACCGATCCCTCGCACCCACCCGCACCGACCGCCGCTCCCGGGCTTCCCGACCGCGTCGACGTGGTCATCGTCGGCGCGGGGTTGTCGGGGATCGGGGCGGCCTGGCACCTGCGTCACGCCCTCGGGCATCTGACCTTCGTGATCCTGGAGGGTCGCGACGCCCTCGGTGGCACCTGGGACCGGTTCCGTTACCCGGGCATCCGCTCCGACTCCGACCTCCACACCTACGGCTACGCGTTCAAGCCCTGGACCGGCGACGACGCCATCGCCAGCGGTCCGGCGATCCTGCGTTACCTCGAGGAGACGGTCGACGAGGCGGAGCTCCGTCCGCACCTGCACTTCCGACGCCGCGTGGAGCGGATCAGTTGGTCGGGCGACGACGCCTGCTGGACGGTGGAGGTCGTGGACGCGGCCACCGGCGCCGCCGCACGGGTCCGATGCTCCTGGGTCGTCGCAACGACCGGGTACTTCCGCTACGACCACGGGCACACCCCCGACCTACCCGGCCGCGACCGGTTCACCGGTCCGGTCGTCCACCCCCAGGACTGGCCCCCCGACCTCGAGGTCGCGGGTCGGCACGTCGTGGTGATCGGGAGCGGGGCCACGGCCGCGACGCTCGTGCCGGCGCTGGCCGACCTCGGCGCGCGGGTCACCATGGTGCAGCGGTCGCCGACCTATTACCTCACCGTCGCGACCCGCGACGCGCTGGCCAACCTGGCCCGACGCTTCGTGTCGCCCGGACGGGCCTACGCGTGGACGCGGCGGAAGAACGTCCGCTCGCAGAGCGTCTTCTACCGGCTCAGCCGGCGGTACCCGAACGCGGTGAAGCGCCTCCTCGTGCGCAACGTGGCGAAGCAGCTCCCGCCGGGGTACGACGTGGAGCGGCACTTCACACCTCGCTACGACCCCTGGGACCAGCGGATCTGCCTCACCCCCGACGGCGACCTGTTCGCGGCCATCTCGGCCGGGACCGTCGAGGTCGTCACCGACACCCTCGAGACCTTCACCGAACGTGGCCTCCGCACGACGTCGGGGGTCGAGCTCGAGGCCGACGTCGTGGTGACGGCCACGGGTCTCGACCTGCTGGCGTTCGGCGGCATCGAGATCGTGGTCGACGGCGTGCGCATGGATCCGGGCGAGCGCCTCGTCTACAAGAGCGTGATGGTCTCCGACGTGCCCAACTTCGCGTTCGTGTTCGGCTACACGAACGCGTCCTGGACGCTCAAGGTGGATCTCGTGTGCGAGTGGCTGTGCCGCTGCCTCGCGCACCTGGAGCACAGCGGCGCCACCACCGCGGTCGCCGTCAACGACGACCCCACCATGGTGACCGGTCCGATGCTGGAGTTCGGAGCGGGGTACGTCCAGCGCTCGCTCCCGGACTTCCCCCGGCAGGGCACCGGCGTGTGGTCGGTCGCGATGCGCTACGCCGACGACGAGCGACGACTGCGGCGCGAGCCACTGGTCGACGGTGTGCTGCGATTCTCGGGATCACGGGCTGGATCCCGAGGGGGAGTGGATCGAGACGCGGAATCCGGAGCCGGATCGGGACCGGGGAGCGACGCGGACGTCGCGTCGGGGACCGGGACGGGTCGTTCGGCACCATGACCCAGACCGACCTCTTCGCCGAGGGACCCGAGCACCTCGACCTGCCCGGGGCCGACGTCACGGTGGTGCGCGGCGCCCTCGGGCCCGACCTCACCGGTCCGGTGCTTGCGGGCCTGCTCGACCAGGTGGAGTGGCGCCAGGACCACCTGCGCATGTTCGGCCGGGAGGTGGCGATCCCGCGCCTCGAGGCCTGGTACGGCGACCCCGACGCCGAGTACACCTACTCCGGGCTGCTGCTGGTGCCCGAGGCGTGGATCCCACCCCTGCTGGCGCTCCGGTCCGTGGCCGAGCACTTCGCCGACGCCGACTTCAACAGCGTGCTGTGCAACCGCTATCGCGACGGGACCGACGGCCAGGGTTGGCACAGCGACGACGAGCCCGAGCTCGGCCGCGACCCGGTGATCGCGAGCCTCAGCCTCGGTGCCCCCCGGACCTTCGCCCTGCGGCGGCGAGACGACCACCGCGAGCGCTGCGACGTCGTGCTCGGTGACGGTGACGTGCTGGTGATGCGGGGCACCACCCAGGCGCTCTGGGAGCACTCGGTGCCCAAGACTCGCCGGCCGGTCGGCGAGCGGGTGAACTGCACGTTCCGCACGATCCGTCGCTGATCCGA
>JBAXBB010000166.1:0-5177 GCA_037142235.1 Actinomycetes bacterium
GTCGTCACCACCGGGGGGAGGTTAATCCCGGTGCGACCGGGCAAGATGGTGGATCGTGGCCGTCACCCGCTCGTTCCCCGGCCGCCGACGGGTCCACCTCGGCGATGTGGCGGCCTCCGGGCGCTTGCGCCTCGATGCGGCGGCCCGCTACCTCCAGGACATTGCCACCGACGACGCCGCCGACGTCGGCCTGGCCGATGGCTGGGTCCTGCGCCGCACCACGATGCACTTCCATCGGTTCCCGCGGTTCCGCGACGAGGTCGACTTGGTCACCTGGTGCTCGGGGACCTCCTCCACGGCCGCGGAGCGGTGCACGGTGCTGTCGCTGCCCGAGGGTCCTGCGTTGGAGTCCGTGGCCCTGTGGGCCTTCGTCGGCGCCGACGGCCGACCCCAGCGCCTCGACGTCGAGTCCTTCGCCCGTCTCGGGATCCCGAAGGACGCTCCGCGCGTCGCCACCCGCCTGCACCACCCGGATCCGCCGGAGGGGGCGTCGGGCCGCCCGTGGCCGCTGCGCCTCACCGACGTCGACCTGCTGGGGCACGTGAACAACGCGGTGACGCTCGCGGCGTTCGAGGAGGTCTTGGCCGAGCACGGACGGACGCTGGCGGTTCCCTGCACGGTCGAGGTGGAGTATCGGATGCCGTTGCTCCCCGACGACGAGCCCGAAGTCGTGACGGACGTGGCGTCCGACGGGACCCTCTGGTCGTGGATCCGGGCCGGCGGCGCGGTGCGCACGTCAAGCCGCCATTCAGGTTCGCGTGTGTAACCTCTCAGGTTCTGGCTCCCACCATCCCCTCCGTCACCGGACGCCGCTGCCTGGTCACCGGCGGGCTCGGCTTCATCGGCTCGAACCTGGCGCTGGCGCTCGCCCGGGGTGGTGCCGACGTCACGGTGGTCGACGCCGGTTACCCGCGCCACGGCGCCAATCCCGCCAACCTCGACTCCCCTGACGGCGCGGGCATCCGCCGGCTGAGGGCGGACCTCTCCGACCCGGCGGTCCGACCCCTGCTCGAAGGCGTCGAGATCGTGTTCAACCTCGCCGGGCAGGTCAGCCACGTCGACTCGATGAGCGATCCGGTGTTCGACCTCGACGTCAACACCCGCAGCCAGGTGGCGTTCCTCGAGGCGCTGCGCTGGGCGAGCCCGGCGGCGACCGTCGTGTACACGTCCACGCGGCAACTCTTCGGACGACCGCAGTACCTGCCCGTCGACGAGGAGCACCCCGTCTCGCCCGTCGACGTCAACGGGATCACCAAGCACGCCGCCGAGCAGTTCCACCTGCTCTACCGTGAGCGCTACGGACTCGGCGCGACGGTGGTGCGCCTGACCAACGTGTTCGGGCCGCGTCAGCGCCTCCGCGACGACTTCCAGGGCTTCCTGCCCATCTTCGTGCGGCACGCGCTCCTGGGCCAGCCGATCAGCCTCTTCGGTGACGGCTCGCAGGAACGTGACTGCCTCTACGTCGACGACGTCGTCGACTGCCTGGTGCGGGCGGCGATCACGCCCGACGCCGCCGGCGAGATCTTCACCGTGGGCAACGACGAGCACCTCTCACTGCGGCGGATCGCCGAGCTCATCGTGGAGGCCGCCGGGTCCGGGACGGTCGAGCTCGTGCCCTGGCCTCCCGATCGCGACGCCATCGACATCGGGTCGTACTTCGGCGATTCGTCCAAGGCCAAGCGGATGCTCGGCTGGACCCCCGAGGTGACCTTCGCGGCGGGGATCGCCCGCACGGTCGACTTCTACCGTGCCCACCTCGAGCGCTACCTCTGACCACGGTGGAACGGGTACCGGTTCTCGACCTGGCGCGCCGCGCCGCCGCGCTGGAGCCGGCGTTGTCGGCGGCGATCGCTGCAGTGCTCCAGCGGGGAGTGTTCCTGCTCGGGCCCGAGACCGAGGCCTTCGAGGCGGAGTTCGCCGCGTTCTGCGGTCGGCGCCACGCCGTCGCAGTCTCGTCGGGAGCCGAAGCGTTACGCCTCTCGCTGCGCGCGATGGGGATCGGTCCGGGGGACGAGGTGCTGGTGCCGGCCCTGACCGCGGTGCCGACGGCGTCGTCGGTGGTGGCGGCCGGGGCCATGCCGGTGTTCGTCGACGTCGAGCGTGACACCGCGACCCTCGACCCGGCCGCGGCCGCCGCCGCGGTCACCGACCGCACCCGGGCCGTGGTGCCGGTCCACCTCTACGGCCGCCGGGCCACGATCCCCGACCTGGGGCTCCCGGTCCTCGAGGACGCCGCCCAGGCGCACGGGGCCACCGACCCGGCCGCGCCCAGCGCCGCGGCTGCCTACTCCTTTTATCCCACGAAGAACCTGGGGGGCATCGGCGACGGGGGAGCGGTGGTCACCGACGACGCCGCCCTCGCCGACCTCGTCCGACGACTGCGCAATCACGATCGCGGCGACGACTACGACCACGCCCTCGTGACCGGGAATGCCCGACTCTCCGAGGTGGAAGCGGCGGCGCTGCGGGTCGGCCTGCGCCGCCTCGCTCCCGACACCGCTCGTCGTCGCGAGGTGGCGGCGGCCTACCGGGCTGCGGCGCCCGACCTGTGGTGGCCGCCGGAGAGCCCGCACCACTCGTACCACCTGTGTGTCACCCGGGTGCCCGACCGCGACGCCTGGCGCGCGTCCCGCCCCTTCGACACTGCCGTGCACTATTCGCGTGCCCTCACCCAGCAGTCGGGGTACCAGCCCTACGTGCGGGACGCGTGCCCCGAGGCCGAGGCCTGGGCGGCCGAGACCGTATCGTTGCCCTGCTTCCCCGAGATCACCGACGACGAGATCGAGGCTGTGTGTCGCGGACTCCAGTGAACCCGGCGGTCGCGTCGATCTCCGCGTTCTTCCCGTGCTACAACGACGAAGCGACCATCGCGACCATGGTCAACGTCGCGCTCGCCGCGATCGACGAGGTCGGGGCCGAGGGCGAGTGCGTCGTGATCAACGACGGCTCGCCCGACGGGTCGGCGGCGGTCCTGGCCGACCTGGCGGCGGTCGAGCCCCGCCTGCGGGTGATCACCCACGAGGTGAACCGCGGCTACGGCGGGGCGTTGCTGTCCGGATTCGGTGCCGCCACCCGGGAGTGGGTCTTCTATACCGATGGCGACGCCCAGTACGACCCCGCGGAGCTCGTGGCGTTCGTCCGGGCCGCCACGCCCGACGTCGACGTCGTGCAGGGCTTCAAGTTGGGTCGGTCCGACAACGTCGCCCGCAAGGTCGTGGGCCGCGTCTACCACCGCTTCGTCAAGCTGGCCTTCGGGCTGAAGATCCGCGACACCGACTGCGACTTCCGGCTCATCCGCCGTGACCTGCTCGAGCGGATCGCGCTCGAGCACACCTCCGGAGTGATCTGCGTCGAGCTCGTGCGCAAGCTCCAGGATGCGGGCGCCCGCTTCGTGGAGGTCGGGGTGCACCACTATCCCCGTCTGCACGGCCGCTCCCAGTTCTTCAAGGTCTCGGCGGTGCTCCGCACCCTGCGCGACCTCGCCGCCCTCTGGGCGGCTCTGGTCGTGCTGCGCCGGGGTCGCTGAGGCGTTCAGTCCCTGGTCGCCACCAGGGCGACCGACGTTCCGAACGGCAGCCCGTGGTGTTGCAGCCACCGGCGCTCCACGGCGGACGCGCGTGCGAACGCGGGGTCGAGGGTGCTCCGCTCGACGTCGGACCCGGCGGTCGGGGTGGTGTGGGGGCGGGTGCGCTCGGCCAGGCCCAGCACTGCGGCCGGCGGCGCCAGGAACGAATACAGGTACGTGGAGCGCCGGACCGTGCACCCGGCCGCGCCGATCGCGTCGGCGAGGTCGCGGCGGCGGTACCGCCGGATGGAGTGGACGGTCTTGTCGTGGGCGCGGCGCAGGGCCTCGAACGCGGGTTCGAGGCAAAAGAGCACGCCCCCCGGACGCAGGACCCGGACGAGCTCGTGCACGGCCGTCCGGTCGTCGGGCACGCAGTAGAGCACCGTCACGGCCGCCACGACGTCGAAGGTGGCGTCGGCCAAGGGGAGTGCCTCGAGGCTGGCGCGCACGGGGCGGGTGGTGGGCCGGCGGTCGCGGACGAACGCCAGGGCGTCGGGGGAGAGGTCGACCCCGGTGACGTCGCCGTGGGCGGCGAATCCGGCACCGTTACCGCCGGGGCCACACCCGGCGTCGAGGATCCGCAGGTCGCGCGTCAGCCACGGCCCGAGGAGGTCGTGCATCACGGCCCGCGTGTTGCGGTACCACCAGTGGTCGTCCTCGGCCGCCGCGATGCGCGCGTACTCTTCGACCTCCACGCCAGCGACGCTAGCGGTACCGTTCGACGATGGCCCTCTACGCGCTCGGCGACGTCGTCCCCGACATCCACCCGGAGGCGTTCGTGCACCCGGATGCCACGATCATCGGCGACGTCCGGATCGGTGCCTCGAGCACGATCTGGCCCCAGGCGGTGCTGCGCGGCGACCACGGGACCATCCGGATCGGGGAGCGGACCTCGGTCCAGGACGGGTCGGTGATCCACTGCACGCGCGTGCACGACACCGAGGTCGGCGACGACTGCGTGATCGGCCACCTCGTGCACCTCGAGGGTTGCCGGATCGAGTCGGGCTGTCTCGTGGGGGTCGGTGCGATCGTGCTCGAACGGGCGGTGATCCGCACCGGCGCGTTGGTGGCGGCGGGAGCGGTGGTCCTGGCCGGGACCGAGGTGCCCGGGGCCGCGCTGGCGGTCGGGGTACCGGCCCGGATCAAGCCCGATTCCGTCACGCCCGACCAGATCGCGCGCGGCGTGGCCAGCTACCTCGAGAACGCCCGGCGCTACCCGGCCGAGCTCCGCCGGCTCGACTGAAGCCGGGCGCGCTCGTCGGCGCCGTACTCCGGTCCGCCGGGTCCGGGGTGGGCCGGCGCGCCGACCCGCACCCGTTGCTCGCGGTACGCCGCGGCGAGGAGTTCGGCCCGGTCGGGTCCGAGGAACTCGTCGGTGGCGTCGAGCAGGATCCGGGTGAAGGTCGAGCCGTGGTTGGGCAGGTCGACCTCGCTGCCCAAGGCCCAGTGGACGAGTTCGTGCAGGACGACCCCCTTGGTCCGGTAGCGCCGGGGGAGCGTGATGGTGGGCCCGTCGGGGTCTTCGCGGTAGAAGGCCTGGCGGGCGCCGTTGCCGGGACGCAGACGCGGCACGCCTCCGAGGTCGTGCGTGGGAAAGCGTGCGTTCCACCAC
>JBAXBB010000167.1:0-5174 GCA_037142235.1 Actinomycetes bacterium
CGAACCGGGTGATCGGAGCACCGGAATGGTTGACGGGCACGGTGAAGCTCACCTGGGTCGCTTGACCGCTCGGCAACGGCGGCGTCGACGCGGTCACCTGGGTCGGAGCGCCCGGCTTGGTGGCGGGCACCGAGATCGTGTTCGACCAGTCCGACAGGGGTCCTTCGTTCGCCTCGAGGGGTGTTCCGTACCGGGCGCGGACCGCACAGTGGTAGTCGACCCCGCCGAAGAGGTCACCGACCTGCACCGAGGTGGGTGACGCCCCCGCTTCGACGAACCGCACCCAGTCGTTCGGACCGGTGTTGAACGGAGTCCCGACCGGCATACATCGCATCTGATACCCGGTCGGGGTGTCTCCCGACGCCGGCGCGGTCCACGACACGATGGTCGAACGGTTCCCCGCACCCGGCGTGGTCGCCGCCACCCCCGTCGGCGCGGGCGGCGTCGTGGGAGGAGGTGGTGACGACTGCAGCTCGACCGCCCCGATGTCGCACGCGCCGCCGACCGGGAACGGACGGGCGAGGCCCCGTTGGTCGGTGGTGATGCCCACAGCCAGCGGCGCGGTTCGGCACGCTCCGTTCGGGATCGCGTCGATCAACGCACTTCCAGCCCCGGGGATCTGGGTCTCGGTCGGGCCGCCGTTGTCGGCGAGCGCGCCGAGGCGCGCGTTGTTGGCGAGGCTCTGGGAGTCACCGGTTCCGGTCAGGCTGCACGACGAGTCGTTGGCGAAGTTGTACCCCGCCGACGTCGGGGCCCCGAAGCACAGGGTTCCGGTGGTGCCCGGCCTGATCAGGACCGTCCCGAACATCGTGATCGTGGAGTCGGAGAACACGACGCTTCCGTCGGGAGCGATGTTGCCGACCATGGTCGAGTACGTCAGGGTCACCGATCCGGTCGCCGCGATCGCACCACCGGCGCCGGACTGGTTCGTCGAGAACGTCGAGTTGGTCACCGTCACCGTCCCGCCGCTGGCGATCGCTCCGCCGCCGAGGGCCGCGTTCGCCGTGAACGTCGATCCCGACGTCGTCACGCTCACTGCTGAGTACACGGCTCCGCCGGCGACGGCCTGGCTGCCGCTCACGGTCGAGTTCGTGATCGTCACGGGACCATCCGCTCCGACCGCTCCGCCGTACTGTCCGCCGACGTTGTAGCCATCCCTCATCGTGGTGTCGTCGATGGTCAGACGCCCGGTGCTGGTGGCATGGATCAGTTGGAACGTGCTGGCACCCTGGATCGTGGCACCGTTCCCGAGGACCGTCAGCGCGTGCGTGCCGCCGCTTCCGCCGTCGTAGGTGAGCGCACTGGCAAGAGTGATCGTGCCGAGGCTGGGGGTGATCGAGATGATCACGTTCCACGGAGCGGCGGAACCACCGGTGCTCGCCTCGGTGAAGGCTTGGCGTAGCGTGCAGGTCGACGCCGACGGGCAGGTGCCGGCGGTGTCGGCGGTCGAGGTCACGGAGAGCATCAGCACCGCTTCGACGGCTCCGATGGTGCAGGGACCGCCCGCGGAAGTCGGTCGGGCGAAGCCCCGTTGGTCGGTGGTGACGCTCGTCGCCAGCGGTGTCGTCTGGCAGGACCCGTCCGGGATCGCGTCGAGCAGCGGACTCCCCGTCTGGGGGAGTTGGGTCGGGGTCGGGCCGCCGTTGTCGGCCGGTGCACCCAGGAGCGCGTCGTTGGTGAGGCTCTGGGAGTCGCCGGTGGCGGTCAGGCCGCACGACGTGTCGTTCGCGTAGTTGTACCCGTCGGACGTGGCGGCGACGTTGCACAGGGCGGTGGTCGAGCCCGGGTTGATCAGCACCGACCCGAAGAGTTCGATCACGTTCGCCGAGTAGGACTCGATCGCACTCGCGTTGGAGAAGCTGGTGTTCCTCGTGAAGGTCGTGTAAGCCGCGTGGACGGCACCGAAGGCGAGGATCGCCCCCGCGACGCCGGGGCTGGCATGGTTGTCGGTGAACGTCGAGTTCACGACGGTCACCGAAGCGGCGTAGAGCGCTCCACCCGTGTCGGCCGAATTGCCCGAGAAGGTCGACCCGGAGGTGGTGACGGCGCCGGTGGAGTAGATCGCTCCGCCCCCGGCGGCGGCAGTGTTGTTCGTGAAGGTCGAGTCGGTGACGGACACCGGGCCGAGGGCGCTGATCGCGCCCCCGTACTTCCCGCTCGGGGCTGCGCCCCCGGCGAGGCTGAGATCGTCGACGGTCAGCGAACCGGTCGAAGCGCTGCCGATCAGTCGGAAGCCACTGCCGCCGGTCACCGAGTTGCCGTTGCCGAGGATCGTCAGCGCATGTGTGCCGCCGCTCCCGCCGTCGAAGGCGAGCGCACCGGCCAGGGTGATCGTTCCGAGGCCGGGGGTGATCGAGATGGTCACGTCGGTGCTCTGGTTCGCCCCGCCGCTGCTCGCCTCGGTGAACGCCTGGCGCAGGGTGCAGGTCGACGCCGACGGGCACGTGCCGGCGGTGTCGGCGGTGGAGGTGACGGTGATGGTGCCCGCAGGCGGGCCGGCCGCCGCCGGCGAAGCCCCGACCGCGGGAAGCGCCGCGGCCAGGAGCACCAGCGCCGCGATCCATCCGGTCCGGCGTCGTCGCATCATCTCCACTCCCCGCCCGGTCGGTGACGGCCGTTCATCGCCACGCCCGGGCCGGAGCGGCGATGGAGGAAGGTACCCCAGGGGAACGGTCCGGCCCGGGCGGGTCGCTCCCGGTCCGCTCGCCCGCGGGCGGCCGATCGCCGGTCCTCCCGGCGCCCACTCGCCCCGACGGGGCCGCCTGGCCTACCCTGCACCGACCCGACCGCCGAGCCCCCTGGAGGACCCGTGTACGGCGCCCCTGGACCCCGTGAGTACACCGTCGTGGTGATCGACGAGCCGGCACCGCACGTGCGGCGGATCACCATGAACCGGCCCGAGAAGCGCAACGCCCTCAACCACGCCCTGCGGGGCGACGTGCTGGCCGCGCTCTACGAGGGCGACGCCGACCCCGACGTGCACGTCCAGATCGTGCGGGGTGCCGGCCCTTCGTTCTCGGCCGGCTACGAGCTCGGCGGCGGCAACGAGGGCCTCGAGCTGCCCTTCTACACCCCGGGTGGCGACGGCCAGTGGCCGCGTCACGTCACCACCGGCTGGATGTCGATCTGGGACCTCGGCAAGCCGGTCATCGCCCAGGTTCACGGCTACTGCCTGGCCGGCGGGAGCGAGCTCGCCACCGGTTGCGACCTCGTGATGATCGCCGACGACGCCAAGATGGGCTACCCGGCGGTGCGCTTCGGTGTGCCCGACATGCACTTCCACGCCTGGTTCCTCGGCATGCGCAAGGGCATGGAGATGATGCTCACCGGCGACTCGATCTCCGGGATCGAGGCGGTGGAGCGGGGCTGGGCCAACCGGTCCGTCCCGGCCGACGAGCTCGACGACGCCACGCTCGACCTGGCGGTGCGCATCGCCCAGGTCCCGACCGAGCTGGTGCAGATGAACAAGCGGATCGTCCATCACCAGATGGACATCATGGGGTTGCGGGCGGGCATCCGCGCCGGCACCGAGCTCTGCGCTCTCGGCACGCACACCAAGGCCATGGCCGAGTTCCTGAAGGCCCGCGAGGACCAGGGCGGCCTGACCGGTGCCCTCCAGGCCCGCGACGAGAAGTTCGGCGACTACCGCACTTCGCACGAGGGCGCCGAGCAGCGCACGGGCAAGCGGGAGGGCGAGTCGTTGGAAGGTTCGTACGGCACCAAGAGCGAGTGATCGCACCGCTTCCGGTGCGTGGGTAAGTTCTCCCGACCAGACACGATCACAGGAGCGAGACATGGGACTTTGGGACTACGAAGGCATGCGGGTCATCGTCACCGGTGGTGGCGGAAGTGGCATGGGGGCGGCCGCGGTCACCGAACTCGCCAACCTCGGAGCGGAGATCCACGTGATCGACCGCAAGGAGCCGCCGGTCGACGTGGCGTCCTACCAGAACACCGACCTCCTCGACCCCGAGGCCACCAGCGCCGCCATCGCCAAGATCGGCGGCACGGTGCACGCGCTGTTCAACTGCGCCGGACTGCCCGGCCCGCCCTTCTCCGACGTCGACACCATGTCGGTGAACTTCCTCGCCATGCGCCACGTGGCGGAGGAGACGGCCAAGCTCATGACCTCGGGTGGCGCGATCGCCTGCATCTCCTCCACTGCTGGCGCGGGGTACATCATGAACCTCGAGAAGTGGAAGCCACTGCTCGACACGAAGACCTACGCCGAAGGCCGGGCGTGGTGCGAGGCGCACCCCGACGAGATCCAGACCGGCTATGCCCCGTCGAAGGAAGTCATCATCCTTTGGACGATGAAGGCCGCCTGGGACCTTCAGAAGCAGGGGATCCGGGTCAACTGCATCAGCCCGGGTCCGACCCAGACCCCGATGATGGGCGACTTCGAGACGGCGTCGGGCGCCGACATGATCAACTTCTTCGCCCAGGGCGCCGGCCGGCGCTCCACCCCGGAGGAGCAGGCCTACCCGATCATCTTCCTCAACAGCCGGGCGGCGTCGTACGTGTCGGGCGAGAACTTCAACACCGACGGTGGCACGATGGCGGCGATCTTCACCGGCAACATCGACATCGCAGCCATCATGGAGGGCCTGGCCTGATCCTGGGTCGGCCTGCGGGTCGGCGGCGAACCACGAACGAACGAGGAACGGCGGTCGCCCGGAAATCCGGACGACCGCCGTTCTCGCGACCCGAGCGGGGGGACGGGTCGGATCAGTTGCTGTTCGAGGTGCTCCGCGAACCCAGGGTCACGCTGACGGTGCTGGTCTGGCCGTTGCGGTCGACCGTGATCTGAACCTGGTCACCGGTCTGCAGGTTCGCCACGGCGGTCCCCAGAGCGGTCGGAGAGGTGACGCTGCGGCCGTTGAACGCCGTGATCACGTCACCCACCTGGAGGCCGGCCTTCTCGGCCGCACTGCCGCTGGCCACCTGGGCGATCTTCACGCCGTTGGTGTCTTGCTGGGTCGCCACGCCGAGGAAGGCACCCGAGGCCGGGCTGCTGGGCTGGACCTGCTGGCCGCCCGAGCCGCTGCCGCCCCCGAGGGGGCTGGTGCCGCCACCGAGCTGACCGCCCCCGAGGGGGCTGGTGCCGCCACCGAGCTGACCGCCCCCGAGGGGGCTGGTGCCGCCACCGAGCTGACCGCCCCCGAGGGGGCTGG
>JBAXBB010000168.1:0-5062 GCA_037142235.1 Actinomycetes bacterium
CCGCCCGCCGCCAGGATCGACAACCCAGCGTGGAGCGCGTCGACCACGCCCGACGCGGCCCAGTCGACGGCGGTGCAGACGGCGGCGACGACCACGCCGAGCACCGGGACGTCGGGACCGCACCCGGGATCGGGCGGGCCACTCGGACCCGGACCGACCCCGAGATCGCCGGGTGTCCCTGAGGTGGCGCCCCCGTCGTCTCCACCGGGCGGTGCCACCGACCAGGGCGAGGCGTCGGCTCCCGGGTCTCCCGCCGGGACCAGTCGGACGAGGTCGGCCGGGTCGGGCGACGAGAACAGCAGCCGGGGGTCGACGAAGCGCTCCCCGAGCCGCACGCCGAAGTGCACCACCCCGGCCCCGTGGCCGGAGTCGGGATCCGACCCGCCGGAGCGCCCCACCGGTTCGCCCACCCCGACCATGTCGCCCACGCGCACATCGACGCTCTGGAGGAACGACACCGACGTCCGCACCCCGCCCCGGTGCGTCAGCACGACGTGGAGGGTCCCGCCGACGTCGCCGGCGAACGTCACGGTCCCCGCGCCCGGCGCGTGCACCACGGTGCCGGGCGCGACCGCGTAGTCGATTCCCCGGTGCCCGGCCCCGTAGGGGCCGTCGGGCGCCGCGAACGGACGCACGATCTCGCCGTCGACCGGCGGACGCCACCCGCTCACGGCACCCACGGAACCGACGACCGTGCCCACCATCGCCATCGCCAACCCCGCGACGACCGCCGACCGACCCCACCGACGGGGCATCCCCATCGCGACCTCCTCCGGACGAGACCGACCGGGGAAGGAACGGGGAAAGCGCGAGGAACGCGGTGAGCGCGAGGAAAGAGTAGAACCCTATCCGGAGACCGACCCCGGAGGGAAGGCCTCAGTCCACGCGGTTGGTGAGGCGCCCGCGCAACGCCAGGATCGCCTTCGTGTGGATCTGGCAGACGCGGCTCTCGGTGACCCCGAGCACGCCCCCGATCTCGGCCAGGGTCATGCTCTCGTCGTAGTAGAGCCGCAGGACGAGCTGCTCGCGCTCGGGGAGTCGCGCAATCACCGCGGCGAGAACACTTCGGGTCTCCTCCGCCTCGTAGCGGGCCGTCGGATCGGCCGAGTCGTCGGCCACGGTGTCGCCGACCGTCGCGCCATCACGGTCTCCGCCCGCGGCCGCCACGAGCTCGTCGAGGGCGACCAGACCCGTGTACGACACCTGCGACATCACGTGAGCGAACTCGGCTCCGGTGAGGTCGAGCGCCGCCGCGACCTCGTGGTCCTCCGGCGTGCGCTGCAGCTCGCCCGTGAGCCGCGAGTAGGCCTGCTCGACCCTCCGGGCCTTCGCCCGCACGGACCGCGGCACCCAGTCGAACGAGCGGAGCTCGTCGATGATCGCACCCCGGATCCGCGTGATCGCGTACGTCTCGAACTTGAACCCGCGCTCCGGCTCGAACTTCTCGATCGCATCCATCAGCCCGAACACGCCGTAGCTGACGAGGTCCGCTTGCTCCACGCTCTGCGGCAGCCCCGACGCGACACGACCCGCCGCGAACTTCACCAATGGCGAGTAGTGCAGGATGAGCCGGTCGCGCGCCTCGGGTTCGCCGTCCGCCTTGTACCGGCGCCAGAGCAGCGCGACGGCGTCGGGGGCCTCCGGGTCAGGCACGGGGATGGGACGCCGCGTAGACCGCACGCAGGCGGTCGCGGGTGAGGTGCGTGTAGATCTGGGTCGTCGCGAGATCCGCGTGCCCGAGGAGCTCCTGGACGACGCGGAGGTCGGCGCCGCCCTCGAGCAGGTGGGTCGCGTACGCGTGGCGGAGCGCGTGGGGATGGAGACGGCGGCCGTCGGCCAGCGGGAACGCCGCCACGACCCGGCGCACGTCGCGAGTGCCGAGCGCACCACCCCGTCGGTTGAGGAACACGGTGTCGGGAGACCCCGGACGGGCGAGGAGCGGCCGGGCCGTGGCGAGGTACTCGGCCAGGGCATCGCCGGCCATCTCGCCGATCGGCACCCGCCGGATCTTCGAGCCCTTGCCCAACACGGTGACGAGCCGGCGGTCGAGATCGGTGTCGCGGACGCGCAGGCCGCAGCACTCCGAAACCCGCAGTCCGGCGCCGTAGAGCACCTCGAGCACGGCGAGGTCGCGATGCGCCACCGCCACCGCCACCGCCGCCCCGATCGGGTCGGCGGTCGGTCCGGTGTCGGCATCACCATCGGCATGAGCATCGCGTGCGGCTCGCGCCTCGAGGGCGTCACGGCGACGGGCGGCGTCGTCGAGGAAGGTCGCCGCCTCGTCGCGCCTCGGCACACGCGGGAGTCGGGCCTCGCCCTTGGGGGTGCGCAGGGATCGACCCGGGTCGGTGGCGATGACGTCGTGGCGCTTCAGGTACCGCAGGTAGGCCCGCACGGCCGCCGCCTTGCGCGCCACGGTGCGCCGGGCGAACCCGCGGGTGTCGAGGTACGCGAGGTAACGGCGGAGGGCCCGATGGTCAGCGTCGGCGGGTTCCGGGCAGCCGCCCCGCCCGGCCCAGGCGACGAACTCGGCGACGTCGTGCTCGTAGGCGCGCCGGGTGTGCTCGCTGCGGCCGGTGAGGGAAGCCGTGAACCCCTCGACGTCCCAGGCCATGGGGAAAACGCTACACGGGCCCCCCGGACGACGACCCGATGCCGGCACCGGGACGCGGTGAGCGTCACACCCCGTCGATACGTTCTCCGGCACCGTCGGGGTCGCGGTACGACCCTCCGTAGGACGCCGGTGCGCGCACCGGCCCACCGTCCGGAGGTCTCCGTGCTCGCTTCCGTCGCCAGCGCAACCCTGCTCGGGGTCGACGGCCAGCCCGTCACCGTCGAGGTCCACGTCAGCAACGGCTTGCCGTCGTACACCGTGGTGGGTCTCCCCGACGCGGCCATCCGCGAATCCCGCGAACGCGTGCGGGCCGCGATCCTCTCGTCGGGTCTCGAGTGGCCCCCGCGTCGCATCACCGTCAACCTCGCACCCGGGAACGTGCGCAAGCACGGGGCCGGGCTCGACCTCGCGGTCGCGCTCGGCATCCTCGTCGCCACCGAGGCCCTCGCTCCCGAGGCGGTGCGGCACACCGCCGCGCTCGGCGAGCTCGGGCTCGACGGGAGCGTCCGATCCGTGCCCGGCGCCATCGCGCTCGTCGACACCCTGGCACGCGCCGGCGTCGACCGCGTGGTGGTCCCCCCGGGCAATGCCGCCGAGGCCGCCCTGGTCGGCTCCGTGCGGGTGCGCGCCGCCGGCGACCTCGCCACGCTGCGCACCTGCCTCGCCGACGACGCCGACTGGCCCGATTGGCCGGCCCTCCCCGAGCACCCGGACGCCGCCGATCCCGGCGCCTGGTCCGGACCCGAGGACGACGGCGACCTCGCCGAGGTCCGGGGGCTGCCCTGGGCGCGGCGGGCGCTCGAAACGGCGGCGGCCGGCGGCCACCACCTGCTCCTGAGCGGCCCGCCCGGCGCGGGCAAGACGATGCTGGCGCGCCGGTTCGCCACCATCCTCCCCGACCTCGACCCCGACGAGGCGCTCGAGGTCACCCGCATCCACTCCGCGGCGGGCCGCGTCCCCGTGGGCGGCCTGGCCCGGCGGCGACCGTTCCGCTCCCCGCACCACACCGCCAGCGTCGCGGCGCTGGTCGGCGGAGGCAGCGGTCGGCCCACCCCGGGCGAGGTGACCCTCGCCCACCGTGGCGCGCTCTTCCTCGACGAACTCGGCGAGTTCCTCCCTGGCGCCCTCGACGCCCTCCGTCAGCCCCTCGAGGAGCGGGTGGTCCGGATCAGTCGGGCGCTGCAGGCGCTCACCCTCCCCGCCGACTTCCAGCTCCTCGCGTGTACGAACCCCTGCCCGTGCGGCCTGGGTCCGCCGCACTGCGCGTGCACCGACGTCCAGCGGGCGCGCTACCGCCGTCGGCTGTCGGCCCCGCTCCTCGACCGGTTCGACCTCCGCGTCGCGGTCCGGCCGCCCGCGCCGGACGCGCCGCCCGGACCGTCGTCGGCCGAGGTGCGCGAACGGGTCGCCGTCGCCGTGGCGCGCCAGCGCGCCCGCTACGCCGACGCCGACTGGCGGCGCAACGCCCACGTCCCGGCCGGGGCGCTCCCCGGCGTCGTGCCGCTGCAGGACGACGCGCTCGCGGCGTGGCACGCTGAGGCCGCGGCGCGCTCGCTCACCGGCCGGGGCACCGCCCGGGTGCGCCGGGTCGCCCGCACGCTCGCCGACCTCGACGACGTCGCCGAGGTGGGCGCGGCCCACGTCGCGCTCGCCGCCATGCTCAGGGAGGACCTCCCCTGATGCCGGCCACCCCGCCGCCGTTCCCGGTCCCCGAGCCGACCCCCGCCCACGTGGCCGCCGCCGCGCTCGCCGCCCTGCCCGAGATGACACCGGCCCGCCTGCGCAACCTCGTCGCCGTCACGGGAAGCCCCGTCGCCGCCGCCCGGGCGGTGGCCGCCGGACGCGCGGCGGCGGTGCTCGCACCGCACACCGCCGTGCGCCACCGCGAGCGCCTCGGCCTCGACGCCGCCCGCTGGACCCACCGCCTCGATCTCGTCGCCACTCGGGCCCAACTGACCGAGCGCGGCACCCGGGTCTGGCTGGCGGGCGAATCCGGATTCCCGGTCCTCGACCCGCTCCCCCACCTCCCCTCGGTGCTCCTCGCCGAAGGCGACCGACCCGACGCCCTCGACTCGCCCCGGGTCGCGATCGTGGGCACGCGGGCCGCCACCCCGAACGGGCTGGCCGACGCCCGGGAGCTCGCCGGCGTCCTGGCCGACGCCGGCGCCGTCGTGGTCAGCGGGCTGGCGCTCGGGATCGACGGCGCCGCGCACGCCGGAGCGGTCGCCGCCGGTGGCACGACCATCGGTGTCGTCGCCACCGGGCTCGACGTCGAGTACCCGCGCCGTCACCACGACCTCTATCGGGCCGTACGCGCCCACGGCCTCGTGATGGGTGAGAGCGGATACGGCGTGCGCCCGTCCCCGGTGCGATTCCCCGTGCGCAACCGCATCATCGCCGCCCTCGCCGACATCGTCGTCGTGGTCGAGGCGACGCTCACCGGCGGCG
>JBAXBB010000169.1:0-5051 GCA_037142235.1 Actinomycetes bacterium
CGCCGGCGAAGGCGTCGCCGTGGCGGGACCGGAAGTCCCTGACCGAGTAGCCGGTGACGACGGCGCCGGCGGGTCCACCGCGTGCCGTGCCCGCCCGGCGCAGTCCGAAGAGCGGGGCGAGTTCCCCGAAGTAGCCGCCGGGTTCGACGATCTGCATCGTCTCCTCGCCACCACCTGTCAGCGCCCGGACGATCTCGACGTTGCCGGACTCGACCTCGAAGACGAGATCCCCGGCGTCGCCCTGGTGGAACAGCACCTCACCGGCCGCCACGTCGGACCGCTGGGGCTCCCGATCGCTCGTGACGGCATGTGGGGTGAGCTCGACCAGGCGGTCGGCCAGGGGGAGGAGACGCTCGTCGTGGGTGGCGATCACGACGGTCCGGCCGGGGGATGCCAGGTCGCGGAGGTGCCGGATCACGGCGTCGACCTGGATGTAGTCGAGCGACGCGGTGGGTTCGTCGGCGATGACCAGCGGCGGTTCGAGGATCAGGGCGCGCGCGATCGCCACGCGCTGCTGCTGGCCTCCCGACATCGCACTCGGCTTGTGGTGCATGCGGTCGGCGAGTCCGACGGTGGTGAGCAGCTCCTCGGCGCGGGCCCGGACCTCGGAGCGGGCGACCCCAGCGGCGATGGCCGGCATCATCACGTTCTGGCGCGCGTCGAGGCTCGGGATCAGGTTGAAGCCCTGGAAGATGAAGCCGACGCCGTGCTGGCGGTACTGGGTGAGCTCGGTGCCCGCCAGCGCGGTGATGTTGGTGCCGCTGACGTGGACCGATCCAGCCGTGGGGGTGAGCAGGGACCCGAGGATCGACAGCAGGGTGGACTTCCCTGAACCGCTCGCACCCAGCAACAGGACCATCTCGCCCGACTCGAGGTCGAGGTTGAAGTTGTTGAACGGGCGGACCGCGTAGCCACCACTGGAGTACTCGACCACCAGGTCGCGGAACGAGACGTTGGCCATCACACACCCCCGAAGGCCAGAGCCGGATCGATCGTGATCGCCCGACGGGCCGCCGCGATGCTGGCGAGGATGCCGACGACGATTCCCACCACCAGGATCTCGAGCATGGAGGCGAACGTGATCATCGAATACATGGGCATGCCCATCCGGAGGACGAAGGCGATCGGGGTGGACAAGAGCGCCGCGCTGACGGAAACGGTCAGCGACTGGATCACGAGGCTGCCCACGATCAGTCGACCGGGCGATCCGGTCGCCCGGAGGATCGCGAAGTTCCGGGTCTGCTCGATCACGCTGAGGTAGGTGATCGCGCTGATCACCCCGGCCGCGACGAACCAGGCGAGGAGGGCGACGAAGTCGATTGTGGAGGCCGCGCTGGCGATCGTCAGGTGCAGGTCGGTGATTGTGTCGTCGTTGGTCCCGACGCGGGTGCCGGCGGGCGGATCGGCGAGGTGCCCGTCGAAACCGATGCCCATGACGAGATGGGCTCCGTCGAGGACGATCCGCTGGGCGGCGGCCACGGAGGTGAAGAGCGTGGGGGCCCCGGCGTTGTAGGAGCCGCGTGCGGTGAGACCGACCACCTCGAGGCTGCCGGCGGTGGTCTCGATGGTCGTCCCGGGTCGCACGCCGAGGTCACCGGTGGCGACGACCTCCCGGTCGGACCGGGGCATCCGGCCGGCGGTGAGGTGCAGCCAGTCCGGGCGGCGGGCCCCCGCGTCGAAACCGATCAGGTTGGTGTTGATCCGCCGGGGCGAGGAGACCGTGGCCCGGCCCGCGACGACCGGATGCACCGCCCGGACCCCGGGCAGCGCCGCGATCTCGGCGACGGCGCTCTCGGGCAGCACGGCCTCGGTCGTGAACGGGCTGCGGTTGTGGCCGCCAACGACCCATCCGTCGACGCCGAGCACCTGCGTGAGCTGGTGCGGTTCCTCCTGGAGCGTCCGCTTGATGCCATCGACCGCGACCGCGATGGCGAACACCACCGCGACCACGACGACGGCCAGGACGATCCTCCGTAATCGGTGGAGCAGTTCCCTCGTGCTCAGCATCCACATGGTGGTCGCCACTTCCCGGTGGGTGGTTCGGGGGTCAGACGACACGAGTCCCCACTCTTGGGACCACGGTTCTGAAGTCGCCGGACGTTAGCCCATCGCGGGGGTACGGTGCGCTCGGACACCGCCGCCGAGGAGATCGCCGACCGGGTCGCGGCCCCGGGGGGTCGCGAGGGAAGGAACCGCATGAGCACGCGCAGTCTCTACCTCTACGAGGTCGTCGACGTCGTGGGGCAGGGTCAGTACGACTACATGGAGCACCTCTGGAAGGACCCGGTGCTGCGCATGCCCGAGATGTTCGGGCTGCAGGGCTCGTTCTACGTGTGCGCGGCCGGGGGTGGCCGCTGGCCGCAGGTCGTCAACATCTGGGACATCGGCTCGAAGGGCTGGAACGGCTGGGCGAGCAACGTCGACCGGATGAACCTCAAGCGGCGCAAGGCCTTCTACGGCGACTGGTGGGACGAGGCGGCCCAGTGGCGCTCAGGTGGATTCGACCGCCTCTGCGGCGGGGTGCCGGGCTCCCCGACGACCGAAGAGATCGCGGCCCGCGGTGTCCGGGGGACCCTCTTCGTCAACGAGATCCTGACGGTCCGCCCCGGGAGCACCCTGGACTTCCTCGCGGCGGTGGCCGAGGAGCGGGTGCCCATGATGCGCGACCACGGCCACGAGCCGACCGGCCTCTACGAGGTGCTGAGCAACCAGCACGAGGTCGTGATGGTCTGGGCCACCAGCGTGGAGGCGCACGTGCGCTGGCGCGCCGACCGCGACACGGCGCGGGGCCTCAGCGACGAAGGCACCGCCGACGAACGCATCGTGGACTGGGAGCGCCGCTCCGCGGAGTTCGTCACCGGAGGCGACACGCACATCATGACGCCGCTCCCGCGCACCGTCTACGGGCCCGATGACTGGGAGGACGCCTCGCTCGACGAGTGGCTCGCGCCGTGACGGCCGCAGATCGGTCGTCCGCGGCACTGGCGACGTTGCCCGAGCGGCACCTCGGCCCGCTCGTGGTGCCGGCCGTGGGCTACGGCGCGATGGTGCTGGCCGGCACGTACGAGGCGCCGGTCGACGACGACGGCGCTCGCGCCGCCCTGGCGGCCGCGCTCGACGCCGGGTGTCGGTTCGTCGACACCTCCGACTCCTACGGTGCCAACGAGCGCCAGATCGGGGCGTTCCTCGCGGGCCGGGGGACGTCGCGCCGACGCGGCGAGGTGTGCATCAGCACGAAGTTCGGGCTCCGGCCCCCCGAGGGTGAGCCCACCCACCGCCTCCCGGTCCCCTGGGCGATGGGTGAGTTCCGGATCAACGGTGAGGCGCGCCTCGTGCGTGACTATTGCGAGCGCAGCCTCCGCCGGCTCGGCACCGACCACCTCGACGTCTACTCCCCCCATTTCCCCGACCCGGAGGTGCCGATCGAGGAGACCGTCGGAGCCGTCGCGGACCTCGTGACCGCCGGGCTGGTCCGGCACGTAGGCCTGAGCAACGCGACCCTCGAGCACCTGGTGCGTGCCCAGACGGTGTGCGCGATCGCCGCGGTGCAGGTGGAGTGGTCGATGTGGCATCCGATCGATCCGGCACTCCTCGCTCACTGCGAGCGCACCGGTGTGGGCGTCGTGGCGTGGTCCCCGGTGGGCCGGGGATTCCTCGCCGGCACGGTGGCGGCGGTCGGCGAGCGCGACTTCCGCCGCAACGTGGAACGGTTCACCGGCCCGAACCTGGCGGCGAACCACGACCGGTTCGCACCGGTCCGGGCGTTGGCGGCCGAGGTGGGCCTCACGCCGGCCCAACTCGCCCTGGCCTGGCTCCTCAGCCGTTCGGCCGCGGTAGTGCCGATCCCCGGGAGCCGGACCCCGGCCCATATCCGCGAGAACGCGGCGGCCGGGACCGTGACGCTCCCCACCGACGCGCTCGGCCGGCTCGACGCCGCGCTCACCGCCCTGACCCTGGCCGGAGTGGTCTCGTAATCATGGAGAATAATGAAATCTCTCTGGTGAACGATCAGGTCACGGTCGTCGTGGCGCTGTACAACGGAGCCGATCACTGCGTCGAGGCCCTGGCGTCGGTGTTCGCCCAGACTCGGCTCCCCGACGAGGTGGTCGTGGTCGACGACGGCTCCGACGACCGGTCGGCCGCGATGCTCGGTGCGCTCGAGGCACCGGTGCCCGTGCGGTTCGAACGTCAGTCGAACCAGGGGCAGTCGGCGGCCCGCAACACCGGGCTCCGCCTGGCCGCCGGTGGGCTCGTCGCCTTTCTCGACCAGGACGACGTCTGGACGCCCGACCACCTGGAGCGGCTGTGCGCGGTGCTCGAGGCGGATCACCGGGTGGGTTGGGCCTACAGCGACTTCGACGAGATCGACGCCGGTGGCCGGGACGTCACCCGGAACTACCGCCTCCGCCACGGGGTGCGTGCCGACCTCGCCTCCGTCGGCGACCTCCTCGGTGCCGATCTGATGGTGCTGCCGTCGGCCAGCGTGGTGCGGCGCGACGCGGTCCTGGCGGTGGGAGGGTTCGATCCCGAGTTGACCGGGTACGAGGACGACGACCTCTTCGTGCGGATGTTCCGGGCGGGGCACCGATCGGCCTTCGTGCCGATGGCCCTCACGCGCTACCGGGTCCACGACAACGGCTCGTCGTCGTCGGCTTCCTTCGGGCGCAGCCGGGTGCGGTTCTTGGCCAAGATGCGCACGGTCGTGCCCGATCAGGTGCGATCGAACCGCTACTGGGTCACCGACGTGTTGTACCCGAGGCTCCACGAGGCGACGCTCCTCGAGTACGCGGCGATGCTCCGGGCCGGGGACCGTCGCCAGGCGGGCGACCTCGCCGCGGTGGCGACCGAGCTGGCCGACGTGGTGGGCCCGGTGGGCCGCCGCCGCCGGCTCTTCCTCCGGCTGTTGCGTCATCCGCGGTGGCTGCGCCTCGTCGTGGGGTCGTGGCGGATGGTGCCCGTCCGGTGGCGGCCGCGGGCGGGGAGCGGGGTCCAGGCGATCCTGGGCGTGCGCGTGCTCCCGACCTGAGGCGGGGGACCCAGCCCGGGTGCCC
>JBAXBB010000170.1:0-4999 GCA_037142235.1 Actinomycetes bacterium
GGTGTCGTCGTCGGCGGGCTCGACGACGTCTTCGCCGTCGGGGGCGAACGGGGTCCACTCGTGGGCGGCCTGGTGGCACAGCACCTCGAGCGCTTCTTGTTGCTGGTAGACGCCCTTGCGGGCGGCCGACGCCTGATCGTCGAGCCAGAAGGTGATCCGCTCGTAGAGGCGGGTGTCGAAGAGAGTCTTGAGGAGCGACTCGCGTTGATCGGCCTTGGCCCTGAGCACCTCGGCGAAGTTGCCCTGGGGTAACAGGATCACCTGGGTGAACTGGGCGGCGTCAAGCCCGACGAGCTCGGTGATGGTCGTGTCGACTTCGGCCTTGTTGCCCGACACCGGGGTCTGGTCGCCACCGTCGACCCGGGCGAGGGAGGCGGTGGCCGCCTGGGAGGTGGTGCCGGTGCCCTTCCGCTTGGGTCGTTCGTGCGCCGGGGAGCGGGTGACGACGTAGCGCTCGCCGTTGACCGAGAACGCGAGGCGCACCTCGGGGGTGGCGTCGGCGGCGGCGTGGTCGGACTTGAGGTGGTCGACGTCGCGGGCGCCGGCGACCTTGCCGTAGAGCGCGTAGGTCATGGCGTCGAGGAGGAAGGTCTTGCCGGCGCCGGTGTCGCCGTGGATGAGGAAGAGGCCTTCGGCGGTGAGGTCGTCGAAGTCGATGGTGACGGTGTCGGCGTAGGGGCCGAAGGCGGTGATGGTCAGGTGGTGGGGCTTCACGGGTCGCTCCGGGCCGTGGCGGTCACGGCGGCTTCGAGCACGGCCCGCTGGTCGGGGTCGGGGGCGTCACCGGTCTGGGCGGCCCAGAAGCCGTCGAGCAGGTCGATCGGCGAGACCGCCTGCCCGGCGCGGGGGGCAACGACGTCGGAGCGCGGTGCCACACCGGGCGGGGTGTGCGACATCTCGGCGGCGTGGGGGAACCGCTCCCGGAGGCGCTCCATGGCGCGCAGGGGCAGGTCACGGTCGGTGAGGAACACCCGCACCCGCTTGTGCTCGGCGTGTTCGTGGGCCGGGTCGACGAGGAGAGATTCGATCTGGCCGGTGATGGTCGCCAGGCCGCGGCCCACGCCGAGCGGGATCACCTCGGTGGTGGGGGTGCCATCGGCGGCGAGTTCGACGATCCGCACGGACTTGGTGTGGGTCTCCTCGGAGAACGAGTAGGGCAACGGGGTGCCCGAGTAGGCGATCCGCCCGTCGGCGAAGCCTTGCGCGCCGTGGAGGTGGCCGAGGGCGACGTAGTCGAGGCCGGTGAAGGCGTCGAGGGCGACCCGGTCGAGGTTGCCGACCGACAGTTCGCGCTCCGACTCGGAGGTGGTGCCTCCGGCGACGAACGAGTGGGCCAACAGCACCGAACGGGTGCCGGAGCGGCCGGCGAGGTCGGTGCGGATGCGCTCGGCGGCGAGGCGGGTGACGGCGTCGTGGGTGAGGCGGGGTCGGCGTGCCTCGGGCTCACGGGTGTCGGGCTCAGGTTTGCCGTCGGCGGCTAGGACCGGCCCGGCGAGCGACGGGTCGAGGTAGGGGAGGAGGTAGACGGCCACCGGGTCGCCGGAGCGGGGGGTGACCATCAGCGGCTCGTGGCCCCGGGCGATGTCGCCCCGGAGGCTGATGCCTTCGGCCAGGAGGGGGTCGTAGGCGCCGATCCGCACGTGGGAGTCGTGGTTGCCGGCGATGGCCACCACGGTGGCGCCGGTGTCACGCAGGCGGCGCACCGCCTGGCCGAGCAGCTCGACGGCGCTGGCGGGGGGCAGGGCCCGGTCGAAGAGGTCGCCCGCGACCACGACCAGGTCGACCTGCTGATCGGTGGCGATCTCGACCATTCGGTCGATGGCCGCTTCCTGCTCGGGCAGGAGGGACTCACCGTGGAAGATCCGGCCCAGGTGCCAGTCGGAGGTGTGGAGGATGCGCACGACTCGAACGATACGACCGGAGTGGGACAGTGAAGGATTCCGGGAGGGATGGACACGGCGCCCGCTACCCGAGCGTCCGCCTGAATCGTCCAACGATTGACATGCTGCATCGGCCAGACTGCGGCCATGGCCGACGACGACCTGGAGCCTGGTCTCTACGAAGCACTGCTCACCCAACGGCTCGAGGTGCGGGTCCAGGCGCTGAAGGAGGCGTTCACCCCTCGAGTCCGGGCGCTCTCACCGGGCGACGCGTCAGACCGCCTGTCCCGCTTCCTCGCCGAGGTCGTCGGCCGCGCCATCGACGGTTTGCCCGATCAGGAACGCTCCCAGCGTGGCGCCGAGTTGATCCACGCGGTGTTGCGATCGGCGCGGGATGTGTTTCCCGAGCTGTTCGAAGCTGACGTCGACGTGCTCGTCGATCCGCCACGAGTCCTGGAAGCGATCCTCCGGCGCAATCCGGATGGATCTGCCCGAGAGGTCCCGCTGCCGCTGACGTCCCTGCTGGACACGACCATTCTCACCAACGCACCTGGTGAACCAGCGGTCGGTCACGAGTTGAAGGCCGAGATCATCTCGGCCGATCAGATCGACGTCGTGATGGCGTTCATCCGGGTCAGTGGTATTCGCCCACTCCTCGATGCGATTCACCGCCACGTCGCAGACGGTGGCCGGGTCCGGGTCTTGACCACCACCTACACAAACAGCACCGAACTCGAGGCCCTCGAGATGCTTCAGGACGCCGGTGTAACGGTCCGGGTCTCGTACGATACTTCTGCGACCCGACTACACGCCAAGGCATGGCTCTTCGAGCGCCGGTCCGGATTCACCACTGCCTACATCGGGTCATCGAATCTCACTCGGTCTGCACAGATCACTGGGATCGAGTGGAACATCCGCGTGTCCGCGGCACGGAATCCGGACGTGTGTCAGAAGATGGCCGCGGTGTTCGAGTCGTACTGGCAGAGTCAAGAGTTCGTCGACTTCCAGCGTGAGGAGTTCGTCGAGCATACAAAGGTCGCGGTCGTCCGCGGGGCAGACCTCTTGCCGATGGCGATCACCCTTCGGCCGTTCCAGGAGCAGCTCCTCGAAGACATCGAGGTGGCGAGAGCGCGAGGCTCCCACCGGAATCTGCTCGTCGCCGCCACCGGAACGGGAAAGACCGTTATGGCAGCAGTGGACTTTGCACGTCTCCAAAAGCGGCTCGGGCGGTCACGACTGTTGTTTGTCGCCCACCGGGAGGAGATCCTGGCGCAGAGTCGATCCACTTTTCGTCACGCAACGGGTGACGCCTCATTCGGCGAGTTGTGGGTCGGGGGGAAGCGTCCGACCGATTTCGACCATGTCTTCGCTTCGGTGCAGAGTCTGCAACGCCTGAATCTCGACGACCTTGATCCGTCGTACTTCGACGTGGTCGTCGTCGACGAGTTCCATCACGCGGCTGCGCCGTCGTACGCCCGGCTGCTCGACCACCTCGACCCCGTCGAGCTGCTGGGTCTGACGGCTACGCCCGAGCGGACGGATGGTCTCGACGTGCTCCGGTTCTTCGGGGGTCGCATCGCGGCCGAGTTGCGGATCTGGGACGCGATCAGCCAGCACTTCCTGGTCCCGTTCGCCTATTTCGCCATCCCGGACGGCTCGGACCTGACGACCATCCCATGGAAGCGTGGGCTGGGCTACGACCTCAATGAGTTGACGAACGTGTACACGGCGAATGACATCTGGGTCCGTGGCGTGATCCGGGAAGTCCGACGCCACGTTGGCAACCCGGGCAACATCCGGGCTCTGGGGTTCTGCGTGAGCGTTGCCCATGCGGAGTTCATGGCCCGGAAGTTCTCGGGCGCCGGAATCGCCGCAGTGGCGATTTCTGGCAAGACGCCGCAAGACGACCGGCAACGTGCTCTGCTCGATCTGAAAGACGGACGCACCAATGTCGTATTTTCCGTCGACCTCTTCAACGAGGGCATCGACGTCCCTGACGTCGACACGTTGCTGTTCCTCCGGCCAACCGACAGCGCGTTGCTGTTCCTGCAGCAATTGGGCCGCGGGCTCCGACGTTCACCCGACAAGGACGTCTGCACCGTGCTCGACTTCATCGGCATGCAGCATCGGCAGTTCCGCTTCGATACCCGCTATCGGGCGCTCCTGGGAGGTAGCCGTCGGAGTATCGAGCGCCAAGTGGAGAACGGGTTCCCGTTTCTTCCGGCCGGATGCTCAATCGAACTCGAGGGAATCGCCCAGGAGACGATTCTCAAGAGCATCAAGACCGCGCTGCCGGCGGATTGGCGGTCGCGCTGTCGGGAACTGACCGCCCTGGGTGACGTCACGCTGGCGGTGTTTCTCGACGAAACCGGACTCGACGTCGAGGATCTCTACAACGGCAAGCACAGCTGGACGGAGCTGCGTCGAAGCGTCGGTTTCGATGTTGATCCTCCAGGGCCGGACGAGACCACCCTGTTGCGAGGGATCGGGAGGCTCTTGCACGTCAACGACGTCGACCGCCTGACGAACTACGTTCGGTTCCTGGAGTCCGAGACGGCACCGAATTCCGCTGACTTCAGCGAGCTGGATCGCCGCCGACTCCGCATGCTGCTCAGCGCACTGGTGTTCTCGAAACGAGCAATATCGCTCGACGCCGCCATCGCGAAATTGTGGGAGCATCCGCAGGTGCGCCGCGAGGCAGTGGAGCTCCTCGGAGTGGTCCAGAGTCGGGTTCACCACCTCAATCAGCCGGTCGGGATCGCCGACGTCCCCCTGGTCACTCACGCCTGCTACACGCGGGCGGAGATCCTGGCTGCGTTCGCCGTGGGGTCCGATGCCCGGCCACCGAATTGGCAAACCGGTGTCTGGTGGCATGAGCCGACGCAGACCGATCTCCTCGCCTTCACGCTCGACAAGTCTGCCGGGTCGTTCTCGCCGACTACGCGCTACCGGGATTACGCCGTGAGTCCGCAGCTCATCCACTGGGAGAGTCAGTCGGTCACGAGTCGAACGGGGAAGACGGGTCGGCGGTACCTGAATCACCGCACCCTCGGAACCCAGGTGCTGCTGTTCGCCCGGCTGACGACCTCGGATGCCTTCTGGTGTCTCGGGACGGCCGA
>JBAXBB010000171.1:0-4967 GCA_037142235.1 Actinomycetes bacterium
CCGCCGGGCGCCGGTTCCGGGCTCCTCCTCGTGGGCGGCGCCGCGCACGCTCCGAACCGCGATGCGGTCCGGGAGGCCGTGACCACCCTCCTCGCGCGCCTGCAGGCGCAGGGCGTCGACGACCCCCTGACCGTCGTCGGCGAGTGGCCGGCGGCAACCCGGACGGGTCTCGACCACGGGGTGCGGTTCACCGGTCGGGTGTCCGACGCCGAGCTTCGGGCGCTCCACCACGACCACCGCCTGCTCCTCGCACCGCTCCGCTTCGGTGCGGGCGCCAAGCGCAAGGTCGTGGCGGCGATGGGGCTCGGACTGCCGGTGGTCACCACGTCCGTCGGCGCGCGCGGCGCACTCGTGCGCGACGCCACCGCCGCCGACGGCGTGTCCGTGGCCGACGATCCCGACGCGATCACCCGTGCGGTCGTGGCCCTCACCGATCCGGCGGTCGCCCGCTCGTGCGCCGACATGGCCCACGCGGCGGTCACCGCCGCGTACGGCACCGGACCGTACGATCGGGTCGTCGCCGCCGTGCTGGCCGCGGCGGTGGGCGACGACGGGAGCGGCAACCGAGGTGGACCTGCTCGATCAGCCACACGAGCTGCGCAGCCCGGCCGTCATCAGTGACGAGGTCGACGGCGAGGTCCTGGCCATCGACCTCGACCAGGGCATCTACTACGTCGTGCCACCGGCCGCCGCCCACGTGTGGCGGGCCCTGACCCGCGGCGTTCCTGCCCGTGTCGTCGCCGCCGACCGGACCGCCGGCGAGCAGCAGGCCGTGGCGGCGTTCCTCGCCCAACTGGTCGAGGTGGGTCTCGTCCGGGCGGCCCCGGCACCGATCATCCCCGATGCTCCCGTGCCCTGGGACGGCTCCCCGCTCCTCCTCGAGGCGCACGACGACATGGCCGACCTGCTCGGCCTCGACCCGATCCACGACGCCGACGACGTGGCCGGCTGGCCCACGCCGCCGCCGGAGTGATCCGCCCCGACCCCGACCCCGGCCGTCCGATCGATCCGGTCGCCTGGGTCGCCGCCGTCCACGCCCACCTCGCCGAACGCTCGGTCGAGGAGCCCGGTGCCGATTGGGGCACCGTCGTCGTCCGGCACCGCACGACCCGGCCCGAATGGTTCGGCCCGTACGCCACGGCCTGGGCCCGGCCCCTCCCCGTCGGGTCCGCCGATCACGGGATCGACCTGTGCAGCGGTGCCGTCGCCGATCTGGCCGACGTGATCGGTCCCCCACCCCGTCCGGGCCACGGCGTCAAGATCGACCGCGCCGCCCATGACGGCACCGTGACGGCATGGGACCCGGCCAGCGGTCGGGCCGTCGTCGTCCGGGTGGGTGCCCCCGACGAGTACGAGCAGGTCACCCCGCTCCGGCCGCTCGTGCACTGGGTGGCCCTCGCCGGCGGCGGGGTGCTCGTGCACGCCGCCGTCGTCGGACGGCGGTTCGGTGCCGACACCGCGCGCGGCCTCCTGGTCGTGGGCGAGGCGGGGTTCGGCAAGTCGACCACGACCGCCGCGGCGCTCGGCGCCGGCTGGGTGACCGCCGGCGACGACGCCGTGCTCGTGCGCCCCGACGCCGACCGCTGGCTCGCGCACGGCGTCTACGGCGCCGTCAAGACCAAGCTCGACGGCGACCATCCCGAACTGCCCGTGGCCGCGACCCGCTCGTGGACGGTGGGCGGCCGGAAGTGGGTCCACCTCCTCACCGGGACCGACGCCGCCCACCTCGCGGCCACCGTCGACCTCGTCGGCGTCGTCGTCCTCGACCCGACCGCCGACCCCGACGCACCCGTGGTCGCGGTGCCGGGCGCGCGGGCCCGGACCGCCGCAGCGCCCTCGACCGTCGGGGCGCTCCCCGACGGCCAGGCCGAGGTGCTCTCCCGGATCGGCGCGGTGTGCGGAGCGCTCCCCGCGTTCGTGCTGCCGCGGCGCGTCGATCTCGCCCACACCGTCACCGACCTCGACGCCGTCCTCGACGCCGCCGACCCCCGCGTCGGCGTGGTGATCCCGGTGTTCGACGGGACCGTCTTCGTCGCCGACGCCATCCGCAGCGTCGCCACCCAGTCGGTCGGCCGTTGCCGCATCGTGGTCGTCGACGACGCCTCGACCGACGACTCCGTCGCTGTCGCCGAGCAGACCCGGGCCGCGGTCGAACGCGCCGGCCACGAGCTCGTGGTGCTGCACGCCGACCGCAACCGGGGGGTGGCGGCCACCCGCAATCGCGGGATCGCCGAGAACGACCTGCCGTTCGTGGCGTTCCTCGACCAGGACGACGTCTGGACCCCCGATCACGTGGCTCGGCTCCGGCTCGCCCTCCACCGTTCCGACGCCGACGCCGCGTACGGACGGGTCCGCTACGTAGACGTCGGTGGCGACGCCGACCGACCCTGGCTCCGTGACCGCTGGTTCGACGGTGACCACCCCGGCCACGACCTTGGGACCGGGCTCTTCCGGCGCGGTGCGTTCGCCCGCATCGGTCTCGTCGCCGAGGGGGTGGGGATGTTCGACGACGTCGACTGGTACCTCCGGCTCCGCGACTCCGGGCTCCCGCCCGTGACGATCGACGACGTTGTGCTGGAGCGCCACATCCACACCGACAACCAGTCGCGCCTGGCGTCCCGTGACGCCGCCGGCCTGCTGCACTCGGTACGCGACCACTTGGCGCGCAAGCGGGCGGCGGTGGTCGAGCTCGACGTGGTGGTCCCGGTGCGCAACGGGGTCGCCTTCATCGCCGACGCCGTACGCTCCGCGCTCGACCAGGAACAGACCGACACCCACGTCGTGGTCGTCGACGACGCCAGCACCGACGGCACGGCCGACCTGGTCGCGTCGTGGGCCGACCCGCGCGTGACGGTGGTCCGGCTGACCGAGCCGCACGGGATCGGCGGTGCCCGCAACGCGGGTGCCGCCGTCGGCGGGCGTCCGTGGTTGGCGTTTCTCGACGCCGACGACGTCTGGCCGACCGACCGGACCCGACTCCTGGCCGCCGCCGTGGCGGCCGACCCCGACGCCCTCGCGATCGGCCGCGTGCACGCGACCGACGACCCGACGGCACCCGTCTCCGCCGCCGACCGGGCCGCGGCACCCACCGCCGTGCTGGCCGGCGGCATCCTCGGACGGCGCGCGATCTTCGACCGCGTCGGCCCCTACGACGAGTCCCTGCGGGTCGGCGAGTTCGTGGAGTGGCTGGCCCGGGCTCGGGTGCTCGGCGTCCGGGAGACCCCGGTCCCGGCGCTGTCGCTCGTACGGCGGCTCCACCCCGACAGCACCACTCAAACGCGTCGCGACGCCTACGGCGACTACCTGCGGGCCGTGGCCATGGTCCGCGCCCGGCGACGGTGAGCACCGATCCGGTCACCGTCCTGGTCGACGCGGTGCTCGGGCCGCCCGGGCCGGACCGGATCGCGGCCGCGGTGGAGGCGCTCGACCGGTCTGAACCCGACCACCTGGCGTTCGGCGGTTGGCGGGCCCTGCTCCTGCTCGACGACGTGGTGAACGCAGTCGGCGACGGTCCCTGGGCCCGGCGCACTGCCGGCCTGCGCCGACGGTCGTTCGCGGCCGGCGCCGTCGCCGGTCGACGGGCGGGCGAGGTGTCGGGCGCCCTCGCCGCAGCCGGGATCCCCCACGTCGTCACCGGCGAGCTGGCGCTGACGCTGCGCTACCCCCGCCCGGGCGACCGGCCCGTCCACGGGATCACGGTCGTCACCGACCAGGCGCGGCGGCGGGTGGCGGCCGTCCTCGGTGCAGCCGGGCTGCCGGTCATCCGGTTCGGGCGCCGGTCGCTGCGCGCCGACGTCGACGGACTCCGGCTCCTCGTGCACCGGGGCTGGCCGGGCGCCCCGACCGAGCCGATCGCAGCCGACCCCGATCCACCCGGACACCCGCCGTTCCCCGTGGCCACCCCGGGGGCGGAGGCCCGCCGGATCGCCCGCCCACCGCTCGACCCGGACGGTCCGGCCGACCGACTCGACCTCGCCGCCCTGGTCGGCACCCTGCCGGAACCACACCTTTCGGGATAGCGGCGACGGCGTGCTCCGCCGTCGCCCACCCGGGAGGTGCCACGGGCGACCGTGGACGCGCGCCTGCCGGCGCAACCCGCGTGTCCCACCGCCGGGACGGACGGCTCGAGCCTTCGCCACGGCCCGCAGCGGAAAGGACCACACCATCACGCTCTTCGACGAAGCCGACCACGGGATCATCACCCTGGACACTGCGTTGGCACGCCCGCGCGTGCCGTTGCTCGAAGTCCGCCGCCTCGCGTGCCGGTCGCGCACCTCTGCTTCCACAACGGCGTGCTGCCCTCTCCACGACGTCGGCGAACGCGGTGTGGCCCGCCTACGCAGGCGGCACCGACGACCTCAACGACTGGATGCGCCGCCACCGGCACAACACCGCGGATGTCGCCAACCTCGGCGGGGGCGCCGATCTGCGCGTCGCCACCCTCGAGACCGACACGGCCGCGGGTGCCTATGAAAGCACCGATCGGCTTCCCTTGTGGGAAGCGCTGGTCAGGGCCGTCTTCCTGGGCTGGAGCGGGTGACGAGAATCGAACTCGCGTTCTCAGCTTGGGAAGCTGATGTTCTGCCTCTGAACTACACCCGCAGGGAGCGTCATCGTAGGTGACGGCCGCGCCGCCCCGGAAATCCCGATGGGCCGCCAGGGTCTAGACCGAGCACCAGAGGTCGACGAGTCCGATCACGGGCACCGCCAGAGCGCCGACGATCCACGCCGCGACGACCACCCACGTGGGGACGGAATAGATGATGGCCCAGTCGGCCCGGGTGGCCACGTAGCGGCGCACCCGCGGGTACAGGAGGACGGCGAGCACGACCGTGGCGGCTCCGCACGCCGCGATGAACGGGTTGTGCGCGAAGGTGCAGAGGCCGGTGATGCAGGTGGGCACCACAACGCCGATCCAGTAGCCGTAGAGCGCATTCGAGGCGCGCACGCCGTGGTCCGCGGCCCGG
>JBAXBB010000172.1:0-4921 GCA_037142235.1 Actinomycetes bacterium
GCCGAAGGGCGGGTGGAGGTCCCGACCGGCGCGGCCATCTTCCCGCGCGAGATCATCCGGCCGCCGCGCCGCTGGGCGGAGCACGCCTTCAACCTGGTCCACTGGACGGAGCAGCCCCGGGGTGGGCACTTCGCCGCCATGGAGCAGCCCGAGTTGTTCGTCGACGACGTCCGTGCGTTCTTCCGCACGGTGCGCTGAGCGGGGGAGCGTCATGCAGGAGTTCGCCGGGCGGACGGCCGTCATCACGGGCGCAGGGAGCGGCATCGGACGGGGCCTCGCCCTCCACGCCGCCGGGGAGGGCATGCGCTGCGTGCTGGCCGACGTCGAGGAGGACACCCTGGCCGCCACGGTCGAGCAGGTCGCCGCCGCCGGCGGTGAGGCCGTCGGCGTGCCGGTCGACGTGCGCGACCCGGCGTCGGTCGAAGCGCTCGCCGACCTCGCCTACGACCGGTTCGGGGCGGTGCACCTGCTGTGCAACAACGCCGGCGTGTTCCAGGCCGGCATCTCGTGGCAGCGGACCGTCGCCGACTGGTCGTGGGTCATGGGGGTGAACTTCTGGGGGGTGCTCCACGGCGTGCAGGCCTTCGTGCCGCGCATGCTCGCACAGGAGCAGGCGGGGGAGAGCGACCTGCACATCGTGAACACGTCGTCGCTGGCCGGGATGACCACGAGCGCCTACAGCGGTCCGTACTACGTGTCGAAGTTCGCCTGCGCCTCGCTCACCGAAGTGCTGGCGCACGACCTGCGCGCTCAGGGGAGCGCCATCGGGGTGTCGTGCCTGGTGCCCGGCGCCGTCGACACCCGCATCGCGGACTCCACCCGGAACCGACCCGACGAGCCGCCCGGCGAGGCGCAGGCCCCCGACCACTGGTTCGTGGCCGACGCCCTGCGCGACATGACGACCTCCGTCGGGATCCCTCCCGAGGAGGCGGCCCGGATCGTCTTCGACGGCGTCCGCACCGGTCAGTTCTGGATCTGCACCTCCGAGCGCTACGCCGAAGTCCTCGCGCCGCGCTACGAGGCGATCCTGCGCCACGACCTGCCCCCCAGCGTGCAGTTCTGACCCGATGATCGGTCCGATCGCCCCCTTTCGGGTGGAGGTGCCCGAGGCCGTCCTCGACGACCTGCACGAGCGCCTCGCCCGCACCCGTCTGCCGAACCAGGTCGCCGACGCCGGCTGGAGCCAGGGCACCGAGCTCGGGTTCCTCGCCGACCTGCTGGCCTACTGGCGCGACGGCTTCGACTGGCGGGCCCAGGAGGCCCGGCTCAACGCCTTCGACCACTTCGTCACCGATGCCGACGGCCAGCGGCTCCACTTCGTGCACCAGCGCTCGCCCGAGCCCCACGCCGTCCCGCTGCTCCTCAGCCACGGTTGGCCCGGTTCGGTGGTGGAGTTCCTCGACGTGATCGGTCCGCTCACCGATCCGCGCGCCCACGGCCACGACCCGGCCGATGCCTTCCACGTGGTCGCTCCCTCCATCCCCGGGTACGGCTTCTCGGGGCCGACCACCGAGGCGGGCTGGCACCCCCGTCGCGTCGCCGGGGCGTACACCGAGCTCATGGCCGCCCTCGGCTACGACCGCTACGGGGCGCAAGGGGGCGACTGGGGCTCGGTGATCTGCGCCAACGTCGCCGACCTCGACCCCGACCACGTGCTCGGCCTGCACCTCAACTTCCTGATCGTCCCGAAGCCCGATGACGCCGACGCCGGCGCGCTCACGCCCGAGGACGTCGCGGGCCTGCGGGCGATGGCGGAATGGCGGGCCACCGGGGTGGGCTACCAGGAGATCCAGGGGACCAAGCCCCAGACCCTCGGGTACGCCCTCGAGGATTCACCCGCCGGGCTGTGCGCCTGGATCGTGGAGAAGTTCGGCGCGTGGTCCGACGGCGGTCCGAACCCTGAGGCGTGCTTCACCCGCGACCAGTTGCTCACCAACGTGACGCTCTACTGGGCCACCGCCACCGCCACCTCGTCGGTCCGGCTCTACCACGAGATGCGCCGGATCGGGCGCGCGGCGTTGCCACACGACTTCGTGGCGGTCCCGACGGGTGTCGCCAATTTCCCCGGCGAGGTCACCCGCACCCCGCGGGCCTGGGCCGAGCACCGCTACGACATCGTGCACTGGACGGAGCAGCCCCGGGGCGGGCACTTCGCCGCCATGCAGGAGCCCGGGCTGTTCGTCGACGACGTCCGGGCGTTCTTCCGACCGCTGCGCTGACCCGGCGCCCGGTCCGGTCCGGTCCGGTCGGGTCCGGTCCGTCGGTGGGATAGGTTGGACCCATGGAGATGCGCATCCTCGGTCGTAGCGGCATCCGGGTCAGCACGTTGTGTCTCGGGGCGATGATGTTCGGGCAGTGGGGCAATCCCGACCACGACGACTGCGTCGCCATGATCCATCGCGCCCTCGACGCCGGGATCAACTTCATCGACACCGCCGACGTCTACTCCGCCGGCGAGTCGGAGGAGATCGTGGGCGAGGCGGTGCGGGGTCGTCGGGACGACGTCGTCATCGCCACCAAGTTCATGGCCACGATGGGCCGCGACCCGAACATGCAGGACGGCTCGCGCCGCTGGATCGTGCGGGCCTGCGAAGACAGCCTGCGCCGCCTCGGGGTCGACCACATCGACCTCTACCAGATGCACCGTCCGTCGAACGTCGCCGACATCGACGAAGCGCTCGGCGCCCTGAGTGACCTCGTCCATCAGGGCAAGGTGCGCAGCATCGGTCATTCCACCTTTCCCGCCGACCACATCGTGGAAGCCCAGTGGAACGCCGAACGGTGGGGTCGGGAGCGCTTCGTGAGCGAGCAGCCCCCGTATTCGATCTTCATGCGCGGCATCGAGAAGTTCGTCCTCCCGGCGTGCGAGCGCTACGGCCTCGGCGTGATCCCCTGGAGCCCGTTGGCCGGCGGTTGGCTCGCCGGGAGATATCGGCGCGGCGCCGAACTCCCGGCCGACTCGCGCCTGGCGCGGGGCTTCGGCTCCCGGGCCCGTCCGATCGACGATCCCGCGAACCAGCCCCGGCTCGACGCGGTCGAGGCGCTGGTGCCCGTGGCCGAGGCCGCCGGGGTGTCGCTCACCCACCTGGCCCATGCCTTCGTGCTCGAGCACCCGGTGGTGACCTCGGCGATCATCGGACCGCGTACGCAGGCGCAGCTCGACGACGCGCTCGCCGGGGCCGACGTGCGCCTCGACGCCGCGACGCTCGACGCCATCGACACGGTCGTGGCCCCCGGGACGGACCTCTCGCTGGGTGACCCCTGGACACCGCCGGGCCTGCGCCTCGACCGGCGTCGCCGCTCGGCCGCCCGCGAGTGGTCCTGAGCGGTCCGGGGGGCCGGTCGTGAGTTCCGACCCGGTCGCCGACGAGTTGGGCGTGCGCGACCTGCTGGCGCGCTACGCCGACGCCGTCACCCGCCAGGCGCCGGCCGAGGTGGCGGCCCTCTTCACCGCCGACGGCACCTGGACCGTCACGGGGTACGGCGAGCACCGGGGGCCCGCCGCGGTGGAGGCGTTCCTCTCCGAGTTGCTGGACCGCTGGGACACCATCGTCCACGCGCTGCTCTCGGGCACCGTCGCCCTCGACCCCGCAGACGGTGATCGGGCGACGGGGCGCTGGTACATCTCCGAGTTCGGGCTCCGGGTCGACGGCGTGGAGCTGTTCTTCGCCGGCGTCTACCACGACACCTACGTGCGGATCCCCGGGGGCTGGCGCTTCGCGACCCGCCGCTACGACTCGATGTTCCGTCGGGTCGATGGCGAGGTCACGACCTCGCCGTTCCCCACGCGCTGAGCGGGCCTTCGACCCGATCGGGTCAGGGGCCGACGGTCACGAGGTTCTGGTCGCCGCACGACAGCGTCTTGGCCGTGGTCGGCGAGACCCGCGTGAACTTCCCGTTGGTCACCTGCATCATCACGAAGCAACCGGTGGGCACCCGCCCCCCGACGTTGGTCGGGCCGAGGATGTTGCCGGCGGTGAAGCCGTTGGTCGCCGCGACCTTGCCCAGCACGAGGGCCCGCGTGAGCCCGTCCTTGCCGACCTGGGCGAGGACCTGACGCGTCGCCTGGTCGAAGAGCAGGCTGGCTGCGTAGGACTCCACGGCGGGCTCGGTCTGAGGCCCGCTGTGGGCGAGGTAGGTCTTGAGCGCCGGGATCGCCGCCGCCTCCTCGAAGGGGTTGGTCCCGATCTGGACGTACTCCGACGCGACCGCCGGTCCACCCTGGCTGAGGAACGTGGGGGAGTAGCACTGGGCGAGGCAGAACCAGGCCTTCACGCCGGTGAGACTCGCTCCGGCGGTGCGCAACGTGATGGTGGAGTCGAAGGGGAGGTCGCTCCGGCCGAACGTGGCCCCCGACGTCTGCATCGAGGTGGCCACCCCGGTGTACGCGGAGTCGGGAGCGTCGGTCGCCAGGGCCGTGCTGCCGGCCGTGGTGAACCCGGCGGTGACCGCGGCCTGCATCGAGGACTCGGTCGCGATCGCCTGGCCGGCGTCGGTGGACTTCACGACGTACTGCTTGCAGCACCCCTGCACCGCCCCGAGGAGGAACTTGAAGCCGCCGACCTGCTCCTTCGTGGGGCTGGTGGGGACCACGGCGTAAGTGCCGGCGGCGCCTCGGTGCGCCGCGGTGAAGGCGCGGGCGGGGAGGTCGGGGATCGCGCAGGCCACGAGGTCGGTCGTCGCGCCGTCGGCGACCGACGACGAGCCGACGATCGCGAAGTCCTGGGTGCAGGCCGTGGTGACGGCGGCGGCGTACTTGGCGGCGTCACCGTTCACGGTGAACGCGTCCACGACGACCTTGCGGCCGCCGAGGCCGCCCTTGCGGCCGTTCACGATCGCGGCCCAGGTGTTCACCCCGGCGATCGGATCCGGGGTGTCGGCGATGACCGCGACGTGGATCTCGGTGGCGGTCAGTCCGGGC
>JBAXBB010000173.1:0-4909 GCA_037142235.1 Actinomycetes bacterium
GTGGTGTCGGACCGGGGGCCGGGCATCTCGCCGGACGACCGGGCCGAGGCGATGGAGCCGTTCCGTCGGCTCGACGACAGCGGCGCCGGCTCTGGTCTCGGCCTGTCGGTGGCCAAGGGGTTCCTCGAGGTGCTCGGGGGGTCGATCCACCTCGACGAGACCCCGGGGGGCGGCCTGACGGTCGTCATGGAGATCGTCGGGGCGGTGGACCGGTGAGCCCGCCCCGTGTCCTCATCGTGGACGACGAGCCGCAGATCCTCAGAGCGCTGCGCGCCAACCTCGAGGCGCGCGACTACCTGGTGCTCACGGCGGCCACGGGCAAGCAGGCGGTCATCGAGATCGCCGACGGGGCGCCGGACCTGGTGATCCTCGACCTCGGCCTCCCCGACATCAGCGGCCTCGAGGTCCTCCAGAGCCTGCGGTCGTGGTCCGACGTCCCGGTCATCGTGGTCTCGGCGCGCTCGAGCGACCCGGACAAGATCCGCGCCCTCGACGAGGGTGCCGACGACTACCTGACCAAGCCGTTCTCGATGGGCGAGCTGCTGGCCCGGGTGCGCGCCGCCCTGCGCCGCCACCCGTCGATCGAGGCCGCCGCGGTCCTCGCCACCGAGGACTTCACCATCGACTTCGCCCGAGGCTCGGTCGAGGTGGGCGGCGCTCCGGTCCACCTGACCCCGATCGAGTGGAAGATCGTGATGGTGCTGGTCCGCGCCGAGGACCGCCTCGTCACCCAGCGCCACCTCCTCGACGAGGTCTGGGGCGAGGAGTTCGAGAACGAGTCGGGCTACCTCCGGGTCCACATGACGCACATCCGTCGGAAGCTCGAGCCGGTCCCCGCCCAGCCGCGCTACTTCCGCACCGAGCCGGGGATCGGCTACCGGTTCAGCCGGCCGGGTGCTCCGGCCGAGGCCTGAGCCCACCGTCCCGCTGACGGACCGTCCCTCAGCGAGGGACCTCGGACGGCGGGTCGTCGCGCACCTGGGGCGACGAGGACCAGCCGAGGCGCGCCTCGGCCTCAGGGAGGTGGGCGCGCAGGTCGGCGATCAGGGCGAGGGCGTCGGCGAGGTCGGACGGCGCGAAGGGCCGATGGGTGTCCGAGAAGACGGCGAAGCCCTCGGCGAGGAAGAGGATGATCTCGCCGAACACGTAGTTCGTCCTCGGTCCCACCGAGACGTACTGCTCCCGGCGCTCGTCGAGGGCATCGTGGATGGGTGCGGCGGGGTCCGCCCGGAGCGTGCTCGGATCCAGCCCCTCGCCGAGCAGCCAGGCCAGCAGGCGCGTGCGCAGGGTGTGGTCGGAGTCGAGGAGCAGGTCGAGGTCGTTCGTCGCCGCAGCCCGTTGGCGGGATCGCTCGGTGAGCTCCTTGGCCACCGCGTCGAAGAGCCCGTTGATGGAGCCGAAGTTCCGCATCAGCGACTGGGGGTTGAGACCGGCCCGCTCGGCGATCCCCCGCACCGTGGCCTTGGGGAACGGGCCCTCGCGCAGCAGGTCGATCGCCGCCGCGATCAGCCGCTGGCGCGCCTCGGGGGCGCGGACCCAGTCGTCGGACGGAGATGGCTCGGGCGTGCTGGTGACGGCCATGATCCATCGATCCTACGGCCGCGCGCACCAGCAGGGCCGATCGGCGCCCTCCAGCCCACCCCGCACCTCGACAGCGTCGGGCGGGCGTCGACGGCGGGCGTGCCCCGGTGGCCCCCTGGCGTCGTACGCTCGACGCAGCGCCCCGGACGACGAGGCGGGGCGACCTGAGGTGGCGGTGAGCGACGACGAGAGCGAAGAGCGCGAGGAGCCTGGCCTGCCCTCGATCTCCATCGAGGAGATCGAGGATGCGGTGGTCGACGGCGACGCGGCGATCCCGGCTCGGCGCGGGACCATCCGAGCGGCGCTGGCGCACCGGACCTTCCGCATCGTCTTCCTCGGGGCCTTCGCCTCGAACATCGGGACGTGGATGCAGAACGTCGTCCTCGGTGCCTATGCCTGGGAGCTCACGCACTCGAGCACCTTCGTGGGCATCGTGGTCTTCGCGCAGCTCGGCCCGACCCTGTTGCTGCCGATCGTCGGCGGGCTGATCGCCGACCGCGTCGATCGTCGCCGCTTCCTGATCCTGCTCGCCGTCGAGCAGATGGTGTTCTCGGTCGGCGTCGCCCTCGCCGTGCTGCCCGACCACCCGTCGCGGGTGCTGATCGTCGTGATGGTCGTGCTCGTCGGCGCGGGGAGCGCCATGTTCGGCCCGACGTACTCGGCCATCCTGCCCGGCCTCGTCGGACGGGAGGACCTTCCGGGTGCGATCGCCCTCAACTCGGTGCAGATGAACGCCTCCCGCGTGGTGGGCCCCATCATCGGCGGCCTGCTCTTCTCGGCGGTGGGGCCCGCCTGGGTCTTCGTGGCCAACGCCGCGACCTACCTGTTCGTGATCGGCGCGCTCCTCGCCGTCAGCCTCCCGGTCTTGGCCAAGGCCCCGGTCCACTCGAGCACCTGGCGCCAGCTCACCGCGGGGGTCGCCGTGGCCCGACGTGACCGGGTGGTCGGTCGGTCGCTGGTGACCATCTTCTGCTTCTCGCTCTTCTCCCTCGCCTTCATCGGGCTGATGCCGGTGGTGGCGTCCCACAGCCTCGGGATCCACCTCCGCCACTCCAACGCCTACGGGATCCTCTACGCCTGCTTCGGCCTCGGGGCGCTGGCGGGCGCGATCTCGGTCGGGACGATCTTCTCCGAGGTCTCCAAGCCCCGCCTGGTCCGGGCCTGCCTCGTGGCCTACGCCGCCTCTCTGGCCGCCTTCGCCCTCCTCCGCTCACCCGGCCCGGCCTATGCGATGGTGGCGGTCACGGGCGCCTTCTACTTCGCCTTCCTCACGGCGCTCAACACGGCGATGCAGTCCCGCCTCGACGAGAGCGTCCGGGGTCGGGTGATGGCCCTGTGGATGATGGGCTTCGGTGGGACGGTCGGCATCGGCAACCTCCTCTACGGCCCGATCGTGGCGGTGGTCGGGATCACCACCGTCCTGCTGATCGGGGCCGGGGTGGCCCTGCTCCTCGCCTGGTACGCCGATGTGATGCCCCACGAGGGGCAGCCGATGGTCACCGAGGCGGACCTCGTCCGCTGATGGCCAGGGCCGGGCCGACCGCCCGGCCCTGGCTCAGCCAGCCGCCTCGTTGCAGCCGCCGAGCTGGCCCGAGGCCTCGAGGCAACCCCCGACCTCACGCTGCACTGGCCGTCGGAGGGCTGGGCCACCATCGGGCTGCTGGGCGGACGAACCGCCAAGCGCCCGATCCGTGACCATCACGCGATGGCCCCGGGTCAAGAGGTGCTCTCGAAGAGCCCTTCCGTCAGCCGAGGGAGGTCGGCACGAATCCGATTCATGAACGCACCGGCGACCGCCACGTCGTCCGGTCGGGTGTCGTGGGCTCCCCCGAAGATGATGAAGCCCTCGGCGAGGTACTGCAGCACCTCGGTGAAGAGCCGGATCGCATCGTCGCCGATCCCTGCCTCGCGCTGGCGCTGCCGGGCCTGGAGGATCGTGCTGACCTGGTGATCAGGGACCCTGGTGAAGCTCCGAGGGTCGGCCCCTTGGGCGATCAGCCAGGCCACGAGCTGCGTCCGCAGCACGAAGTCGGCCTGGATCGGCACGCCCTCGTAGATCTGCTCCTCGGGCTGGGCTGCCAGGAACTCCGCGAAGCGGCGGGAGAGCTCTCCGGCGACCTCGATGAAGAGCCCCTCCTGCGAGCCGAAGATGTTCATGATGGCCTTGGTGTTGAGCCCCGCCCGTTCGGCGATCCTGCGAACGGTGACCTCGTCGAAGGGGAGCTCGCGGAGCAGCTCGATCGTGGCGCCGACCAGCAGGACGCGGCTCGTCGTCCGGGGGACGTACCGGCGCTTCTGGTGGACGGCCTCATCCACCGCTCTCCCTGCCATGGGATCAGGTTAGACCCCTTCTCTCATCAGAGCCCATCCTCGAAATGAAGGGACGTTGTGGAATAATTGTATACAACGTTGACGAGTTGGGTACAGCGTGGTAATCTCTCGACGAGTCCCGTTGTCACCTCTCGAGAAGGGTCATGTCCCCATGGAGCACACGCAGAGCATCAGAGCGAACCGCCGTCGGTTCCGAGGTGGATGGGGGGCCGCACCCCTGGTCGTGTCCGCACTCGCCCTGGGGGCGGCAGCACTTCCGGCGGCGAGGGCCGGTGCCGCCGACGCGACCCCGGTGTCGACGATCGTGGCGGGCTCGGGCCAGTCGGGCCAGCCCACCGCTGGCCCCGCCACCTCGTCCGCCCTTGGCGACATCTCGTCCGTCGCCGTCGACTCGTCGGGCAACCTCTACCTGGCAGACCCCAACAACCACGTGGTGGAGAAGGTCACGCCCGGCGGCGACCTCTCGATCGTGGCGGGCTCGGGCCAGTTTGGTGCGCCGACCCCGGGCCCCGCCACCTCCTCCCGCCTGAGAAACATCAGCAACGTGGCGGTCAGCTCGTCGGGCGACCTCTACCTCAGTGACACCGACAACAACGTGATCGAGAAGGTCACGCCCGGCGGCGACCTCTCGATCGTGGCGGGCACGGGGAAGTCCAAGTTGGCCGTCCCTGGCCCGGCCAAGGAGTCTCCGATCGACAAGCCCGGCGGGCTGGCGCTTGACTCCTCGGGCAACCTCTTCGTCTCACAACCCGGGCGGTGCGATGTGCTGAAGATCGACACCAGCGGCACGCTGTCGATCGCCGCCGGAGGCGCGTGCGGGAAGCCCATCCCGGGCCCCGCCACCTCGTCCCCGCTCTTCTTTCCCCACGGCCTTGCGACTGACCCTTCCGGCAACCTCTACATCGCCGCCACCGGACACAACCTCGTCGTCAAGGTCGACACCAGCGGCACGTTGTCGATCGTCGCTGGCGTCCGTGACACCGGCCAACAGTGCATG
>JBAXBB010000174.1:0-4909 GCA_037142235.1 Actinomycetes bacterium
TCGTTGACCAGGTCGCGCAGGTCGGAGGTGACCGACTGCTGGATCCGGCGCAACTCGCGCAGCGCTCCTCCCACCTGCTTGGCCATCTGGGGCAAGCGGTCGGGGCCGAAGACCAGGAGGGCGACCAGGAGGACGACGGCGATCTCGAGCGGGCCGAGTTGGGGCATCACGCTCCTCGCGCGAACCGGTGGCGCACTCCGAGCGGGGTGCGCCCGGATGCTACCGCCGGTCCTCCGGCCTGGTCGGACGAGGTGCCCGGGTCGGCCGGCGCCGGGGACCCGGCCAGATCTTGCGCTCTTGCCTCGGGGGCGGGTCGACCGTGCACGGTTCATCGTCGGCACCTCGGCCGTTCGCCTTGAGGGCTGCAGGAACGGCGAGAATCGGCTCATGTCAGTGATCACCTTCGCCCACCGCGGGGGGCGTGCCCACGCTCCGGAGAACACCTTGGAGGCCTTCCGGACCGGCCTCGCCATGGGGGCAGCCGGTCTGGAGTCCGACGTCTGGGTCGCCGCCGACGGCCAACCCGTGCTGGTCCACGACGACCGGTTCTGGGCCGGGGTCCGTCGGGTCGACGTCAAGTCGGCGTCGGCCGCCGACCTCGCTCGTCACGGCGTGCCCCGGCTCGCCGACCTGTACGTCGAGTGCGGGCGGGATTTCGAGCTGTCGCTCGACCTGAAGGAGCGCGCCGCCATCGAGCCGACCATCGCCGTCGTGCGTTCTGCCGGAGACCCGGCGCGTACCTGGCTGTGCGGGTACAGCGTGACCCGGCTCACCGAGGTCCGCCAGCACCACCCCGATGTCCGGCTGGTGAACTCGCGGCCCCGCGACCGGATCGACGGCTCGGTGGAGCGGCACGCCGCGCGTCTCGCCGAGGCTGGGATCGACGCGATGAACATGCGTCACGACGAATGGAACGCGGGGCTCGTCGCGTTGTTCCACCGCTTTGGGGTGCAGGCGTTCGCGTGGGACGTCCAACACGTGCGGACCCTGCGGATCGTGCTCGATCAGGGTGTCGATGCGGTGTACTCGGACCGGGTGGATCGGATGGTCGCGACGGTGAGTGAGTGGCAGACCTGAGCACCGGTGCGGTGCTCAGGTCTGGCGTTGGCTCGGGTCAGGTGTTGGGCACGGTGATCAGGTTGGACTGGATGGACGTAGGACCGGTCTGGTTTCCGTAGCGGGCGGTGACGGTGCAGCGGTAGGACTTGGCCTTGGCCAGGTTGTCGACCCAGATCGCGGTGCTGGTGGTGTTGGTGGTCACCGTGATCGGGGCGCCGCTCCCGGTGGGGGTGCAGACGACGCGGTAGCCGGTGATGGTGGGTCCACCGGCGGGGCGGGTGAAGGTGACGGTGGTGCGCCACGTGCCGCTGACCTTGGTGGGTGTGGAGGCGGCGACGTTGGTGGCGGGTCCGGCGGGGACGACGAACGGGTTGGTGGCGCCGGACGGGTTGGAGCTGCCCTGGGAGTTCCGGGCGGTGACGATGCAGGTGTAGGACTTGCCCGCCGTGAGGTTGGGGACGGTCAACGGTGAGGAGTGGCCGGTGGCGGTGCGGGTGGTGCCGCCGTCACTGGAGGTGCAGGTGGCGGTGTCGTCGAGGATGGTGGCCCCGGAGTTGTTGGTCGGGTTGGTGAAGCTGATCTGGGTGGACCGGCCGGACGGGAGTGCGGGGGTGGTGGCGGTCACTTTGGTGGGGGCGACGGGCTTGGTGATGGGGACGGTGATGTCGTTCGACCAGGTCGATTTGGGGCCTTCGTTGCCGTCGCCCTTCCAGGAGAACCAGTCGGGGCCGTAGCGGGCGGTGACGAGGCAGTGGTAGGTCACACCGCCGACGAGGTCGTTGACGGGGATGGTGGTGTTGGTCGTGCCGAGGTACTTGACGGCGTTGGTGGGTCCGGTGTTGAAGTTCGTGCCGACGGGCATGCAGCGCACCTGGTAACCGGTCGGGGTCGGTCCCGACGCGGGCGGGGTCCAGGACACGACTGTGGTGCGGCTCCCCGGGGGCGGTTGGGTCGCCTGCACGTTGGTCGGCGGCGGCAACGCCGGGCTCGTGGTCGTCGTGGTCGGCGCGACGGTGGTCGTGGTGGTCGAGGCCGGCGTGGACGTGCTCGTGGTGGTGGAGGCCGGCGTGGAGGTGGACGTGGTGGTCGAGGCGGGCGTGGAGGTGCTGGTGGTGGTCGAGCCCGGGGTGGAGGTGGACGTGGTGGTCGAGCCCGGAGTGCCCGACTGCACCTCGAACGCCCCGAGGTCGGCGTTGGTGTTGACGATCCGGTTGTAGCCGGTGCCGCGCTGGTCGTAGGACTTGCCGGGGAAGACCTGGCTCACGACGGTCGGGCCGGCGTCGATGGCCGGTGATCCGGCGTTGAGGGCCTGGGTCCGGGTGGGGCCGCCGTTGTCGGCCAGGGCCGCGAGGTTCGGGCTCACGTTGAGGTCGGTGCCGGACCTGGCGAAGTTGCCCGACGGGACGTTGTCGATCGTCCCGGAGATGATGTTGTGGCTGCTGGTGGCCGTCACCGAGTTGTAGTTGTTCGGGTTGACCACGGCCGCCGCCCCGTTGTCGGCGATGATCGAGTAATGGACGTGGAGTGCCTGACGCGTCCCCTGGATGCGGACTCCGGCTCCCGTGTTCGAGGTGATCGTGTCGAACAGCACGTACATCTTGTTGTAGTTGTTCTCGAAGTTCAGAGCGCTGCCGGTGTTCCCGGTGATCGTCGTGTTCGCGATGACGTCCGGGCTGATGCCGCCGCCGAAGAAGGAGTCGTCGATGACCTCGTTGCCGACGTTGCCGGTGAAGAGGGAGCTGGTGATGGTCAGGTGGCCCGCGCCACCAGCCAGGAAGATCGCCGCGCCATATCTCGCCGAGTTCCCCTCGAACGTCGAGTTCGAGATGGTCACATTTCCGCCATCGACGGAGGCACTGATCGCACCGCCCCTGCCGGCGTTGTGGTAGGGGTTTTGGTTGTTCGTGAAGACGCAATTGTCGACGGTGAGGTTGCTCCCTTTGGTCTGGATGCCACCCCCGTAGTAGTCCGAGGTGTTGGCGTTGTTCTGGATCGTGACGCCCTAGACGTTGAACGAATGGTTGTAGCTTGCAAACATCCCAGAAGAGTTGCCATATCCGTCGAGGACGAAGTCGGCCGGGTCGGTCAGCCCGACGATGGTGGTGTCGCCGGTGATGATCATCGTGCTGGCCACGTGCACCGGGGTGGCGCCGGCGCACGTCGTGTTGATCTCGATGGTGTCGGCGCCGGCGTTGGCGTTGGCGTTGAAGATCGCCGCTCGGAGCGACCCGGCCCCGGTGTCGCCACAGTTCTGGACCGCGTAGACGGTGGCGCTGGCGGGCCCGTCGCCGAGGACGATGCCGGCGGCGGCGAACGAGGTGGCGAGCACGGCGGCGGAGCCGAGGGCAACGCGCCGACGGGCAGCCTCCCGTCGTCCGGCGCGGTTGAGTTCGGGTGCCTGGGAGTCGGTCATGTCGCCAGGATGCACCCGTCCGACGGCCGGCGCTATGCGGGGCCCGGTCAGAAGCCAGCTTTGACCGAATGGTCAATTCTGGAAGGTTCCTCCGACGACCGGGGCTTCTCGGTGCCGGTTCCCGGCCGCTGGCCCGGTTCCGGTTCGGTTGCCGGAGCGGGTGGTGACGGTCCAGCGCTAGGACGTGCCCTTGGCCAGGTTGTCGACCCAGATCGCGGTGCTGGTGGAGTTGGTGGTCACCGTGATCGGGGCGCCGCTCCCGCTGGGGGTGGCGTCGACGCGATATCCGGTGATGGTGGGTCCGCCGGCGGGGTGCGGTTCAGCGCTGGCTCAGGGGTTCCGGGCGGATCGGGTGTGGCCAGGTCGCCCATGACGGAAGTGCTGCCGTGGGTCGAGACGCTGGCGTCAGAGGGTGCCGACGCGGCCGAACGGCCAGATCCTGAGGAACACCCGTCCGATGATGGCGCTCTCCTGGACGGCTCCGAAGATGCGGGAGTCCTTGGAGGCTTCGCGGTTGTCGCCCATCATGAACATCTCGCCCGGCGGCACCTTGGTGGGAGGGAGATTGGTGGTCTGGGTGCCCGGCGGCAGGTACGGCTCGGCGATGCGCGTGCCGTTCACGAAGACATGACCGTTGCGTTCCTCCACGGTATCGCCGGGAAGGCCGATCACGCGCTTCACGAGATCCTTGATGTCGCCCGTCTCGGCGGCCGCAGGGGCCTTGAACACCACGATGTCGCCCCGGTGCAGGTCGTGGAAGTCGTACGAGAGCTTGTTGACCAGCACGCGATCCCCCACCTCGAGGGTGGGCACCATCGACTCCGAAGGGATGTAGAACGCCTGGAACAGGAACGTCTTGATGACGACGGCCACCAGGAGCGCCGCCACGATCAGGACGACCCACTCCAGGGCCACCCGGGTGCCCGAGGCCCTCTTCCGGCGGCCCCGGCGCCGCTCGGCCCGGGTCGGGCCGGAACTCGCGGGACTGGGGACACCCGAGCCGGGTGCGGGCGGTTCGACGTCGGTCACGAAGGCTCTCCCACGGCGACCCATCCTCGCAGGTCGGCCTCCGAGGTGGGAATCACGGTCGTCGGGCCGGCGCGGGGTCCCGCCGCCGGTTCCGTGCTGGCCGCTGCGGTCGGTCCGGCCGGGTCAGACCGCGGTGGAACCCGGTGCGTAGCGCTCCAGCACCCGGGCGGCGGCCTCCCGGCGCACCGCCGCGGCGGCGGGCGGACCGACGATCTCGGCGTCGGGGCCGAGGCGCAGGAGCAGCCGTTCCAGGAAGGCTGGGCCGGTGACTCCGAAGGTGATCTCGGTGCCGCCGTCGGGGAGGTCCGTGCGCGACTCCACCGGGAGCGCGTCGGCTACCCAGGCGACGCCGGGCTCGAGGCGCAATGTGACTCGGAGTTCGTCGGGACGGGGGTGGTAGACGAGGGG
>JBAXBB010000175.1:0-4843 GCA_037142235.1 Actinomycetes bacterium
AGCAGAAGTGAGCCCCGTCGCAAATACGCGACGATTCCACTGAGACTTTCGGTGGAATAGAAAGTGTACCAGCAGGCGGTCCCGTAAGGGTGGATGACGATGCGTGCGCCGACCTCGGCCACCTTGACGCAGGCCGTCCCGGGCTCCGACGACTCCGTCTCCGCAAGCGGACGGCCCTAGCTGACGCGGTCCCCCGACTGGCCGTGGTCGAGCTCGGATCGCCCGGCGGACGGCTCGGTGCTTCGGTCATCGCCGGACGAACCAGCGTCCTCGGACCCATCCACCGGGATCCGGGCCACCGCCGAAGGCCACCAGAAACCCCGTCCGTGGATGATGGACATCGCGGGGACGCCTCGCGAGGCCAGCACGAAGGCTGTTAGCAGCGACGTGATGATGACCGCCACGCCGATCTCCTCGAGGATCTCGATGTTGGTGAAGAGCATGGACGAGAACGTCACCGCCAAGATGAGCGCTGCCGCGGCCACCGCGGGCCCGCCGGCGACCATCGCTCGGCTCGCTGCGGATCGCGGACTGTGGCCAGCGCGGGTGTGCTCGTTGATGATGTCGACGATCAGGATGTTGTAGTCCGATCCAATCGCCATGACGAAGAGGTAGGCGATGAGGATCACCGAGAAGTCGAGGCCGGAGTACCCCATCAGCGAGATGAAGAGCAGGCTCAGCAGCCCCATCACCGCGGCGTACAGCATGACCACGGACGCCAGGACCCAGAGGGGCGCCACGATCGCCCGGCGCAAGAGCGCGAACAGGATCAGCCCGACGAGGAGCAGGGCGAGGGGCACCACGGTCCGCATGGACTTGGTGACCGAGGCCTTTACGTCCACGAGCTGCGCCGTCGTCCCTCCCACCTCGACCGTCGACCCGCTGACCCCATGGCGAGCCTGCGGCTCGATGGTGTCGCGCACCAGGGCGATGGCCTCGTTCGAATACGGATCGCTCGACAAGATCACGTTGAAGGTCGCCGCCGCACCGGTGGGGTCGGTGCTGATCGCCCCGACCGCCGCCACGCCGGGGACGGCCTTGATCGAGGCCTGGAGGCGCCCGACCGCAGCGGCGTCGACAGGGGCGGTCGAGCTCGAGCTCACGAAGATCGAGGTGGGAGCGATCACCCCAGCAGGGAAGGACCCCGCCAAGGTCGTGTAGGCCTCGAGCGACGGTGTCGTGGAGGGAAGCTCGAGCAGGGTGTTGTACGTCACCGCGTAGGACGCGATCCCGCTGCAGCCGCAGGCGATCACGATGGCCACGCCGACAGCCCAGGCCACCGGGTGCCGAGACACCGAGCTCGCCGTCCTCGTAGTCACGGTGGACCGCTCCGATGTCTTCGGCCGAGGGGTCATCGGCCAGAACAGGTGGCGCCCAGCCAGGCTGAAGAGCGCCGGGAACAGGGTGAGCCCAGCCACTCCGGTGATCACCACGGCGATCATCAGCCCGGGACCGAGCGTCCGCAGCGCCTGGAGGTCCGCACCGAGCAGCGCGACGAACGCCGTGGTGACGGTGGCGGCGGCCGACGCGATGACGAGGCTCATCCTCGCCAACGACCTCCCCAGGACGCGTCGATGGCCGGCGGCGTCGCCCGGTTGCTCGTCGAGGAGGTTCTCGCGATGACGGAACAGCAGGAAGACCACGTAGTCCGTCCCAACGCCGAACATCACCACCGTCATCAGGGGATCGAGGCTGGTGCCGACCTCGAAGTGTGCCAACTTCGCCAACAGGGCCGTCAGGTCGGCGGCGATGAGGTGCAGCGCTCCGATGACCACCACGGGGATGATCGCGATCACCACCGACCGGAAGACGAGGCCGAGCACGAGCACGATCCCGAGGATGGTGAAGATGGTGAGGATGAGCTGCGCATGGGCATAGGCCGACGTGGTGTCGGTGCTGATCGACGCGCTGCCCGTGAGCTGGGCGCGCAAGCCCGTGCCGGCGAACTGCGCATCGAGATCGTGGCGAAGTGCGGCCACGGCGTCGTTGACTGCGGAATCTCCTGCGGGACCGGTGAACTGTGCGCTCAGGATCTGGACGGTTCCATCAGCGGACACTTGAGCTGGACTGATGCCGACGAGGCCCTTGAGGTGGTCCGCGTTGATCGCCTTGGCTGCCTGAGGGATGGTCTCGCCCAGCGCCGTGGTGCTCAACTTGCCACCTGCGACGCCGGAGACGGCCACGGCTCCGGTGGCGTGCGTGGCGGAGGGGAAGTAGCGATCGGCGATCTGAGTGGCCCGAGTGGACTCGTAGGCGTCCGACAGGCCCGCACCAGCACTCGAGGAGGTGTAGGTGGCGAGCCGAGGGCAGAAGCTGATCACGATGAGGGCGAACAGCGCCCATGCCGCCAGAAACCGCCATGGCCGGCGCACGACGAGGCTGCTGAGCCGCTCAAGCACCATCCTCATCGAACGCCCGCCTCTCACTCTTCCGACGACTTCTGCCGCTGTGATTGTCGCACGGCCCCGAAGGCCTCTCGTGCCCGAGGGGAACTCGTCAAGCGCTGACGGGCCCCGCCGTGCCCTCCGAACCGAACAACCGCCCCCGACGCCTTGAGGCCATGACCATCACCTGGCCCGATCGCACGTCACCGAGCACCGGCCTCAGGAGAGCGGCGGTCGCGGTTCCACGACGAAGGTGGCATCTCGAAGACGACCCAACGCGGAGTTCTCTCGAGAGAATCCCAGCGGGGTGAAGAAGATCGTGTCGAGGGGGTACCACAGCCCCACCCACATGACGACGCCTCCCGCGATCTCGGACGCGTTGATGCCTCCGAGGGTCTTTGACCTCAACAGTGCCACCAGCCCCCCAGCGATGGCCACCGGGAGGCCGACCTTCATCGCCGAGAACCCGTCGAGCCGGACCGCCCGCGCCTCGCGGCGGTTGTAGGAGATGCGATGTTCGCAGTACTGCCCCATCGTTCGGCTCAGCTGCGCCTCGATGCCCTCGGTGATCTCGTGCTCCGGCAGTCTCACCGTGATGACCACCGGACGAGAGGACGGTCGACTGCGCAGCACGCTGATCGAGTACTCGAGTCCCGTCATGAAGTTCCGGAACTCTGAGAAGTGATCCGCCGGCGCGATGACGAACATCTCATCGGCACTTTCGAGTGTGATCTCGATCTGCTGCACACGGTCGTCGACGTCCCGCCGGGATCCCGTCGCCCGGCGCCCTGAATCTCGCATGCTCACGAGGGGATCGTAGGCCATCGGTCGACGAAGGTGTCACTGACGATCATGGCGACATCGCTCCGTGCGCGCTCCGCTGCTCGGACCCCACTCGACACCGCCGCCTCACCAGAACGCTGGTCGATGTATTATCTTGCCGAACGACATCGACCAAGGGGAGATCCAGTGCGCACCATCGATGCAGGAACGGCCGTGGCCCCTCGCCGATGGATGGTGGCCGCGATCGGGGTGCTGGTCGGTGTCCTAGTGATGGTCGCAGGTCCAGAAGCGCCCGTCGGTGCGGCCACACCGGGCTCCGAGCGGATCCACCAACAGGCGAAGGCGTTCTTCCGGACGCACTGCACCGGAGCATTGCCAGCGGCGTATCAGGAGTTCGAGGGCTTCGCCGCCTGCGCCGACACCGGATTCTCCGTCAACCAGAACTCGTTCAGCTTCCTCAACTACGGCGGCACCTCCCCACAGGACCATCTCCGGAAGACCACGTTGATCCGATGGTTCGGCCGGACCGCGGTGTGCGAGCCGAAGCCAACCTCGTCCTGCCGGCTCAGGCCTGTCGCCAAGGAATGGGCAACCACCGTCGCGGAGGCGATGTCTGTCGGACACTGCATGGGCATGGCGGCGCTGAGCCAGGCGATCTACGAGCACGTGCTCAACGCAGGATCGCTGCAACCCGGAGCGACGAACACCAGCGAGCTGCAAAAGGAAACTCCGGCGGTGCGGTCCGAGATCGCGCAGTGGTGGGCCACGCAGATGCTCCCGAGCTACCAGGCCCATGGGGACGTCCAGAAGCGCCAGCCCCTGGCCCGCAGCATCGAGTCCATGGTCTCCTCGCTCGCTCGCGGTCATGGCGGCGTCCTTTCGTACTACTTCACGCTGCCTGACGGGACCACCGGTGGCCACGCGGTCACGCCGTTCTTGGTGCTCTACGACGGCAACGACACCGTCGCGATCCTCACCTATGACAACAATGCCCCCCTTGAAGAGTCCATCGTGAAGTTCGACCTCGCCACCGGGGAATGGTCATCGCCCGCGGTCCAGCTGAACCCTGACCAGCCGGCGACCCCGATGTCGGGAGGGATGGGCACCATGTGGTTCACCCCGCTGGCAGACATGAACGGACCATCAACGCCGCCCTTCGGCGGCACCAGCCTTCCCGAGACCGCCACCTATGCGGCAAAGGGCTCAGAGGCTCACCTCGACGTGCGCGTCGGGTCAAGCTGGGTCCACGGCCACGATCCTCGACGTCCGTGGGCCATCCGTGGCACGAAGGTGACCGATGAGCCCCTGAACCTCCTGGCCCGACATGGCACCGGCGGGGTGCTCGAGGTTCCCGCCCATCGGCCCATCAGCGTCCGGTTGGTCGGCGCTCAGCGGTCGTTCGCACATTCGTCCTCTGAGCACCTCTCGGTGATGCTCCGAGGATTCCGGTCGGTGTCAATCGACCTCGATCGCCACTGCCCGAACCACCGATGCAAGCCGACCCCTCCCTTGAGCGTGGTGCAGGCACCCTCCGGATCCATCGTGCTGAGCGCCCCCAACGGCGCACGGATCACCACCGCAACCGAGTCCGGCGTCAAGATCACGGACGTGCGCTCCCCGGCGTCGTTGCGGCGAGCCGAATCGGAGCTCAACAGCCGGGGATAACACCCATCGAT
>JBAXBB010000176.1:0-4822 GCA_037142235.1 Actinomycetes bacterium
GCGGCCATTATCTCAAGCAACTCCGGGAGATCGACACCGACCTCCCCCTCGACGTCCGCCGCTTCGGTCTCAACCCCCTCCCGCCCGACGCCGGGCGCGAGGTGCACGCGGCACTCCTCGACCTCGTCGCGTCCGGTGCGGTGCGCCCCGTGATCGGCCGGGTCGTCACGATGGACGGCGTCGCCGCCGCGCTCGACGACCACGAGCAGCGTCGCACCGCAGGCCGGACGGTCGTCGACGTGGCGGGCAGCCGACCGTGAACGCCGGCCTCGACGTCGACGCCCTGGTCGCCGAGACCTGCGATCGCACCGGCCTGTCCGACCTCGGTCCCGGGGGCGTTCCCGACGGGCTCGGGGAGCTCGTCGACTCCGCCGCCCGCCAGGCGCAGTTCAACGCCGTCGGCGAGGCCGCCTTCCCCGGCATCCTGGGGGCGGCGCTCGAGCAGCGGCTCCGGGTGATCGACTGGGTGCGCCGGCACCCCGAGGTGGCCGAGGAGCAGATCGAAGCACCGCTCGTGGTGATCGGCATGTTCCGGGCCGGCACGACCCTGCTCAGCCGCCTCCTCGATCAGGACCCCACCAACCGGGCGCTGCTCGGGTGGGAAGCCGCCGACAGCGTGCCGCCGCCCACCCCGGCCGAGCACCGGTCCGGTCCGCGCGTCGAGGCGGCGCACGCGTCCAACCGGATGCTGTCCCAGATCAACCCGCGCGTCGACGTCGTGCACCACGAGGCCGCCGACGAGGCCACCGAATGCATCACGGTGATGGCGCAGGACTTCAAGAGCCTGTCGTGGGAGGCGATCGCCAACCTCCCCGACTACGACGCTTGGCTGATGGCCGTCGACCAGCGGTCGGCCTACGAGTACCACCGCAGCGTGCTCCAGATCTTGCAGAGCGGCGGGGTGCGCGGGCGCTGGACCCTCAAGAGCCCCCATCACGCCACCGCCCTCGACGCCCTCACCACCGTCTACCCCGACGCCCGGCTGGTGCTGGCGCACCGTGACCCGGTGGCGCTCTGTGGGTCGGTGTGCAGCTTGATCGAGACCCTCACCTCCACCTTCTCCGACGCCGACCACCGGGCGTACATCGGGCGGCACTGGAGCACCGTGCTCATGGAGTGCGTGTCCCGGATCGATGCCTTTCGCGCCGCCCACCCCGAGTACCCGATCGTCGACGTGCACTACGCCGACCTGGTGACCGACCCCGTCGGCACGATGACGGGCATCTACACCGCGTGCGGCGACACCCTGAGCCCGACCGCCGCCGACGCCGTCGCCGATTACGTGGCACACAATCCGAAGGGCCGCTTCGGCGAGCACCACTACGACCTCGCTGCGTACGGGCTCGACCCCGACCAGATCCGGGAACGCTTCGCCGACTACGTGGAGCGCTACGCCGTGCCGGCCGAGATCGCGGTCACCGACTGACCGGTCGGCCGAAGGTCGCTCGTCAGCGGACGCCGGCGAGAAAGCCCGACGGCAGCCGGATGTTCTTCACCCGCACGATGAGCTCGGCGATCCGCCGGCTCGGATCCGACGGGCGCACCACCTCGCCGGACGTGAACGTCGTGGACTCACCCTCGTCGAGGGTGAACGCCTGGCCAGCGATCGACCCCTGGAGGGAGGTCCCGCCGAAGTAGCGGGTGTAGCCCTCGCTGGTCTTCACCGCGATGGTGCCGGGCGCGAGGCCGATGGTTCCTTCCGGCCCGGCGAACTTGCAGTGCCCCGACCCCTTCTCGAGTGCGAACGTGCGACCCTCGCCCGGCGCGACGGCCTCCCCCGCCACTCCCGCGTTCGGCAGGTCGACGGTCACCCCGTGCTGGCTGTCGGCCGTCACCTCCACGCGGAGGCGGATCGTGTCGAACTCGAACCGGGTCGCACACGTTCCCGCGATGGCGTTCCCGATGTCGGCGGTGCTGTTGTTGCCGCCGGTGGATTGCGCCGCCTGGCGCTCGACCGGCCCGGACCGTTCCACCCCGGCGGAGAACCAGCGATCCCCGCTCCCACCACTCCCGATGCCGACGGCGACCAGCACCCCCACGAGAGCGAGCAGCGCGAACCCGGAGATCCACGCCCCAATGGTCCCGAACGCCCGTGCGCCACGCGTCTGCATCCCGACGACGCTAGCGAGCGCCGCGCCGTGGCGGTGATCGCCGGATCAGCCGGTGAACGAGGGCTCCGGCGCAGGCTGCACCTCGAACGCCCCGACGTCGACCGTGCCGGCCACCACCCGGGCGTACCCGACCCCACGCTGGTCGTGTCCGTTGCCGTCGAAGGTCGGCACCGTGGAGGGGCCGGCGTCGATCGCCGGGCTCCCCGCCAACAACGCATGCGTGAACGTGGGCCCGCCGTTGTCGGCGAGCGGACCGAGCAGCAACGCCGCAGCGGTCAGGCCGTTCTGGTTGCGACCGCCATCGGTGACCGTCACGGCGGGGTCGACCGTCCCGACGATCGAGCCCGTCTCGGTCAGCGCAACCGCGCCGGTGTTGTAGAGGCCCACGTCATACCCGCCGGTGTTGCCCGCCAGGATCGTTCCCGTCACCGTCACCGGACCCGACGGGCCGATGTCCCCAGCAGTCCGGACGTCGCCGCCGTGCCCTCCTCGGCGCGCCGACGCGTCGGACGGCGCCGCGGCATACCGCGCGCGTCGACCGCCGACCTCGAGCGGTGCGACTCCCGACGCGATCTGCACCCCCGCCGTGAGCGGGTAGTTGATGCGGGACGGATCGGCACCGGTCGCCGCGTTCCCGGTGATCGTCGACTGCAGGATCGCCGTGGTCCCCGCCGCGTACGTCGCCACGCCGCTCGCCTGGTTCGCCGTGTTCCCCGTGATCGTGGCATTGGCGATCGTCACGTCACCGGACGCGGTGATGTACAAGCCGCCCCCGTAGAGGCCGGCCGTGTTGGCCGAGACCGTCGAACCGAGCACCGTGAGGTCCGACCCTTCGAAGAACAGTCCACCGCCATGGGCCGCCGAATTCCCGCAGAGAGTGCTGTCGACGACGGTCAGACTGGGCGAGCCGGCGTCGATGTTGACGAGGATCCCTCCACCCTTGCCCGTCTCGGCGGTGTTGCCCGAGATCACGCTGTCGGTGACGACCACGGTGGCATCCACGGCGTACACACCGCCGCCGGAGTGTGCCGTGTTGTCGGTGATGGAGGTGTCGGCGATGGACACCACCAGGTCTTCACCCTCCTCGGCGAAGACGTAGATGCCTCCACCGAAGCTCGCCGAGTTGTGACTGATCACCGACCGGGTGATGTCGACACGACCGGACTCGTGGTAGAGGTTGATCCCGGCACCGCCGCGCCCGGCCGTGTTGGCCGTGAGGACCACGTCGGCGATGGCGAGATCGGCACCGACGTGCTCCGCACTGATGGCCGGTCCTAAGTAGCCAAGCGTGAGCGCATGAGTGACGGTGAGGCCCGTGACCTCGCGCGTGCCGTCCGCAGCGGCGATGTGATCGAACCGGAACGCCGAATGGCTGCCGGCGCCGTCGACGGCGAGGTTCCCGGCACCGGGCCCGTTGACGTGGACCGGACCGGTGATCGTCGGCAGGTCCGACGCCAGGGTGATCGTTCCCGACACCGAGAACGTGATCTGGTCCTGGTCGGAGCCGTCGAGGTTCGCAGAGTCGATCGCATCCCGCAGCGAACCCGCGCCGGAGTCGAGCAGGTTGCTCACCACGAACACGTCGCCGGTGGCACCGGCCGGTGCCGACGACGCCAGCACCAACACCGCGCCGCCGCCCGCCGACGCCAACACCGCCGCCGACCCCAGGGCCGCGACCGCACGGCCCCGACCCGACCGGGCCTCCGCCCGACGCTGCGCACGATTCATGATCTCGATCCTGTTCGTCACCCGGCACCGAGCACCCCGCCCGATCGGGCCGGACGCTACCCGGGATCCGCATCGGATCCTGGTGAAGGCTTCACGATCCCCTGATGTGGAGGGCGTTGTCTGGAGACCGAGCCGGGGAACCTCCCCGGACCCACCGGAAAGGCACCCTCATGAAGATCCTCGACCACTCCAAGAAGCTCCTCGTCGGCGTCACGGCCGCCGGCATCCTCACCCTCGGCGGCGGGGCCGCCGCCTACGCCGCGACCGGGCCGGCCAGTTCCACCCCCGGCGCCAACCCCCCGGCCGCGGCGCACCCGGGCAACCACCACGGGGCCTCCCGGGTGGCGGTGCGCACTGCCGTCGAGGCGGCGGCGACCACCCTCGGGACCACGCCGCAGGAACTCCGCGAGCAGCTCGAGACCAGCCAGCAGAGCCTCGCCACCTTCGCCGGTGACCGGCTCGACGCGGTGAAGAGCGCCGTCGTGGCCGCCCTCGGGCCGAAGATCGACGAGGCGCAGTCCAGCGGGCGGATCACCCAGGAGCGCGCCGACGAGATGCGCTCACACGTGGACACGTTCGTGGACCGCTTCGTGAACCACGTCCCGCAGCCGCACCCTGCGGGGGCCCCGACCCAGCCCGTGTCCTAGGCGCCTCTGCACCCCACCGCCATCCCACCGCACCACGGACGGAGCCCTCCGGAAATCCGGTGGGCTCCGTCGCGGGGTCGGGTGGTGGCGTGACCGCCTGGGCGGCGACGCTTCAGCTGTGGTGGCCGAGCGCAGCCTCGAGCCGGCTCCGCGCCGCGATCGCCGGCGGCTCGTAGGACCCGACGGGACGGGCGGACGACGAGGACGGTGCGGAGGGATACTTCATGGGAAGACGATACCCTCAGCCGAGGCCACGCACGAACGGAACCCGCGGTGACGACCTCCAGGTGGCACGACTCCGACGGGATCACCCGGGCGCTCGGGCCGCTCGAGCCC
>JBAXBB010000177.1:0-4781 GCA_037142235.1 Actinomycetes bacterium
GCGACCCGCCCGTCCAGCCGTCCCACCGCTCCCCTCCGACCGCCGCGGCGCGTCCGGCCCCGGCGACGGCGCCACGGTACCGGTGCCGTTACGCTCCCCGCATGGCCGACCTGCGCTCCCCCGCCACCGTCGAGGAGGTCGTCGCCGCCACCCGCCGCGGGGCCGATGCCGCCCGAGCCGACCTCGAGGCGCTCGTCCGGATCCCGAGCATCAGTGCGGACCCCGCGCACGCCGCCGACGTCCGGTCCTGCGCCGACGCCGTGGCCGCCCTCATGGAGGACGCCGGCCTCGAGCACGTGCGCCAGGCGTCGGTCGACGACTGCCCCCCGTGCGTGATCGGGGAGTGGACCCACGCTCCCGATGCCCCCACCGTCTTGCTCTACGCCCACCACGACGTGCAGCCCCCTGGGTTCGTCGACCGCTGGACCGGGGATCCGTTCGAGCCCCGGGAGCGCAACGGGCGGCTGTACGGGCGTGGCACCGCCGACGACAAGGCCGGGGCCGTCGCGCACCTCGCCACCGTGCGCGCCTGGCTGCGCACCGCCGGCGAACTGCCCTGCAACGTGAAGGTGATGGTCGAGGGCGAGGAGGAGATCGGCTCACCCCGGCTGCATCCGTTCCTCGAACGCTACGCCGAGGAGCTGCGCGCCGACGTGCTCCTCCTCGCCGACGCCGGGAACTGGTCGGTCGGCACCCCGGGCCTGACCTACTCCCTGCGCGGCCTCGCCGGCGGCACCATCGGGGTGCGCGCCCTCGACGGCCCGCTCCACTCCGGCATGGCCGGCGGCGCGATCCCCGACCCGGTCGGGGCCCTGGCCGGAATGCTCGCGACCCTCACCGACGAGCACGGCGACCCCGCGTTCGACGGCTGCTGGTACGACTGGGTACCGCCCACGCCCACCGAGCGGGCCCGCCTGGCGGCCCTGCCCGACCCCACCGACGAACTGCGCGCCGTCTGGGGACTGCGCCCGGGCGTGACGCTGGCCGGCGACCCGGCCACCAGCCTGTTCGAGCGGTTGTGGCTGCGCCCGGTGGTGACGGTGATCGGCATCGACGGCCACCCGATCGCGGGCAGCTCCAACCAGATCGTGGCCGAGGCCGCCGCCCGGATCAGCGTGCGCGTCGCCACCGGTCAGGACCCCCACCGCCTCAACGACGCTCTGCGTGACCACCTGCTCGCCCGGGTCCCGTTCGGGCTCGAGGCGTCGTGGGAGATCTCCGAGGCCACCCCGGCGTGGCGCTGCGAGCCCGAGGGTCCGGCCTTCGCCGCTGCCGACGCCGCGCTCACCGCCGCGTTCGGCGTGCCCCCCGTGCACATGGGCGTCGGCGCCACGATCCCGTTCGTCGGGCCGTTCGCCGCCGCGTTCGGGGGCATCCCCACCCTGCTGCTCGGACCCGCCGACCCGGGGAGTCGCATCCACGGCGAGGACGAGAGCCTCCACCTCGGCGACTGGGCGTCACTGATCGACGCCCAGGCCCGACTCCTCGCTCTCCTCTGACCGACGGTCGGAGGGCCCGGACCGTCGGTCGGAGGGCAACCGCCGCTAGCCGCGACCGAGGATCAGGGCGCTGGTCGGCACCATGGTGCCGGACGTCACCAGAGCGTGCTCCACGTCGGGCACCTGATTCACCGCCGTGCCGCGCACCTGACGCACCCCTTCGGCGATGCCGTTCATCCCGTGGATGTAGGCCTCTCCGAGCTGCCCGCCGTGGGTGTTGACCGGCAGGCGACCGCCGAGGTCGATGGTGCCGCCCTTGATGAAGTCCTTGGCCTCACCCCGCCCACAGAACCCGAACTCCTCGAGCTGCGGCAGCGCCAACGGCGTGAAGTGGTCGTAGATGACGGCGGTCTGGAAGTCCGACGGACCGAGACCGGTGGTGTTGTAGAGCTGGCGAGCGGCGAGCCCCATCTCGGGCAGGCCCGTGATCGAGTCGCGGTAGTAGCTCGTCATCATCTCCTGGTGGTCGCCCGCCGCCTGCGCGGCCGCCCGCACCATCACCGGCGGCTGCTTGAGGTCGCGCGCCCGCTCGGGTGTGGTGACCACGAACGCCTGAGCGCCGTCGGACTCCTGACAGCAGTCGAGGAGGTGCAGCGGCTCGACGATCCACCGGGACTCCTGGTGGTCCTGCAGGGTGATCGGCGCGCCGTAGAAGTACGCCTTCGGGTTGGTGGCGGCGTGCTTGCGGTCGGTCACGGCGATCTGACCGAAGTCCTCGCTCGTCGCACCGTATTCGTGCATGTAGCGCTGGGCGAACATCGCGACCCACTGCGCCGGGGTGAGCAGACCGAACGGCGCGTACCAGGAGAAGCTGGCGCTCTCGGCCGTGGCCATGGCCGGGCGGTCCTGGACCCCCGAGCCGAATCGCCGCCCCGACCGCTCGTTGAAGGCGCGGTAGCACACCACGTAGTCGGCGACACCCGCGTTGACCGCGAGCACCGCCTGCTGGATCGTGCCGCAGCCCGCACCCCCACCGTGGTGGATGCGCGAGAAGAACGTCATGTCGCCGGCGCCGAGGTTCTTGGCCACCTCGATCTCGGGGTTGGTGTCCATGGTGAACGTGACCCAGCCGTCGATCTGCGACGGCGTGAGCCCGGCGTCTTCGATCGCGGCCTCGCAGGCCTCCACCGCGAGCCGCATCTCGGACCGACCGGAGTTCTTGGAGAACTCGGTCGCGCCGATCCCGACGATCGCGGCGGCATCGAGGAGACGGTGCTGCTCGCTCACTGGTCGCGCCCCTTCTTCTTCGCCTTGCCTGCCTTCTTCGCCTTGCCGGCCTTCTTCGCCTTGCCGGCCTTCGTCGCCTTGCCCGACTTCGTCGCCCGGCCGCCACCGGGCACGTCGGAAGGCTGTGCCGGGAGCGCGAGGTCGACCGTGCCGGTCACGTGGTCGCCCAGCCGGTTGGAGCCCTTGACGGTGACCGTGACGACACCGTCGGCCTTCTCGCTCACCGTGCCCATCATCCGCATGGTGTCACCGGGGTAGTTCGGTGCACCGAGACGGATCCGGATCGCCCGGACGAACGTCTCGGGCCCGGACCAGTCGGTGATGTAGCGAGCCACCAGGCCGTTGGTGGTGAGGATGTTCATGAAGATGTCGGGCGAGCCACGCTCGAGCGCCAGGCTCGGGTCGTGGTGGACGTCCTGGTAGTCACGCGTGGCGATCGCCGTGGAGACGATCAACGTGCGCGTCACGGGGAGGTCGAGCGGCGGCAACTGGTCGCCGACCTCGACGTCGTCGTACCGCAAGGTGGTGCGAGTGCTCACGCGCGTGCCTCCGCCAGTCGTCGCCCGAGTCGCTGGAGCGTGGCGCTCGAGCCCCCGAGCATGTCCTCGATCTGCTTGCCCCACAAGAAGTACCGGTGCACCGGGTACTCGATGTCGGCACCCATCCCGCCGTGCAGGTGCTGCACGTCGTGCACGACCCGCTGCCCCGCGTCGGCCGCCCACCACTTGGCGACCAGGACGTCGCCGGAGGCCTCTCGCCCGGTGTCGAGCTTCCAGGCCGCCTGCAACAGGGTCACCCGGATGGCCTCGGTGCCGATGTAGGTGTTGGCGGCCCGGATCTGGGTGCCCTGGAACGCCGAGAGGGGCTTGGAGAACTGGATGCGCTGCGAGGTGTAAGCGGCCGCCCGGGCGATCGCCGCCTCGCACACCCCGAGTTGCAGCGCCGACAGGCCCAGCAGCGCCCGGTCGACCAGTCCCTGGAGGATGCGCTCACCCGGGACCGAGCCGTCGCCGAGGCGCTCGGCCGGCACCCCGGCGAGGGTGAGGTGCGGATGGATCTCGCGGTTGGTGGTGAGGGTCCGTTCCAGCCCGACCCCGGGAGCGCCGAGGTCAACGACGAACACCTCCACCCCGTCGGGCGTGAGCGCCGGCACCAGCGCCGCCGCCGCCACGTGGGCCGCCGGCACCGCCGGCTTGAACCCGTCGAGGCGCCACCCGGCGCCGTCGGGGACCGCGCGCACCTGCGGACGCAGCGGGTCGTTGAGGCCCGCCTCGGCCAGCGCCGCGGTCAAGACGGTCCGGCCGTCCACGACCCCCGTGAGCCAGGCGGCCTGCTGGGCGGGGGTGCCGAACGCCGCCATCGGCAGCGCGGCACACAGGACCGTCGCCCAGTAGGGCACGGGGGCCACGACCTGCCCCTGCGCCTCGAGCACGAGACAGGCCTCGGTGATCCCGAGGCCGCTGCCCCCCACGTCCTCGGGCAGGGAGATGCCGAGCAGGTTCGCTTCGGCGAGGGAGCCCCAGAGGCCCCGGTCGATGCGGTCCTCGGAGGCCTCCACCGCGGTGACCCGCTCGACGTCGACGGAACCGGTGAAGATCTGGGCGGCGAGGTCGCGCACCGCCTCCTGCTCTTCGGTCAGGCGGAAGTTCACGGCGCGGTCACCGGGCGGAAGGCGGGGACCGAGAGGTCGTCGCCGTCGTCGATCCACGTGACTTCGACCGGCATGCCCACCGTGATGGATTCGGGTGGGCAGTCCACGATCTGGGCCACGAGGCGCGTGCCCTCGTCGAGTTCGATCAGCCCGACCGGCAGCGGGTAGTCGAAGGCCGGCACCTGCGGGTGGTGGACGACGACGAACGAGTAGACGGTGCCCCGGCCACTGGCGCGCAGGGCGTTCCAGTCGTAGGAACCGCAACGGTCGCACCGAGCCTGGGGTGGATGGCGCAGCGTGATGCAGGTGGTGCAGCGCTGGATCAGCAGCTGGTGCTCCTTGGCGCCCTCGAAGAAGAAGAGGTTGTCCGGGGTGGTGCCGGGACGGGGCCGCCGCACCCCGGC
>JBAXBB010000178.1:0-4774 GCA_037142235.1 Actinomycetes bacterium
ACCGGCGAGCACCCCGCTGACGCTCACACTCGTGACCTTGAACCCCGACAGCGTGGCCGTCGAGTCGTAGGTCAACGTGCCGATCGGATAGGTGACGGTCATCGCGTCCGCCTGGCACGACGAGGTCACCTGCTGGCCGGCGGAGAGCGTGTCCGTGCCGACCGTGAGTGAGTCGGCGAAGCCGTAGGCGCCCGCCGACAGTGCCAGCACCGCAATGAGCAGGAGCACTGTGCGCTTGATTCCCATGGTGTCTGTCTTTCTCCCGGGTCCAGGTGGACCGCTGAGAAGTCCAGCAAAGCCTTCCGGGGTTCCCGAACGGTTGCGCTCCGGTTTCGCCGCGAGGCCGGGCCGGGTTAGCGTCGCGTCCCGATGAGCCACTTCCCCCACCTCAGCGCCCCGGGCCACCTCGGAGACCTCGAGGTGGCGAACCGGATCGTCATGCCCGCCATGGACATGAACCTCTCCGACGAAGGCCACGTCACCGACCCCGAGATCGACCACTACGTGGCCCGCGCCGCGGGCGGCACCGGCCTGGTGATCCTCGGAACCGGCGCGGTCGCGTGGCCCGTCGGCGCGACGTCGCGCCACCAACCCGCGTTCTCCGCCGACGAGTTCCTCCCCGGCCTCCGACGGCTCGCCGACGCCATCCACGCCGCCGGTGGGCGCGTGTGCGCCCAACTGTGCCACCACGGCAAGACCGCCGGGGTCGACACCGCCGACGGCCGGCCGTTGCTGGTGCCGTCCGTCGTGCGGTACGACCTCGACCAGTCCGCGCTCCAGGACAACACCCTCGACGAGCTCGTACGCCTCTCCGCCGCCACCGGCGGCAAGGCCCCGACCTACCGGGAAGCCACCGACGAAGACCTGGCCCGGGTGATCGACGCCTTCGCCGACGCCGCGGCACGCGCCCGGTCCGCCGGGATCGACGCGGTCGAGGTCCATGCTGCGCACGGCTATCTCCTCTCCACGTTCCTCTCGCCCGGTTACAACCACCGCACCGACGACTGGGGTGGCAGCGTCGAGCGCCGGGCGCGCCTGACCTGTGCAGTCGTGCAGGCGATCCGCCAGCGCGTCGGTCCGGGGTATCCCGTGATCGTGCGGATCAACGGGCACGAGTACGGACCCGAGGGTGGGATCACCGCCCCCGAGGCGGCCCGGGCCGCAGCCCTCATCGAGGCAGCGGGCGCCGATGCGATCCACGTGTCGGCGTGCGCCCACAACGCCTTCGCCGACTTCACCGACGGCCCGCTCCCCGGCGGCGTGGGCCAGTACCGCGAGTACACCCGTGCCGTGAAGGCCGCCGTGTCGGTGCCGGTGATCGCCGTCGGGCGGATCCTCCCGGAGCTCGCCGAGGAGATGCTGGCGGCCGGCGAGTGCGACTTCGTGGCGTTGGGCCGCCAGCAGCTCGCCGATCCCGACCTGGCGCGCAAGATCACCACCGGCGACCGCGAGGCCGTGCGGCCGTGCATCAACTGCTACGTGTGCGTCGAGCAGAACTTCTTCGACGCCACGCCCCGCTGCGCGGTGAACCCCGCCCTCGGCGACGAAGCCGCGGCCCCGGTGGCGCCGACCGCCTCGCCCCGGCACGTGGTCGTGGTGGGCGCCGGACCCGCCGGGCTCGAGGCCGCGCGCCGAGCGGCACTCGCCGGGCACCGGGTCACGGTGCTCGAGCGCAGCAATCGACTCGGCGGCACCGCGCGGTTCTCCGCGGTCACGACCCCCGCCAACGGCCAGATCGTGCGGTGGCTCGAACACGAGATCCGGCGCTCCACCGTGACGGTGCGCCTCGGGACCGAGGCGTCCGTCGCCGACGTGGTCGCCCTGGCCCCCGATGTGGTCCTGCTCGCGACAGGTGCGCACCGGCCGCGCCCCGACGTGCCGGGCGCCGGGCTCCCCCACGTGCGCAGCGGCGATGACCTCAAGGCCATGCTCACCGGCGACGGACCGGTCGACGTGGGCCTCGTGACGCGTCTCACCCTGACGGCTGGTCGCGCGCTGGGCCTGACCGGCGACGCCGACCGGGTGCGGACGTGGTCGAAGCGCTGGATGCCGCTCGGCCGCAACGTGGTCGTGATCGGCGGTTCGCTGGTGGGGCTCGAGCTCGCCGAGTTCCTGGCCGAGCGCGGCCGGTCGGTCACCCTCGTGGAAGCGGGGGCCAACGTGGGCCTGCCGATGGCGATGCCCCGGCGCTGGACCGCGGTCGGCAACGCTCGCCGCCACGGTGTGACGATCCTGCGCACCACCACGGTGGTGGAGATCCGCCCCCACGAGGTGGTCGTCCGCGACGCCGAGGGCACGACGCTCGCGGTCCCGGCCACCGACGTCGTCGTCGCCCGGGCCACGAGCGGAGGCGAGCTCGCCGAGCCGCTGCGCGCGGCCGGCCTCGACGTGCGGGTGATCGGCGACGCCGCCGAGGTCGGCTACCTGGAGGGCGCGTTCCACACCGCCTGGGCCGCCGCCGCCGCCCTCTGATCGGCACCTCGACCGGTGCGCCGGGGAGGCGCGCGGGCCGGATGCGCCCGGAAGGTGCGCGTTACTTGCTGATCAGCGGGTCACGGGGCAGGCCGAGGATCTGCTCCCCGATCTGGTTCCGCTTGATCTCGGACGTGCCGCCGGCGATCGACAACGCCCGGTGCATGAGCACCATGGACCCGGAGATCTGACCGTCACCCTCCAGGAACGCCGACTCCGGACCGGACAGCTCCGCCATGATCGCCGCCGCCTCGTGGCTGATCTCGGAGATCACCAACTTGGCGACGTTGCCCTCCGGGCCCGGACCCCCGCCGATCACTGCCCGGTTGGCGGACCGGAGGTTCATCATCCCCATCGCCTGGTGGGTCGCGATGTAACGACCGATCCGACCGGCACCGCCGGACAGGCGCTCGGGGTGCGCGTCGTGGGGCGGGATCATCATCTCACCCGGCATCGACCGGCCGCCCGAACCCGCGCCGATGCTCACGCTCTCGTTGCCCAGCGTGGCGCGCGCCACCGTCCAGCCGCCGTCGATGGGGCCGACCACGTCGTCGTCGGACACGAAGACGTCGTTGAAGAAGACCTCGTTGAACTCCTTGCCACCGCTGGGCATCTTGAGCGGCCGGACCTCGACGCCGGGGCCCTCCATGTCGATGACCATGGTGGTGATCCCCTGGTGCTTGGGCACGTCGGGGTCGGTGCGGATGGTGGCGAAGCCCCAGCGCGCCTCGTGGGCGCCGCTGGTCCAGACCTTCTGGCCGTTCACCAGCCAGCCGCCGTCGACGCGCACGCCGCGGGTCTTGATGCCGGCCGCGTCGGAGCCGGCATCGGGCTCACTGAACAGCTGACACCAGATCAGCCGCTCGCGCAGGGCGTCGTCGACCCAGCGGGCGACCTGGTCCTCGGTGGCGTGCTGGATGAGGGTGAGGATGACCCACCCGGTGATGCCGTAGTCGGGGCGGGCGATGCCGGCCGCCTGGAACTCCTGCTCGATGACGAGCTGCTCGATCGCTCCGGCGTTGCGCCCGTAGGGAGCGGGCCAGTGCGGCATCGCGTAGCCCTCGTCGACCATCAGGTCGCGGCGGGCGGCGGGGTCGAGGCTGCGCACGCGCTCGGCGAAGGCCCGGATCTCGGCCCGGTACGCCTCGGCCTCGGGCGGCAGCGCGACCGTGCGCTCCCGGCGCACGCCGGCCCGGGTGAGGTCGGTGACCTCACGGGCCGCCCGCTCCGCGTGGAGGAACGCGCCGAGGGTGGTGGCCCGGCGGAGGTAGAGGTGGGCGTCGTGCTCCCAGGTGAAGCCGATGCCGCCGTGCACCTGGATGTCGAGGTTGGCGCACAGGTCGGCGGCCTCGGCCGCGAGCGTGGCCGCCATCGCGGCGGTGAACGCGTACTGGTCGCCACCGGTGGCCGCGGCCCGGGCAGCGTCCCAGACGGCGGCGGTGGCGAGCTCGGTGGCGACGGCCATGTTGGCGCAGTGGTGCTTGACCGCCTGGTACGTGGCGATCGGGCGACCGAACTGGATCCGGACCTTGGCGTACTCGGCCGCCTGGGTGGTGCAGAACCGGGCGATGCCGGTGGCCTCGGCGGCGAGCAGGGTGCGCGAGGCGTCGCGCAGCGCGGCCGCTCCGCCGACGGCGACCTGCACGGGCGCGTCGGTGAGCGTGACGTGCGCGGAGGTACGGGTGGGGTCGAGGTTCCTCGGGACCGTCACGGCGACCCCGACGCCGTGGAGGTCGACCACCGCAAGGTCGTCGCCCGACTCGACGAGCAGCACGTCGGCGATGGCGGCACACAGCGCCGTGCCGGCCGAACCGCTCGCCGTGGCACCGGTCACGGTGACGGTGGCGCCCACCGAGATGGCGGCGCGCAGGGAGCCGGCGGCGAGGCCGGGCAGCCAGGCCCGCTTCTGGTCGTCGGTGCCGGACGCGGCCACCGCCGCGCTCGCGACCATGGTGGGGACGAAGGCTCCCGGCGCCAAGGCGGCCCCGAGCTCCTCCGCGACGATCACGGCCTCTTCCATCGAGTACCCCGAGCCGCCGAACTCCTCGGGCACGTGCAGCCCGAGCCAGCCCAGCCCGGTTGCGGCCGCCCAGAACGGCGGGTCGCCCTCGGGCCCCCCGTCGAGCAGGGCTCGGGCGGCACCCAGCGAGGAATTCTGGGCGAGGAAGTCCCGCACCGTCTCGGCGAGGGCGCGGTGGTCGTCGGTGATGGCGATCGGCATCCCGGAACCCTATCCGCCGCCACGGGGGCTGCGCCGCGCTCGGGGCGCCGGTCCGACCGGGCGACCGGGTGGCCCTCGGCG
>JBAXBB010000179.1:0-4740 GCA_037142235.1 Actinomycetes bacterium
CCCTCGACCCCCCCGACGGGCCCGCACCCGCCAACCTCCTACCCCAGCGCACCGGCAACCGGCTCGGCCGCGACCGCAGACGCCGCGCCGCCCTCTCCCACCTCCGCACCGTCGGGACCCAACCCCCGACCGTCATCGACCTCGACCAACGCCCCGATCCGGCCGCCCTCCGACAGCGCATCGCCGATGCGCTCCTCGGCGACGATCGACCACGGCCCGATTCCCGACCTCCCGATCACCCGTGATCGACGGACCCGACGTCCGGAGCACCGCCACGGTCGTCGAGATCCTCGATCCCGCCCGCTGGATCGACGACGGTCGGCTCGCGATCGTCGAGGGCGAGCGCACCTGGACCTACGCCGACCTGGCCCACGACCTCGAGGCCGCGATCGCCCGGATCGCCGGAGCCACCGCCCCGGGTGACGCCGTGGCGCTCCTCGCCGTGAACGACGCCCCCACCTTGATCGGGCTCTGCGGGATCCTGGCGGCCGGCCGGGTGGCGGTGCCGATCGACCCACGCGACCCGCCGACCCGGGCCCAGCGAGCCCTCGCCCTCACCAGGCCCGCACTGGCCCTCTGCACCGGAACGCCGCCCGACGACTCCGACTGGGTGCGGCTCGCCGACCTCCCCGCAGCGGGTTCCCCCCGGACGCCGGATCGGGCTCCCGACGATCCCGCCCTGGTGATCTTCACCTCCGGTTCGACCGGGGTCCCCAAAGGCATCGTCCGAACGGTCGGCATGCTCACCGCGGACGGGATGCAGGCCCTCACGTCCACCGGCCGGCTCGCCTTCACGTATCCGATCTCCTTCCTCGGGGCGATCACCGGCGCCCTGGCCGCCTTCGACCGCGGGGCGGCCCTCGTGTTCGTCGACCCGACCGCCCTCGGTGTCGCCCGGCTCGTCGAGGTCCTCCGTCGCCGGCGGGTCACGTACTTCGCCGCTCCTCCCACCTTCCTCGACGCTCTCGCCGGCCGCGTCCTCAACGGTGGGGGGCCCCTGCCCGACATCACCCACCTCGGCGCTGGCGGCGAGCCCCTGCTCCCCGCGGTGGTCGAGCGGCTGCGGCTGGCCTGTCCGGGGGTGACCGTCAACAACGGCTACGGCACCCAGGAGTGCGGGAGCCTGACCGTCTCGGTCCTCGGCCCCGACGAACCCGTTCCCGACGGCCCGGTCTCCGTCGGACGCCCCTTCCTCGACGGTGCCGCCATCGCGGTGCTCGACGCGTCCGGCGATCCGGTCCCCGCCGGTGAGACCGGCGAGATCTGCGGGTACGGGCCACGCGTCACCACCGAGTACCTCTGCGATCCCGACGGCACCGCGGCGCGACGCGTGGCGCTCGACGGGATGACCGGCATCCGGACCGGCGACCTGGGCTTCATCGACGCCGACGGGCTCCTCCACGTCGTCGGGCGTAGCACCCAGCGGGTCAAGATCCTCGGGCAGGGCGTCGACCTCCTCGAGGTGGAGACCGCCCTCGGCTTCCTTCCCTGGGTCACCGCGGCGGTCGTCAGCGCGGTCCCAGACGCGCGCCACGGGAACCGCCTCGTCGCCCACCTCGCCACCGACCGGACCGTGACCACCGCCGACGTGCGCCACGGACTCGCCGACCGCATCCCCACCGCCATGCACCCCCGCCGGGTCCTGACCTACGACGCGCTCCCCCACACGTCCCGCGACAAGATCGACCGGCGGACCCTCGACGCCCTCGCCCTCGAGGCCGACGATCCCTTCCGCTCCGTCGCCCGTCACGTCGTGGGCCTCGGCCCGGTGCGGGGCCGACCGACCGCGCTGCTCGTCGTCCCCGACGGCGCGCACCTCGGCCCGCTGCTCCCCCTCACGGTCGCCACCGACGAGACCGAGCCACCGCCGGCCGACGTCGTCGTCGTCACCGTCGGCCCCCGGTTCGCGCGGCGGCGGGTCCGCTCGGCGATCACGACGCTCACTCGGTCAGGCACCCCACCGGTGGCGGTCATCGACGTCGGCGCAGCACCCGACGTGGCGGCGCTGCGGGCCGAGATCGCCGCCGCAGTGGCTGGCGTCAGGCGGTCGTCGCCGCCGGACCCCGCGGATCGCCCTTGAGGGTCCGAACCATGGCGTCCTGGGCGTAGCTGGCCACCAGGACGCCGTCGCGGGAGAACACCTGCCCCCACCCGAACGAGCGGCCGCCAGCCGTGACGGTGGCACTCTGCTGGAAGCACACCCAGTCGGCGAGCGTGCACGGGTGGTGGAACCACACCGTGTGGGCCGTGGTGGCCGTCTGCAGCGTTCGGTGGGAGTCGAGTTGCGAGGTGTCGGGCAGTGCCCGCATCGCGGTGCCGATCACCGTGAGGTCCGAGGCCCACGCCACCAGCGCCTGGTGCACCGCGGGTGCGACGTCGCCGAGGTCGGCCCGGGTCCAGAACGCGAACTCGGCCGGCCCGACGTCACGGTCCATCAGGTCGACGCCACCCACGACGCGCGTCTCCCACGGGATCATGCTCAGCGCCCGGGGCTCCGCTGCGTCCGGGTCGGGGTGCACGAGCGTGGCGTGCTGCTGCTCAGGACCGTCGTCGGACTGGTGCAGCAACACGGTGCCCGCCGCCAGCACGCGGTCGTCCTGCTCGACCCGCACCATCACCGTGGCGAAGGTGCCGCCGTCGTGGACGACCTCGGCGCGGACCGTGGCCGGTTCGGCCGCCACCCCGTTGCGGGCGAACTGGACGTGCACCGACTTCACGACCTTGGCCGGGACCGCCCGGGCGGCCGCCACCACCACCTGGGCCAGCACCTGCCCGCCGTACATCCGACCGTGGCCCATCCGCAGGCTCTCGGCCCGGAACGCGTCACCCGCCGGACGCAGGTCGAGGGTCACCAGGACGTCGTCGAGCGTCGGTGCCTTCCAGCCCGACCAACGGGCGGTCATCTCCTCGTCGTCCATCGTGGTCACTCCCCGGGCCCGCGCCCGACCTGCGAGGATGGCGGCCTCGCGAGCGTGGTGGAATTGGCAGACACGCCAGGTTTAGGTCCTGGTGGACCCCGGTCCGTGGGAGTTCGAGTCTCCCCGCTCGCACCGGCCCCGCGGGGATCCGCTCAGGCGGCCTTCTCGAGGATGTGCACGCCACACGCCGACCCGAGCCCGATCACGTGGGCCAGTCCGACCTTCGCCCCCTCGATCTGGCGGTCGCCCGCCTCGCCGCGCAGGTGGTGGCAGACCTCCCACACGTTGGCGATGCCGGTGGCCGCGATCGGGTGACCCTTCGACTCCAGACCGCCCGAGACGTTGACCGGGGTGGAGCCGTCACGCCAGGTGGCGCCCGACTCGAAGAAGTCCGCCGCACCGCCCGGCTCGCAGAGCATCAGGTTGTCGTAGTGGACGAGCTCGGCAGTGGCGAAGCAGTCGTGGAGCTCGACGAGGTCGAGATCGGCCGGGCCCACGCCCGCCTGCTCGTAGGCCTGCTGCGCGGCGTTGCGGGTGAGCGTGTTGACGTTGGGGAGGATCTGGCACGCCTCCTCCCACGGGTCGGTGGTGAGCACCGAGGCCGCCACCTTCACGGCCCGCTTCTGCTGCTCGATCGAGAGCGTCTTGAGGACCGAACCGCTCACCACCACCGCCGCCGCCGCGCCGTCGCAGTTGGCCGAGCACATCGGACGGGTGTTCGGGAAAGCGATCATGACGTCGTTCATGATCTCCTCGAGCGTCATCTTCTTCGTGTACGCCGCGAGCGGGTTGAGCGTGGAGTGCGCGTGGTTCTTCTCGCTGATCTTGGCGAACAGCTCGAACGGCGTGCCGGAGTAGTCGATCTGGTACAGGTACTCCATGCCCACCTGGGCGAACACGCCCGGCATGATCTCGGTGCCGATGCGCCCGTCGATCGGGGCGACCGAGCCGAAGCGGCCCGACGGCTCCCACGTCTTGGAGTCCGAGCCGCGCGAGCCGCCCGCGAGCAGGCCGGCGCCGGCCAGCTTCTCCACGCCGACCGCCAGGCCGTAGTCGGCCTCACCGGCCTTGACCGCCATGATCGCCGTGCGCAGCGCCGTCGCGCCGGTGGCGCAGGCGTTCGCGACGTTGTAGACGGGGATGCCGGTCTGGCCGATCTGCTTCTGGAGCATCTGACCGATGTGGCTGCCGCCGAGCAGGTTGCCCGCCGCCAGGATCCCCATCTTGGAGATGTCGGTGCCGGCGTCGGCCAGGGCGGCCGTCGCGGCCTCGGCCGCCAGGTCGACCGAGTCCTTGTCGGGGTGCTTCCCGAACTTCGTCATGTTGATGCCGAGAATCCAGACGTCGTCGCTCACTGGGGGTCCTCCTGGGGCGTCGGTACGGGGTCGAAGGGCGGGGTCGAGCTGGATGGAGAGGTCGGGACGGACCGGCGCGAGCGCAGGTCGCGGGCGGGTCCTACGCGGGCTCGAAGCCGAAGCCGATGGCCTCGGTGCCGGCCTCGTCGGCGCCGACCGGCACCGTGACGAGCCGGACCTTCATCCCGAGCGTGACGGCTTCGGGCGTGGGGTCGCAGTTGACGATGTTCCCCCGCACGCTCGTGCCACCGCAGTCGACGACCCCGGCCACGTAGGGCACCGGGATCCCCGGGGCGGCGAACGTCACGATGGTGAAGGTGCGCAACACCCCCTCGGTGGGGATGACGGCGGTGGCGAACTCGTTCCGGGTGCAGTTGGCGCAGGCGTTGCGCCGGTCGAAGAACCGGGCTCCGCACGCCGTGCACTCGTGGGCCACGAGGTGGGGATCGTCGCCGAGCACGAGGTAG
>JBAXBB010000180.1:0-4674 GCA_037142235.1 Actinomycetes bacterium
GCTCCTGACGGGCGATTAGCTCAGGGGTAGAGCACTTCCTTGACACGGAAGGGGCCAGAGGTTCAAATCCTCTATCGCCCACCATTGCGCCGCAGTCGATCGGGGTGACGATGACCACGGAACTCGCCGCGATCGACTTCGCGACCGGTGACTTCTCCGGCGGTTCGTTGCACGAGGTCCTGCGCCGGGCTCGGGACGTCGGGTCGGTGGTTCCGGTGCGCTTCGCCGGGATGCCGGCCCACCTGATCACGCGGTACGACACACTCCGGGCCTACTTCAACGACCAGGAGCGGTTCCCGGGTGGCGTGGGCTACCAGTTCAGCACCCGTCCGCACATCGGCAGCACCTTCATCGACCTCGACGGCACCGAGCACGATGACGTCCGGCGTCTCGCCACGCCGGCGTTCCGGTCGCGGGCGGTGGCCCGGTTCGTCGACGCCGAGATGACCCCGCTGGCCGAGGAGGTCCTCGACCGGATCGCCCCGCTCGGCTCCGGAGACCTGGCCTCGGGGTTCGCCCAGGTGCTGCCGTTCTGGTCGATCAGCCGGAAGCTCGGGCTGCCGCGGGGCTCGGAGGAGCGTCAGCGCGCCTGGGCCCTGGCCATGCTCGACTACCCGGCCAACCCCGAGGCCGCGGTACAGGCGGCCGACGACGTCACGGCGTTCCTGCGGCCGACCCTCGAGGCCCGGCGTGCCGAGCCCACCGACGATGTCGTCTCGGGGCTCATCACGGGCGACGACCGGGGGCTGCGCTTCACCGACGAGCAGATCGTGTCGCACATCCGTCTCATCTACACCGTCGGCGCGGCCACGACCTCCGACGGGCTGAGCACGCTCCTGCACCGGCTGATGACCGAACCCGGCTTGCTCGACCGCGCCCTCGACGAGCCCGACCTGCTGCCGCGGATCGTCCACGAGTCGTTGCGCCTGGAGCCGCCGGTCTCGGTGCTCCCGCGGGTCGCACTCCACGGCGGGGAGATCGACGGCGTCGCGATCCCGGAGATGGGAGTGGTGCTCTGCGCGATCGCGTCCGCCAACCGGGATCCGGAGGTGTTCGTCGATCCGGATCGCTTCGATCCCGACCGCGCCGAGAGCGAGATCCTGACGTTCGGGTTCGGCTCCAAGTTCTGTCCCGGTTCCCACTTCGCCCGCCAGCAGATGCTCGCGGCGGCGGCGGTGGTGCTTTCCCGGCTCCCCGGGCTCCGCCTGGTGGAGGCCACCGATCCGGTCAATGCGGTCCTGCGGCGCTGCGAGGGGCTGACCGTCGCCTGGGACGCCTGACCGGACGCGCCCCGCACCCGTAGGCTCGCCCCGGACCCACCCCCGGGTCCCGATCATCAGCGTCCTCCAGAGGAGTCCGTGGTCTTCGACGGTTCCGTCCACCAGCTGCCCGACATCGATCCGATCGAGACCGAGGAGTGGCTCGACTCGCTCGACGCCGTCGTGGGGCGCCGGGGGATCAGCCGGGCCCATTACCTGCTGGCCCGGCTCATGGAGCGCGCCCAGGCCCAGGGTGTGGGGTTCGCGGCGCCGGTCACGACCGACTACATCAACTCGATCCCGGCCGAGTCGGAACCGTGGTTCCCGGGTGACGAGGCGTTGGAGCGCCGGATCCGCGCCGCGATCCGCTGGAACGCCGTGGCCATGGTCGACCGGGCCAACGACCGGTTCGAGGGCCTCGGTGGGCACCTCGCCACCTTCGCCTCCGCCGCCGCGCTCTACGACGTCGGCTTCAACCACTTCTGGCGGGGCAAGAGCGACGGGGGCTGGGGCGACCAGATCTTCACCCAGGGGCACGCCGCACCGGGGATCTACGCCCGGGCGTTCCTGGAGGGCCGCCTCACCGAGGAGCAGCTCGACCACTTCCGCCGTGAGGTCGGGGGGCGGGGCCTCCCGAGCTATCCACACCCGCGTCGCCTGTCCGGGTTCTGGGAGTTCCCGACGGTGTCGATGGGGCTCGGTCCCCTCAACGCCGTGTACCAAGCCCGGTTCAACCGGTACCTCCTCGACCACGAGATCGCCGACACCAGCGCGGCGCGCGTCTGGTCGTTCGTGGGCGACGGCGAGATGGACGAGCCCGAGGCGTCGGCCGGCTTGTCGATCGCGGCGCGGGAGCGACTCGACAACCTGACCTTCGTGGTCAACTGCAACCTCCAACGCCTCGACGGCCCGGTGCGGGGCAACGGCAAGGTCATCCAGGAGCTCGAAGCGCGCTTTCGGGGCGCGGGGTGGAACGTCATCAAGGTGATCTGGGGAGCCGGTTGGGACGATCTCTTGGCCCGCGACGTCGACGGCGTCCTGGTCCACCAGATGAACGCCACGGTCGACGGCGAGTTCCAGAAGTACTCCGTCGAGTCCGGCGCCTACATCCGCGAGCATTTCTTCGGCCCCGACCCCCGCCTCCAAGCCCTCGTCGCCGACAAGACCGACCTGGAACTCGAGCGGCTGCCCCGGGGCGGGCACGACTACCGGAAGGTCTACGCGGCCTACCGGGCCGCGGTCGAGCACCGCGGCTCGCCCACCGCGATCCTGGTCAAGACCGTGAAGGGTTGGACGCTGGGCTCGTCGATCGAAGCCCGCAACGCCGCGCACCAGATCAAGAAGATGGGCGCCGACGAACTCATGACGCTGCGCGACCGGCTCGGACTGCCGATCCCCGACGCCGACCTCGCCGACGGCGTGGCGCCCCTCTACCACCCCGGACTCGACTCGCCGGAGCAGGAGTACCTCTTGGCGTGCCGTCGTCGACTCGGCGGGGACCTGCCCAAGCGGTTGGACCGCCCGGTGCCGGTGACCATGCCGTCACGCGACGTGTTCGCCGACATGTTCGCGGGATCGTCCGACGCGATGACGGCGAGCACCACCACCGCGTTCGCCCGGATGATGCGCAACCTGCTGCGCGATCCCGGGGTCGGGCACCGGATCGTCCCGATCATCCCCGACGAGGCCCGCACGTTCGGACTCGACGCGCTGTTCCGCGAGGTCCAGATCTACTCGCCGTTCGGGCAGGCCTACGAGCCGGTTGACGCCGCCCTGCTGCTCGCGTACAAGGAGTCGCGCACCGGGAAGCTCCTGATGGAGGGGATCACCGAGGCGGGCGCGATGGCCTCGATGACCGCGGCGGGCACGGCTTATGCCACCTGGGGCCAGCCGATGATCCCGTTCTTCGTGCTCTATTCGATGTTCGGCTTCCAGCGGGTGGGGGACCTGATCTGGGCGTTCGGAGACCAGCGTGGGCGCGGCTTCATCGTGGGGGCGACGGCGGGCCGCACCACCCTCCAGGGCGAGGGGCTCCAGCACTGCGACGGCCACAGTCCGCTCCTGGCCTCGGTCGTGCCGAACTGCCACGTGTACGACCCGGCCTTCGCCTACGAGCTGGCGGTCATCGTGCGCGACGGCATCGAGCGGATGTACGGCGAGCATCCCGAGGACTGCTTCTACTACCTCACCGTGTACAACGAGAACCTGTCGATGCCGGCCATGCCCGACGGGGTGGAGGCCGACATCGTCCGTGGTCTCTACCGGTTCCGGGACGCGCCGGGCGAGGCTCCGGTGGGGGCGAGGATCCTCGCCAGCGGATCGGCGATGGCGGCGGCGCTGGCCGCCCGCGACATACTCGCCGCCGATTTCGGGGTTGCTGCCGAGGTCTGGAGCGCCACGAGTTGGAAGGCCCTCCGGGAGGACGCGCTGGCGGTGGAGCGGTGGAACCGTCTGCACCCGACCGAGGAGCGGAGGGTGCCGTTCGTGGCCGAGCGGCTCGCGGCGGGCCGCGGTCCGGTGGTGGCGGTGAGCGACTACCTCAAGGCCGTTCCCGACCAGATCGGCCGGTTCGTCCCTGCCCGCTTCGTGCCGTTGGGCACCGACGGGTACGGGCTCTCCGACACCCGTACGGCGCTGCGGGAGCACTTCGAGGTCGACGCCCCGAACATCGCGGTCGCGGTCCTCGATGCGCTGGCCGCCGACGGCGCCCTGGACCCGTCACTGGTCGCCGACGCGATCACGCGGTTCTCCCTCGATCCGGACCGGGTCGATCCACGCGACTGCTAGCGCTCGGTCGCGCATGCTGCCCGGCGCTCCTCCTGGCTTTCCCAACGGTCGCGGATCGCTCCGGTTCGCTCAGGAAACCTGGCGCCCACCCTCGTCCATGAGGAGCGGGTCCTCGTCGTCCCAGCGGTCGTCGACGTCTTCGACCTCGTCGTCGTCCCAGCTGTCGTCGTCGTCGCTGACGTCGGCCAGGGACTTCTCGCCCTCGGCGAAGAGTCCGTCGTCAAAGCCCTGCTTCAGTTCGCGCGCTTCTCGAAAGCGACGAGCGCGTCCCTTCCTCGCCACGGCGTCACCTACCTCGCAATCTCGGACCCCGACGACCGGCGCCACTGGTGGATCTGCCCGTTCCGGCGTGCCGGGACCCCTAGGCTGATCTGACCACCCATTGTCGCACGTCTGGGGCCCCCGGGCGGTGCTGTCGGAGGATTTTCGCTCCGGGGCCGCCCGAACGGGGCCCCGACAGCCCGTCGCGGCGCCGGTCGGACGGGTAACCTGGCTCCTCCCGGGGCGATTGGCTCAGACGGTTAGAGCGCCGCCTTCACACGGCGGAGGTCGGGGGTTCGAGTCCCTCATCGCCCACCAAATGCCGTAGGTCCCATTTGGTGGACATCGTTTATGACGATGAAACCGG
>JBAXBB010000181.1:0-4574 GCA_037142235.1 Actinomycetes bacterium
CTTCGGCAGCGAAGCCCCCGCCCACCCGGTTCTCGTAGTAGAGCCGGGCCGAGGAGTGCGCGGTCCCGGTGACCCAGTAGCACATGATGTTGGCGAGCAGGTGGTCGCGGGAGAACACGGACTCCACGTCGCCTCCACAGTCGGACCACGATCGGAACTTCTCCACGATCCAGGCCGCCAGACCGGCGGGCGAGTCGTCGAGGGAGTAGCCGATCGTCTGGGGTTTGGTCGACTGGATCTGCAGGTAGCCGCTGTCGGTCTCGAAGTAGGAGGCCATGTCGGCCAGTCCCTGCGCCTCGGTGGGCGTGAGCTCACCCGGACCTTCGGGTGGGGGTCCCGCCACGACCATGTTGAGGTGGATCCCGGCGAGGTGGGCCGGGTCGACCAAGCCGAGCTGGGTCGTGATGATGGCGCCCCAGTCGCCGCCCTGGGCGCCGTAGCGGTCGTAACCGAGACCGTCCATCAAGGTGGCCCAGGCGCGCGCGATCCGGTTCGGACTCCACCCGCGATCGTGGGTCGGGCCGGAGAACGCGTAGCCCGGGATCGACGGGGCGACCACGTGGAAGGCGTCGCCGGGATCACCGCCGTGGGCCCGCGGGTCGGTGAGCGGGCCGATCACCTCGAGGAACTCCACCACCGAGCCCGGCCAGCCATGGGTGACGACGAGCGGGAGCGCGTCGGGCTCGGGCGAGCGCTGGTGGATGCAGTGCACGCGGGCACCGTCGATGGTGGTGGTGAACTGGTCGAAGGCGTTGATCCGGGCCTCCTGGGCGCGCCAGTCGAAGTGGTCGCGCCAGTACCCGACGAGCTCGCGCTGGTAGCCGAGCTCGGTGCCGTAGTCCCACGCCGCGCCGTCGATCTGCTCGGGGAAGCGGGTGCGGGCCAGTCGGTCGTGCAGGTCGGTGAGGGTCGCGTCGGGGACGGCGACCGTGAACGGCGAGAACTCGAGGGCCACCATCAGCTCCTGGGGTCGGGTTGCAGGACGAAGCCCTGCTCGGAGGGCGTGCGGGACCTCCGGCCGGCCAGGGCCGAGCAGGCGATCGATCCGAAACTGGAATAGGTTCTAGTCGATGACAAACCCCACCGCTCTGGTCACCGGCGCGAGTCGCGGCATCGGGAAGGCCACCGCCGTGGCTCTGGCACGCGCCGGCTTCGACGTCGCGTTCACCGCCCGCACCGTCCACGAGGGCGAGGGCCTCGACGACTCCGACGACGCCGGCCGCCGCGTCCCGGGCAGCCTCGACACCACGGCGTCGCTCATCGAAGCCGAAGGCCGGCGCGCCCTGCCGATCGCGATGGACCTCCTCGACCGCGCGTCGGTCGTCGCCGCCGGCGATCGGGTGTACGACGCATGGGGTCGACTCGACGTCCTGGTCAACAATGCCGTCCACACGGGGCCGGGCTCGATGACCCGCTTCGAGGACACGACCCTCGAGATGATCGAGCTCAAGCTCCAGGCCAACGCCCTCAGCCAGGTCGCGCTGATCCAGGCCGTCCTCCCGCGCATGGTCGCCGCGGGCGGTGGACGCATCGTGAACGTCACCTCCGCCGTCGCGATCACCGACCCCCCGGCCCCCGCCGGTGAGGGCGGCTGGGGTTCGGCCTACGCGATGTCGAAGGGCGCCTTCCACCGACTCGCCGGGATCATCGGGGTCGAGTACGCGAACCGGGGCATCGTGATCCTCAACGTCGAGCCCGGGTTCATCGTCACCGAGCGCATGGAGGTCAACGCCCGGGCGATTGGGCTCGAGGGCCGCTACCCGGGCGCACCCCCGTCGGTGCCGGCAGCCGTCATCGCCTGGTGCGCCGCCGACGACGAGGCCACGACCATGAGTGGCACCACGATCACCGCGCAGAAGTTCGCCAAGGACCGCGGGCTCCACGACCGCTGGTGGTGAACCCGGCCGGTGCGACCCGGACACCGGAGGGTTCCGGAGCCGCCTAGGCGGTCGACGGTCCCGGGGCCGAGCGGCGGACGACCGCGGAGCAGGCGTTGGTCTCGGCCCACGACGTCCACGCAACCCCGTGGAGGCTGCCGCGCCCGCCGCAGACCACCGGGATCCACTGGTCGGGTCGCTCGCAGAGGTACACCCGACCCCGGTCGTCGATGCGACCCTGGGCCTCGAGGATCGCCCGGTTGCCCTCGGGCCAGAGCTCGGCCGGCTGCCAGGCGTGCTCCTGGAGGTGGGCCTGCAGGTCGGCGAGGTCGGGGAAGGTCTGCCCGAAGCGCTGGGCCCACACCGGGTTGAAGCACACGACGGTCTCACCGTGCCCCGGGGTGACGCCGAGGTACATGTTGGCGAGCGGGAACGCCAGCGTCTTGGCGACGAGGTACAGCAGGTCGCGAGCATCGTCGTTGTTGATGTCGGCGAACGGGAAGGTGCCCTTCCCGCCGTGCACGGTGACGACTTCGTCGGTGGCGGCGAACCCGCGCTGTTCGGCCAGCGACGGCCAGGGCGACTCCTCCTCCCACTCCGCCAGGCAGAGCCCGGTGACGCGGGCGGGCTGTCCGAAGACGCTCTTCGACGTGACCCCGACCTTCTGCCCGCCGACGTTGCGCAGCACCAGCTGCACCGCCCGGCCGACCGACAGGGAACCGTGCCCGGCGGCACCGCCCATGCACCCGGCCTCCATGTCGAAGTCCAACTCGGCCCGCCGCGGGCCGTTGACCACCGTCATCGCCGTGACGCTCGACGTGGTCGCCGCGAGCGCCGACCAGTTGAACGCCGGAGCCAGGATGGCCTCCAGCACCGCCACCACGTATCCGAACGCCTCGGGGGCGACGCCGGCCATCGCGGCGTTGACGGCCACCTTCTCGACCGTGCACGGCACGACCGCCGGTGCCAGGTCACCGAGCACGTGGTCGGCCGCGAGCGGCGTGGCCGCCACCAGCTCGGCGACTGCCGCCTCGGTGGGCGCGTAGAGCGGCAGCCCGTCGCTGAAGCCCTCGCGGCGCGCGTACTCGTCGAAGGCGCGCGGGTCGGCCGGGACCTCGAGCCGGTCGCTCGTGAAGTCGGTCACGTCGTGGCCCCCAGCAACTCGAGCAGGCGGGGGTAGAACTCGCGCGCGATCGCCCGGCACTCGTCGTCGGGGCGCGTCTCGAGCGGATACGGCAGGACCAGGGTGCGCACGCTGGCGTGACCCTTCAACCCGGCGATGCGAGCGGCGATGGTGATGAACTCCTCGGTGATGACCAGCACGGCCGGCTTCTCGAGCTCCTCGACCAGGACGGTGTCGTGGACACTCCACGACGTGCACGACCCTCAGTTGCCGAGCCCCACCACCCCGATGTCGATCAGGCGCGACCACTCGTCGAGGTCGGCGCGGGTGCGCTCACCCTCGGAGCCCACCCGGTCGCCGGTCCAGAGGACCTCCACCGTGGCGCCGTCGGCCCGGAAGCACTGCTCCCACTCCTCCACGACCGCGATGTACGAACGCCAGGCGGTCTCGAGCCGCAGGCCCACGGTCTTGCCCGCGATCGGGCCCTCGACCGACCAGGTGCGGGTCTCGGGGTCGCGCGGGGGCACCACCCGTGGATCCAGGATCGTGATCGCTTCAGACCCGGCCACGGGCGAACTCCTTCCCCGCGGCGACCGCGACCGCCGCCTCGTCGAACGTCCGGTAGGCCGGAAGTCCGACCCCGATCGCCGTGGCGAGCACGGCGTCGACGTCGGGGCCGGGAGCCACGTCGAGGTTGCGGGCGACGAGCACCACGCGTGACGCAGGGTATCGCCCGGAGCCCCAGGCGCCCGCGACCGAACGGATCAGGTCGCACAGTGGAGCGGTGCCGGCCGTGCCGTAGCCGTAGTAGGACTGCACGTTCACGTGCACGATGATGTCCGGAAAGGGTTGTTCGGGCAGGATGGCGTCGAGCACGCCCTGAACGACGTCCACCGGGGCGGCCGGACCCACGCCGATCTCGATGGGGTTGGCGACGCTGGTCCCCGCGCCGTACCCGAGCGCCCGGAGCCGCTCGACCGCCGGGGCCGCCACCGGCGCCAGCACGAGGCCGGCCCGGTCACAGGCGTCGGCGCCGAGCACCGACGCGCCCCCGCCCACCCCGACCAGCAGCGTGGCCGGGTCGCCCGACGCCGGGTGGTCGGCGTAGACCTGGGCGAACACCAGTGCGCCGAGCAGGTCCTCGAGCCGCTCCACGACCGCCACGTTGGTGGCACGGCGCACGGCCCCCCAGACCCGCCGGTCCCCCGTCAGGGCTCCGGTGTGCGAGGCGGCCGCCTGGGAGCCCTGGACGCTCAGGCCCCCGGTCAGGACCACCACGGGCTTGACCCCACGGGCCGCACGCAAGGCGCCGACCAGCCGCTCGCCGTCGCCACCGTTCCCCTCGAGGTACGCACCCACCACCCGCACCGCCGGATCGGCGACGGCCAGCTCGAGCACCTCGGCCGGGGAGACGTCGACGGCGTTGCCCAGCGACAGCACGTGGGCGAACCGCAGGCCGCGGGCCGCGCCCACCTTCACCACGTCACCCGCCAGCCCGCCGCTCTGGCTGGTGACGTGCACACCGCCCACCTCGGTCGGAACGTCGAGTTGGAAGGCCTGGCGACCCCCCGGCG
>JBAXBB010000182.1:0-4485 GCA_037142235.1 Actinomycetes bacterium
TCGTCGCCCTCACCGCGGTGGGCTCCATCTGCGCCGGACTCTCCACCGTCACGTTCGCCGTCGATCCGAAGAACCTCGCAACCGAGGGACACGTTCGCTACGGATACGGCGGATACGCCGTCGGCGCCCTGCTCGGTGCCATCGCGCTCGCCCTCGTGATCGCGAGAACAGAACGTGAGCTCACTGCCGCCGGATCGCGCCCGTCTCCGCCGTGCCCCATCGGATGCCACTGCGGCACCATCATCCATTCATCGTTCGTCTCCGTCACCACCGGTGCTGCCGGACTCCTGACCTGGGGCATCGGTTTCGCCCTCGTGATGAACGTTCGGCGGAAGGCCCAACTCCCGGCGTGACGCCGCCCGCTCGGCGAGGTTGCGCAACTGTCGTCGCACCATGATCCCGTCGCCCGGCCCGAGCAGCCAGCGCTCCACGGCCGCGCCGCCGGGCACGTCGAGCCTCGTGCGCATCCGGGTGACGAGCCGGGTGCCGGCCGGATCGGGACGCAGTTCATAGGCAAGGGTGAAGCACAACCGCCCGCCGGGCAGTCCGAGCTGTAAGACGAAGGCACGGGGTGGATCGACGACCGCCGCGGTGAACGCCACGGGACCACCGGGCACGGACGAACCGGTGACGACGTCCTGCCATTCGGGATTGACCCTCGCGGCGCTCCGCCGGCCGAGGTTGTCGATCCAGTCGTAGCTATACCACCCGGCCCGGCCGAACCCCATCTGGCGGATCCACGGGAACACCGCATCGGGAGCGGCACCGATGGTGATGCAACGGGTGGCGACGGTGCGGGCGTCGACGCAGAGGTCGTCGCCGACGACGACGCCGTCGACCTCCTCGCGGGTGGCGTTCCAGTTGCTGCGGGACGGCGCCGACATCGAGGCGACGCTACCGAGCAGTCGGACGGTTCGAGACACCAGCCCCTGGAGGCGGCCCGGAACGCTCGCCCCAGCCGACGGACGGGCAGCGCCCGGTCCCGCCCCGTCCGACGCCTAGCGTGAGCCCCATGGCGGTCCGGGTTCCCTGCTCCACCTCCTCGGCCGACGGCGACTGGTCGCCGGCCCTCCCCGGCCTACAGCGCCTGCGCCTCGACGTCGTGGTCGTCGTCCAGGCGGTCGTGACCATGCTGATGGTCGGCATGATCTGGACGGTGCACCTCGTGCACTACCAGCTGTTCCCCCTGGTGGGTGCCGCCGCCTGGGACCGGTACGAGTCGGCGCACGTCGACCGGATCGGGAAGATCCTGTTCGGCCCGTGGCTCGTGGAGGGGCTGTGCGTGCTGGTGCTCCTGCTGGCCCGCCCCCGGACCCTGCGGGTGCTCGCCTTCGTGAGCGCCTTCCTGATGCTGTTCATCCTCATCGACACCGCCGCGTTCTCCGCACCCGCCCACGGCGTGCTCCTCGACCACTGGGACCGCAGCACCTACGACGAACTGATGCTCGTCAACCTCGTCCGGGCGTGGCTGTGGACCGCCAAAGGTGTTGTCGCGGTGTGGATGCTGTGGCTGGTCGTCGCTCGCGGTCGCGCGTCACGCTCGGAGGGAACCTGATCTCCCTTCCCGGGGAACCCTCCACAGCCGGGCACCGCCCGGACGCCCGTCATCCGCTCGAGCGGGAGCCTCGTTCACAGGTCGATCTCCGCGAGCACGGCGTAGTGATCCGAGGGCTGGACCCCGTCGACCGGATCGACGGCGATCAGTTCGCACGACGTGAACGATCCGAGGCTGCGGCGTCGGGGAAACGTGGTGGTGACGTAGTCGAGACGCCGGTTCGGGCTAATCGCTCGCCGGGGGACGAGAGGATTGCGCGACGACCAGGTGTCGCCGCGGTCGGTGTTGCCGCAGGCGTCCCAGGCGTCGACCAGTCCGAACCCGGGCACAAAGGTGGTGGCGGCGCCGGTGGCACGACGGATCTCGTCGGACCACGGCACGGCGTTGAAGTCGCCGGCCACGATGGCCGGAAGCCGATCGCGCCACGAGTCGGCCGGTCCGATCGCCGAGGAGACCTCGCGCACCAGGTGCTCCATCTGCGCCGAGCGGGTGTGGGAGCGATCGAGTCCGTGTTCGAGGTGGGTGCCGGCGGCGACGAAGGCGCCCCCTTCGGCGTCGGGACGCTCCACCAACACGACCAGGACGTGTCGCCAGGTGGGCGAGCCGTCCTCGTCGACCAGCGGCACGGCGCGCAGGACGGTCGACGGCCAGCGCGTCAGGATCGCGTTCACGACCCAGTAGGAGGCCTGCGGGTAGCGATCGAACCCGGCCAGGCTGGCCGCGGTCGTGGCGCGCAGGGCGAGGCGTTCGGCCAGCCGGTGGGCCTGGGTCGCGCCGTCGGGTTGCACCCAAGACTCCTGGAGCATGACGACGTCGGCGCCGGCATCGACGAGGACGGCCTCGATGGCGTCGTGGCGGCGTTCCCAGTCGCCGACCCGCCCCTGGAGGTTCCACGTCACGACGCGCACCGGGCCATCCTGCCCGATCGTGGCCGTCATTGGCGCTTCGGAACGATCCGAACGCGCCGATCGGCCTTGCGCCCGGCCGCGGCGTCGAACTCGGCGGCGCCGGCGCGGGAGCCGTCAGCCGCTATGGGTCAGCGGGGGAACCCCGCAGTCGGCACGCACCGTCTCGAGCGGGTGGTCGGCCCGGGCGAGGTGGTCGATGGCCGAGAAGTCCACGGTGCACGCGGCGCCCCGGCGAAAGGCCTCGGCGAGCCGGTCGGTCGCGCCCGCACGGTCCAGCGCGCCCACCTTGGTGACGATGTCGAGGATCTCGAACTTCCCCGACTCGTAGAGGGCCAGGGACGCGACGAGCCCCGAGAAATGGTGCTCGAACCCGGTGGCGCTCACGAGCATCGCCTGGAGCGCCAGCTCATCGGGCCCGTCGGCCCCGTAGCCCGCGATCACGTGGCTGAAGTCGTGGGTCACCAACGACGCGTCTCCCCCACCGGGCTCCCCCGGGAAGGGGATCCCGTGGGAGTCGAGGAAATCGAAGTACGTGCGCCCCAGCGTCCCGGGCGCGCACTTCTCCAGCGCCCGCAGCGTGCGGGCCAGCTCGGCGTCGGAACCCGGCAGGCCAGGCTCGACGACCGGCGCTTCGCGAAAGCGCGCCCAGTCGGTCATCACCCGCTCGTGCCCCTCGGTCAGTGCGTCACGGGCGACGACGACGAACGGGTCGTCCACGCCGAGCGCCTGCACGTACTCCTCGATGCGCGCGGCCTGCTCGACCTCGTCGGCGTGCCGGCAGAACTCGACGACCAGGAGCAGGTCGACGATCCGCCGGTGGTCGTCGGCATCGACCCGCTGCGCGAACTCGGTTGCCGTCAATGGCGCGAGGGTCGCCACGTCGACGTCGAGGCCGAAGTATCCGTGCGCGAGGCTCTGGACCAGCCGGAGCTGCTCCGACGTCGGACCGCCCCCCACCTGCGCTGCGCCGAGCAGTCCACTCGTGATCGTCGTTCCATCTGCCATAGGCCGCGAAGCCTATCGACGGTGAAGGCGTCGCTGCTCTGCGAACGAGCTCGCTGCGGCCACCCGCCGGGCAGCCGGACCGTCGACGCCAGTGCCTTTCCACACCAGCGCAGCGGATCGGCCGAGCCGCCACCGCCGGGCTGGACCCCACACGCGTCCACTCGGCGAGGGCCGGTGTACGCGCGTGGTCGGCACCCGGATGCTGCCCCTGAGCGAATGTCGCCTACTTCACGACCACCCGGGCCCGTGCGAGATTCTGGACCTGGCGGTATGGGTCCTTCGGGTGACCGTCGCGCTCGGCGGTAACCCGTACGGCGACGAAGTAGGTCCCTGGCTTCTCGAACGTGCGCGTCGCCGTGGCGGTCTTCGTCGCGGCGGGCGAAACGTCTTGGCCCCGTTGATCAGCCAACTGCCGTCGGCGCGCACGGCCCTCGTGGTGATGCCCCGGGTGTCGGAGCCGGCATCGGGCTCGGTGAGCCCGAACGCACCGAGCACCTTCCCCTCGGCGAACGGGCGCAACCAGCACTCCCGCTGGGCGTCGGTGCCGAACAGGTACCGCGGCAGCGAGCCGATCGTGACGTGGGCCTGCCAGGCCGCGGCCACCGACTGATCGGCCAGACCGATCTGCTCCATGGCGGCGACGAACCCGACGGTGCTCATGCCGATCCCACCCCACTCCTCGGGGATCAGCATCCCGAGCAGGCCGAGCTCGCCCATCTCGCGCAGGAGGTCGGTCGGGCACACCGCCGCCTCCCAGGCCGCCGGCGCCCGCAGGGCGATCTCGCGCTGGGCGAAGTCGCGGCACAGGGCGACCAGGTCGCGTTCGGTCTCGTTCAGCGTGAGGTCCACGCCCGGATCGTAGTGGACCGACCGGTACACAAAACGCGAGCGAGTCGGTGGTGGAGGTAATGGGACTATGTTCGAACCCCTCCTGGGGCGAGAAACTCAATAGTTTCAGGGGTTTCTGAGCCGTGCCTCACGGCTGACGCCGCACTTCGAGGTGACTTGCGGGTGGCT
>JBAXBB010000183.1:0-4339 GCA_037142235.1 Actinomycetes bacterium
AGGCTCCTGCGGAAGTCACCGAGGCCGCTGAGGCTCCTGCGGAAGTCACCGAGGCCGCTGAGGACGGGCAGTGACCACCGAGCGCGACGCCGCCGACGACTACGTCGACTACGACGAGATCGGTGAGAGCAAGGCCGTCGAGGGCGCCCGCGCCCGGGCCGTCACCGAGTTCCTGGCCCGTGCACTGGTCGAAGACGCCGAAGCCGTCGACGTCACGTCGTCGACCGGTGGCGGTGAGGTCACGTTCCTCATCCACGCCAGCCCGGCCGACCTCGGTCGGCTGATCGGGCGGCGTGGCCGCGTGATCCAGGCGGTGCGCCAGGTTGCACGCGCGGCGGGGTCGATCGACGGCGCCCGCGTCAACGTCGAAGTCGCCGAGTAGCGCCAGCACCCATGCCGGGCGTTCCCGCCGGGCGGCTCGAGGTCGGACGACTCGGACGTCCGCACGGCGTGCGCGGTGACCTCATGGTCACCCTCACCACCGACCGGACCGAGCGTGTCGATCCGGGCACTGAATGGTGGGTCGACGACCGTTCGCTCACGGTGGTCACGTCGCGACCGCAGAAGGGCCGGTGGGTGGTCCACCTCGAAGGGGTCGACGACCGCGACGCCGCCGCGGCGCTCACCGGTGCGCGGATCCACGCCACGCCGCTCGACGTCACCGGCGACAACGTGTGGGTGCACGAGGTGATCGGCGCGGAGGTCCACGACCGTGCCGGGAGCCGATTGGGCACTGTCACCGCGGTCGAGGCCAACCCGGCCCACGACCTGCTGGTGCTCGACGGTGGTGGCCTGATCCCGATGGTCTTCGTGGTGGAGCACGAACGAGGACGCGTCGTGGTCGACCTGCCCGAGGGCTTGCTCGAGGTCTGAGCCGTGCGCATCGACGTGTTCACGATCTTCCCCGAATACCTGGCCGGACCGTTGGCGGCGTCGTTGCTCGGGCGCGCCCGCGACCGCGGCCTGCTCGATCTCCGGGTGCACGACCTGCGCGACTGGTCCGAAGACCGCCACCGGTCGGTCGACGACCCGCCCTTCGGTGGCGGCGCGGGCATGGTGATGACGCCCGGTCCGATCTTCGCTGCGGTCGAGGCCGTCGCCCCACCCCGGCCCTTGCTCCTCTGCTCAGCGGCGGGGCGCCCGTTCGATCAGACCTTCGCCCGTGACCTCGCCGACGGCGACGGATTCTCGCTCCTGTGCGGCCGTTACGAAGGGGTCGACCAGCGGGTCGCGGACCACCTCTGCGACGGCGAGGTGTCGGTCGGCGACGTGGTCCTCGCCGGCGGTGAGGTGGCGTCGTTGGTGGTGGTCGAGGCGGTCGCCCGGCTGGTGCCCGGCGTGATGGGCAACGAGGAGTCAGGGGCGGAGGAGTCGTTCTCCGACGGGCTGCTCGAGTATCCCCACTACACGCGCCCGGCCGAGTTCCGGGGCTGGGCGGTGCCCGAGGTGCTGCGCAGCGGCGACCACGGGCGGGTCCGCCGGTGGCGGCGGGCCGAGGCGCTCCGTCGGACCCTGCAGCGGCGCCCCGACCTGCTGGGCCGGCCCCTCGTGGCCGAGGAGGAGGCCCTGTTGGAGGAGTTCCCGGCCGAACCCGGCTGATCCCGGCTGACTGTGGCGGAATCGGGCTGACCCCGTCGTTCCCGCCCCGTCCATCCCGACCGACCGGGCGGGCAGGCATCGGGCCCCGACGGGTACGATGTCGGTTTCCGCTCCGAGCCCGTCCGGGCCGGCACAGCGACCCGAGGACCCCTGATGAACGCAACCGATCTCGTCGACCGCGCCAGCCTGCGCACCGACATCCCCGCCTTCGGCCCCGGCGACACCCTCAAGGTGCACGTGCGGGTCGTGGAAGGCAATCGCGAGCGCGTCCAGGTGTTCCAGGGCGTCGTGATCCGGCTCCAGGGCAGCGGCATCCGCGAGACCTTCACGGTGCGCAAGGTGAGCTTCAGCGTCGGGGTCGAGCGCACCTTCCCGATGCACTCGCCGATCGTGGCCAAGGTCGAGGTCGTCACCCGTGGTGACGTCCGTCGGGCCAAGCTGTACTACCTCCGCGACCGGATCGGGAAGGCCGCGAAGGTCAAGGAGAAGCGCGTCTGATCGGGCGCCCCCGCCGCATCGGGAGTCACCGGTGAGCAGCGAAGACCTCGAACGGTACGAGACGGAGATCGAACTCCAGCTCTATCGCGAGTACCGCGACGTCCTGCCGATGTTCTCGTACGTGGTCGAGACCGAGCGCCGCTTCTACCTGGCCAACGCGGTGAAGGTGGAGGCGAGGACCGACGGTGCGCAGACGTACTTCGAGCTCGAGCTCGCCGACGCCTGGGTCTGGGACATGTACCGCCCGGCCCGGTTCGTCTCCAACGTGCGCGTCCTCACCTTCCGCGACGTCAACGTCGAAGAACTCGTCAAAGACGCCTGAGTCGGCGTGGCCCCGGTGACCGACCGGCGGCGGCGCTTGGGCACCGACGGCGAGGACGCCGTCGCGCTTTGGTACGGCGAGCGCGGTGCCGAGTTGCTCGACCGGAACTGGCGGGTGCGCGAGGGCGAACTCGACCTGGTGCTGCGCTGGGGCACCACGCTGGTGTTCTGCGAGGTCAAGACCCGCCGGTCGGCCGCCTTCGGCTCGCCGTTCGAGGCCGTGACCCGGTCCAAGCAGCAGCGCCTGCGGCGGCTCGGTGCCCGGTGGCTCGCCGAGCACGAGGTGCGCGCGGCGCAGGTGCGCTTCGACGTCGCCGCGGTCACGTGGCCGCCCGGGGGCTCTCCGGCGATCGACGTGTCGACGGACGCCTTCTGAGCGAACCGCCTCGCCTCAGCGGGTGAGGCGCTTCTCCTCGCGGTGCCAACAACTCGAGTGCCAGTGGCGACGGGCCTCGGCATCCCCGATCGGCACCGCCACGACGTGTCCCTGCCCGGCGACGACCTCGTGGTCGCAGCCGGGGCAGCGGTAGGGCTTGAGCGCCTGATACGGCTGGACCGGTCGCACCTCGAACCCGGCGACGATCCGTCCGGCCGCCGAGCCCGGGGCGCGTCCGCTCGGCGGTGCTGGTCGGGGTCGGGCGTTGCGGTGGCGTCGGCTCACCCGACGAAGGCCCACACGACCAGGACAGCGATCACCACGAAGGCGGCCGCGACGACCACGACGTCGGTGCGCCTCGACACCCGGCTGCGGAAGGGATTGAGCCCCACGGGACTACGGTACCGGGCCATGGCAACCGTGCGTGTGGAGCGCGACGGCACCGGGGTGGTGACCGTCACGATGAACCGGCCCGAGCGCAAGAACGCCATCAACGGCGACATGTGGGTGGAGCTGGCCGACGTCTTCGACGACATCGCGGGAAACCGTGACGACCGGGTGATGGTCCTCACGGGTGCCGGCGACGCCTTCTGCTCGGGAGCGGACCTCTCCCAGGCCGGGTCGGACAACCTGTCGGTCGCGAACGGAACCGCCATGATGCGCCGGACGTCGCGGGTGGCGATCCGGCTGCACGAGCTCCCCCAGGCGACCATCGCGGCGGTCAACGGCGTGGCGGTGGGGTACGGCGCCAACCTGGCGCTGGGCTGTGACCTGGTGGTGGCCTCGGACCGGGCGCGTTTCTCGGAGATCTTCTTGCGCCGTGGCCTGGCGATCGACGGCGGCGGCTCGTGGCTCCTGCCGCGCCTCATCGGCCTGCACAAGGCGAAGGAACTCGCCTTCTTCGCCGACATCGTCTCGGCGGCCGAAGCCGCCGAGTTCGGCATCGTCAACCGGGTGGTCCCGGCCGAGGAGCTCGGACCGACGGTGGCGGCCTGGGCGGCCCGGCTGGCCGCACAGCCCCCGCTGCAGCTGTCGATGGTCAAGCGCCAGTTGAACACGTCGTTCTCGCTGACCATGGCCGAGGCCCTCGAGCACGAAGCCGTGACCCAGGCTGCGATGTTCGTGTCGCGCGACGCCAACGAGGCCATGCGGGCCTTCATCGAGAAGCGCGAGCCGACGTTCACCGGGGAGTGACCCTGGCGGAGGTTCACACCGGCCACACCACACCGCCGGACCACGTGACCCACTTGGACCGCACGAGCGCGGTCACGGCGACCGCCACGCGGTCCGGGGCGAAGCCGGTGCGCCACGCCAACTGATCGGGGTCGGCGGGCTCACCGCCGAGCGCGGCGAGGACCGCCGCGCCGTCGGGATCGGGAGCCAGGCGCGCCACGGGGGCGCGCCGGGAACCGGGGGTGAGCCCGATCGCGAGCAGGAGGTCGGACCAGTCGGTGAGCGGGAACGCTCCGTCGGCGATCAGGGCGTTGGTGCCGGCGGCGCCCGCATCACCGCGGAGCACGCCGTGACCTACAACCGCAGCGTGTT
>JBAXBB010000184.1:0-4315 GCA_037142235.1 Actinomycetes bacterium
CCATCGCCTCGGCCCGGTCGTCCGGCGAGATGCCCGGCCCCCGGTCCGACACCACCAGCTGCACCCGGCCCGGGGCGACCGCCGCCTGGATCCGCACGGCGAGGTCGGCAGGGCTGAACGCGCAGGCGTTGGCGACCACGTTGGCGATGGCCCGCTCGACGAGGTCCGGATCCGTCCGGATGCTGGGCAGGTCCCGCGGGACCCGGAGGTCGAGCCGACGCTCGTGGAGGTCGATGGTCTCGAGCGCCCCCGCCAGGAGGTCGTCGAGGTCCACCTCGGCGAGGCGGGGCTGCACCACCCCGGCCTCGAGCCGACCGGCGTCGAGGAGGTCGGTGATCAACCGCGTGAGGCGCTGCACGTCCCGGTCGATCGCGCCGAGGATCTCCCGTTGGTCAGATCGGGACCACGACACGTCATCGAGCAGCAGCGAGGAGACGTTCGCCCGCACCGAGGCCAGGGGCGTCCGCAGGTCGTGCGACACCGAGCGGAGCAGCCCGGTGCGCAGGGCATCGACCTCGGCCAGCGCCTGGAGCCTGGCGGCCTCCTCGCGCAGCGCCGTCGCCCGGTAGGCCTCCGCCAGGCGCTCGGCGAAGGCCGTGACCACCAGGTGGTCCTGCGCCTCGAGCGGACGCCCGACGAACGCCAGGCGCCGGTCGTCGCCGAGCGACAGGCGGGTGGAGGTCGCGTCCCCCGAGAGGACCTCGCCCACGACGAGCTCCTCCACCCAACCATCGCCGGCGCGGCGCTCGATGGCCATGCGGTCCACGGCGAGGACGGTCCGGAGCGAGTCGAGCACCGGGAGCAGGTCCGCCGGCGAGGCGGCGACCGTGGTGGCGGCGGCACGCGTGAGGATCTGGGCCTCGGCCCGGGCGCGGGCTGCCTGCTCCGATCGCCGGACGAAGGCCGTGGCCAAGGTGCTCGCCCCCAGGGAGAACACCAGGAACGCCAGCAGCGCCACCACGTCGGCGGACCGGCCCACCGACAGGGTGTGGGTGGGCGGCACGAAGTAGTAGTTCTCGAGCAGGGTGGCAGCGGCGGCAGCGGCGATCCCGACCGCCAGGCCTCCCGCCCACGCCAGGGCCACGACGGCGATCAGGTAGCAGGGGAACACGGTCGAGAAGGGCGAGGCGGCGTGCACGTGGCTCAGCACGACGGTCATCAAGGGGAGCACCACGGCGGCCCCGGCGGCGCCGAAGAGCCGGCGGCGCCAGCTCACCGTGGACCGGCGGCGACGGATCGGGCGATCCGCCGATGGGGCCCGGTGCGGCACCACCAGGACGTCGAGGTCGTCGGCATCGTCGAGGACCCGGGTCGCCAGGCCCCCGCGGCGCGCCCAGCGTCCGGTCCGCCCGGCGCCCAGGACGAGCCGACCGGCCCCCTGCGTCCGGGCGAAGTCGACGAGGGCCCCCGGCAGGTCGTCCTCGGCGATCTCGTGCAGGGAGCCCCCCGCCGCCTCGACGAGGCGGCGGGCGTCCGACAGGTCGACCGGAGCCTGGCCCCGGGTCGAGGCGCCCGTGACGTGGACGGCGAGCAGCCGGGCGCCGGTCCGCTCGGCCAAGGTGGCGGCCCGGTCGATGACGAGCGGGTCGCCGGCGCCGCCGGCGACCGCCACCACCACCCGGTCCGCCAGCTGCGCCGGGCCGATCGCTGGGTGCCCGAGGCCCTCGCTCCGTTCCATCAGCCCTCTCGTCACCGGTGCTCCCCGGCCGCCATCTTCGCCCCCGTGGAGCGGCCTGCCGACAGGTTTAGCGCCTTCTTAACGCCAGCGACCCCCACGGCAACGCCGATCGCACCGACGGCTTCCTAGGGTCGATCCCATGGCTGACCACACCGTCTCCAGCGAGCCCCGGATCCTCACCTCCCACGCCGACGTCGGCGCGGTCTACCCCGAGTCCTTCGGCTATCGGATCAAGCGGGTCCTCCTCGGCCGTCCCTTCGTCACCGAGCAGCTCGGCGGCGAGCGGCTGAACCGGTTCACCGCCCTCGGCGTGCTCGCCCCGGACTGCATCTCGTCGTCGGCCTACGGTGCCGAGCAGATCCTCACCCAGCTCACCCCGTACATCGGCCTCGCCGCCTTCGCCATGGTGGTGCCGATCATGTTCGTCATCATCGGCGTGCTGTTCCTCGTGACGAGCTCCTACCTCGACGTGATCAAGAACTACACCACCGCCGGCGGGTCCTACGTGGTCGCCCGCGACAACTTCGGGCCCCTCGTGGCCCAGGTGGCGGCGGTGGCCCTGATGATCAACTACATCGTCACCGTGGCGGTCCAGTGCTCGGCGGGCACCGCCGCGCTCACCAGCGCCCTGCCCTCCCTCGTCCCGCTGACCGTGCCGATCACGATCGGGGTGGTGCTGGTCCTGATCTACGGGAACCTGCGCGGCATCCGGGAGGCCGGCTCCTACTTCGCCGTCCCCACGTACTTCTTCGTCGCCATGCTCGGCCTCACCATCGTGGTCGGGGTGGTCCAGAAGGTCGCGGGGAGCCTCCGGATGGTCGCCCAGCCCGCCACCGACCTCCTCGTCGACCACCGCCTCGGCACCCAGGGCAACGGCCTCCTCATGGGCCTGGCCTTCCTGACCCTGCTGCGGGCCTATGCCAACGGCGGCTCGTCGCTCACCGGCCTCGAGGCGATCTCCAACGGCGTCACCAGCTTCCGGCGACCCGAGGCCACCAACGCCCGCTTCACCCTCGTGGTGATGTCCTCGATCCTCGCCTTCCTGCTCCTCGGGACGACCTTCCTCGCCTCGTGGACCCACGCCCTGCCCTACGCCAAGGGCACCCCCACCGTGGTCAGCCAGGAGGTCCTGGCGGTGTTCGGGACCCACGGGATCGGCCACGCCATCTACTACGTGGTCCTCCTGGCCACGGTCCTGATCCTCTACACCGGCGGCAACACCTCGTTCAACGGCTTCCCGTTCCTCGCCAACTACGTCGCCGGCGACCGGTTCCTGCCCCGTCAGCTGACCAAGCGCGGCCACCGCCTCGCCTTCTCCAACGGCATCATCGTCCTCGGGGCCGTCGCCCTTTCGCTCATCATCGTCTTCCGCGCCCAGGTCAACGGGCTGATCTCGCTGTACGCCATCGGCGTCTTCACCGGATTCACCCTCGCCGGCGCCGGCATGGTGGCCAAGCACCGCCGCGAGCGGACCGGCCGCTGGCAGCTCGGGGTCGCGCTCAACGGCCTCTCGGCCACCGTGACCGCCGTGGTGGTGGTGGTCTTCCTGCTGGCCAAGTTCACCGAGGGGGCGTGGATCATCGCCGTCGTGGGGCCGATCATGTACGTGGCGCTGCTGCGGATCCGTCGCCAGTACGCCCGCGAGGACCAGGCCTTCGAGGCGCGGACGGCGTCGGTCGCCTCGATCGGGGCCGGGGTGCGCTCCAAGAAGATCATCGTGTTCGTGGACAGCTACGACATCGCCACCGAGAAGACCTTGGAGTACTGCCAGACCCTCAACGTCCACTCGGTGCGGGCCGTGCACTTCGACATCGACCCCAAGATCACCTCGGGGCTGACCGCCCAGTGGAGCCGCCCCAGCCAGGTCACCCTGGGCATCAGCCTCGAGATCGTCGAGTGCAACGATCGACGCCTGGACCGGGCAGCCCTCGAGGTCGTGGCCGACACGGTGCGGGATCCCCAGGTGTTCTGCATGGTGATGCTGCCCCGGCGCGGGGTCGAGTCCCGGCTCCAGCGCCTGCTCCACGACCGGACCGCCGACGCCATCTCGAAGGCCGTGTCGCACGTGCCGCGGACCGCTGCGACGATCGTGCCGTACTTCGTCGACGGGGACCAGCTGGCGATCGACGGGCCGGAGGTCCACGACCTGGTCGCCACCGGCGGCATCCGCCACCACCCGAAGATGGCGGCGGACCGCACGCTCGAGGCACGCTCCAGCGGCACCGAGGCCATCGGCGACCTCGCCTTCCGCCAGCGGGCCCACATCGCCGGACGGGTCCGGTCCATCACGATCAGCCGGCGGGAGAGCTTCGTCGAGACGCGCTGCGTGGTGGCCGACCCCACGGGCGCCATCACCCTGGTGTTCCACGGCCGCCCGACCATCCCCGGCCTCGAGCGCGGGACGCGCCTGCTCGTCGACGGCATGGTCGGCACCCAGGCCGGCGAGGCCGTGATCCTCAACCCTGACTACGAGATCGTGGCGCTCCCGGCGGACGCCGAGGGCCACGACGGCTGAGCGCTCAGCCCCGCGAGAACCACCGGCGCTTCGGCCGGTCCGCGGCGCAGCTGCACCGATCCTCGACCGGGACGTGGCCCAGCACCGTCTCGACGTGTTGGCCGCAGCCGACCCACCCTGGC
>JBAXBB010000185.1:0-4294 GCA_037142235.1 Actinomycetes bacterium
GGCGATCAGGGTGTCGAGCACGATCACGGTTCGTTGGGCCGGCTGGGAGGCGGTCGCGGCGATCGTCGCGGCGATCACGATCTCGGTGGAGACGCTCTGGTCGGCCCCGGGTGCGGTGAGCCCCGACGGTGGGGTGGTGACGACGAGCGAGTCGATCGAGGGATCACGGAACGCCTTCTCGGCCGCGGGCTTGAAGCAATCGGTGAGTGCGTTTCCCTCGTAGGGCTTGAAGTCGGTGGTTGCGACCTTGGGCGACGCCACGACCACCACCGAGTTGTGCGCCCGCGTCAACGTGCCCGTGGTGAAGTCGGGGGACTTGGTCGAGGTCTTCCGGAGGGTCTTGCCCACCTTGGCGATCGCCGCGCACCCCGCCAGCTTGGGGGGTGCGTCGCTCGTGGACTTCTCCGCCTTCCAATCGGCGGGGAAGTCGGTGAGGCGCAGGACCCCCGCCTTCTGGAGCACCTTCGCCGGGGCGGCGCCAACGGGCGACGCGACGACGACGCCGAGCACGACGACGGCGAGCGCGCTCAGCACTGTGCGGCCCAGCGCCCGGGTTCCTCGGTTCGATCGGTACATGTGGTGTCCCTTCGAGTGGCGGAGGAAGTGGGATTTGAACCCACGGTGCCCCTTGCGAGGCACAGCGGTTTTCGAGACCGCCCCGTTCGGCCGCTCCGGCATTCCTCCGTCGGCCATCCTACGGGTCGCGCCCTGCCTGCTCCCGGGCCGGGCCGATCGGTGGTGGGCGGGCTCGGCCCGGAGGTACCGGGATCAGCGCCGGTCGGCGAAGAAGGAGCGTAGGACCGCGGCGCACTCGTCGGCTCGCACGCCGTCGACGACCTCGCAGGCGTGGTTGAGCCGCGGGTCCGAGCCCAGGTGGTAGAGGCTGCCCAGGGCCCCGGCCTTCGGGTCGGCAGCACCGAAGACCACGGAGGGGATCCGGGCGGCCACGATCGCCCCGGCGCACATCGGGCACGGCTCGAGGGTCACGACCAGCACGTGGTCGTCGAGTCGCCAGGTGCCCGCCGCCGCGGCCGCATCGCGCAGCGCCAGGACCTCGGCGTGGGCGGTGGGGTCACCGGTGGCTTCACGTTCGTTGTGCCGCCGGGCCACGATCGCTCCGTCGTCCCGACGGGCGACCACGGCCCCGATCGGGACGTCGCCGTGGCCGAGCGCGGCCCGGGCCTCCTCGAGTGCGACGCCCATGAGGATGTCACGCGTCTCGCGGTCGAACGGCGCCATCGTGGCGGACCCGGTCAGTCGCCGAAGGCCGTGTACTCCTGCCCGCCGACCGCGGTGACGCCGCCGTCGGCCACCACGACGCTGCCGTGGATGAACGACGCGTCGTCGGAGAGCAGGAACCGGACGAGGTGGGCGATCTCCTCGGGCTGGCCGAGCCGGCCGAGGGGGGTCTTGCGCTCGAACCCGGCCCGGACCTCGGGCTGACCTTCCACGACCGGGAGGAACATCGGCGTCTCGATGTAGCCCGGGCTCACGGCGTTGACCCGGATGCCCTCGGGGCCGAGCCGGGCGGCGAGCGACCGGGTCAGGCCGATGAGCCCGTGCTTCGACGCGGTGTAGGCGGGGATGTTGCCGTGGCCGATGAGGCCCTCGATCGACGAGATGCCGACGATGGCGGCGCCCGGGCGGGCCTCGAGGAGGGCGGGGAGCAGCGCCCGCACCAGCACGGCTTCGGCGCGGAGGTTGACGTCGAGCACGGCGTCGAACTCCTCGGCCGAGAGGGGATCGGGATGACCCCCCATCGGTACGCCGGCGGCGTGGACCAGTCCGCCGACGCCCCCGAGGGCTGCGAGGGTCGTGGCCGCGGCGTCGGTGATGGCGGCCGAGTCGGTGACGTCGAGCCCCACGGAGAAGGTGGCCACGCCGAGCGCGGCGCACTGCTCGGCCGTCTCGGCGGCGCCCCCGGCGTTGCGGTCCCAGGGCGCGACGGGTCGGCCGACCTCGGCGAGGGCCCGGCAGACTGCTCGACCGATGCCGGAGCCTCCACCGGTGACGACCACGGGGGTCGACGGGCTGCCCAGGGGATTCGCCATGTCGGTACCTCGGTGCCGGGGCCTGCGCGGGTCGCGGCCGGAGTGCTCCGTACCATAGGCCGATGGAACCGATGCACCGGCCCGGCACGCGGATCGTCCGCCTGCTGGAGGGGCTGTTGGTGCTCGGGGCCGTGGTGGCGCTCGTCGCCTGCGGAGGGTCCGGTGGTGGCACCGGATCGGGAGGCTCCGGCGGGTCCGGTGGCGGCTCCCGCGCCGCACTGGAAGGGCCCACCTGGGTGCTGGTCCAGGTGGGCAGTGGGATCTCCAACCCGGTTCCCAGCACGCAGGTCACGGCGGTGTTCGCGAACGGGCGGGTCAGTGGGTACTCGGGCTGCAACCGCTACGACGCGACCTACACGGTCCACGGGTCGTCGATACGAGTGTCGTCGAGGATCTCCACCACCAAGATGATGTGCACGCCGGAAGGTCAGGCGATCGAGACCCAGTACCTGGCGGCGCTCCCGAAGGTCACCTCGTTCGACGCGACCGCGACGAAGCTGGTGCTCACGGGAGGCGGCGCGTACCTGACCTATGACGGCAGTGGCAGCTGACGTCGAAGCGTCCCGATCCGGGTCGACGTGGTGGACACCCCGGTCCGCCTACCTCGTCGCTTCGGCGGTCCTGGTCGCGCTGCTGACGGCACACACGCTCAATCACCTCTGGACCGACCTCGACTTCTGGGTGTGGCTCGGTCCGGTTCGCGCCTTCGCTGCTCGACCGTGGCATCCGGGGAACCCGTTGCTCGCGGTCGACGCTCCCGATCCCTACCTCGGTCCGTGGTCGTGGCTCCTCGGGGTGGTCAGTCGGGTCACGGGGGTGGCTCCGTTCACGACGTTGGCGATCGGGGGGATGGTCAACGCGATCCTGCTGCTCGTGGGGATCCGGATGCTGACCCGGCGGGTGACCGACGCGCCGTGGGCGCCGCTGTTCGCCCTGGCGTTCTCCCTCACGGCGTGGGGCTTCGGGCCTTGGCGGGGCAGTGGATACTTGAACCTCAACTCGCTCGGTACGGCGCTCCCGCTCGGCTCGATGTTCGCGACCGCCCTGGGGTTGGTGGCCCTGGCCCGTCTGTGGGACTGGTGCGCACGCGGCCGCACTCGTGACCTCGCCGTCGCGACCGTGCTGTTCGTGGTCGTGATGCTGACCCACCAGATCACGGGTCTGTGGGTCACGTTGGTCGCGGTGGGGATCGCGCTGGGGGTGACGCCCCGGTGGACCGCGCGGCGGGCGGCGCTGGCCGGTGGCGCTGCGGTGGTCGCCCTGGTGCTGCTCTCGGCGTGGCCGTTCTTCCCGTTCTTCTCGATGTTGCGGGCATCGGGCGACTACGACTGGATCAACCCTTGGTCGTACCGGTCGCTCCCGGTGCGGGTGTTCCTGGCGTTGCCCGCAGTGCCGATCCTGGTGCTGCGTTGGCGCAGGTCGCGTCGTGACCCGCTGGTGATCGCCGAGACGCTGATCGTGATGGTGCTCGTGTTCGGGTGGGTCGGCAACCGGATCACCCTCGGCCGTTGCATCCCGGGTGCGCTGCTCGTGGCCCACCTCGCCATGGCCGACTGGTTCGCCCGGAAGTGCGCGCGCAACGACGGCTCCACGCGGGCGGTGACGTGGGCCCGGGTCGGGGCGGCCGTGATCGTCGTCGTCGGGCTCGTCGGCTCGGTCGGCGGACTCGCACGGATGGTGCCCCGTCCGCTGATGCCTGCCTCGCTCGAACGGCGGCTCGGGCGGCCGATCGACCGGTGGCGCGGGTTCGCCGATCTGCTCCGGGCCGACGACGTGGTCGTGGCCCCCGACGCCGCCACCGCTCCGATCGGAGGCCTGGCGGCTCGCACGGTCGCGACCTGGCTCCCGGCGCCGTTCGTCGACGACTCCCGGGCCCGGCGGCGGGCCCAGAACGAGATGATCGCCCCCACCACTGCACCGGACCGACGTCGCGTGCTCCTCGACCACTTCCGCGTGAGCGTGGTCGTGGTTCCGGAGGCCGACCTGGCGGCCGTGCTGCCCGAACTCGACCACGCTCGGGTGGTGGGGCGGGTCAACGGCGACGCCGTCATCCGTCTCCGCGGCTGAGCGCCCTGACCACGACCGGACCCGGACCCGGACCGCACGTCGACCGGACCCGGACCTGGACCCGACCCGGCTGGGGCGTGAGCGCCGTCCGGCGCTCCACGCCGATGCGATGGCGGAGGGAGTGGGATTCGAACCCACGGTGAGTTGCCCCACACACGCTTTCCAAGCGTGCCGAT
>JBAXBB010000186.1:0-4006 GCA_037142235.1 Actinomycetes bacterium
ACCCGACCTACTTCGGCCTCTATGCCCAGCGTCGCAAGTCGGTCTACGGAGCCACCGATGAGGACTTCGCCCAGATCAAGGTCAAGAACGCGGCGGCCGGGGTGCACAACCCCTATGCCCGGTATCGCAAGGAAGTGACCATCGACGAGGTGCTGAGCTCGCCCATGGTGGCCAATCCGCTTCGTCTTCTCGAGATCTGCGCCACCTCCGACGGTGGAGCGGCGGTGGTGCTGTGCTCGGTCGAGTACGCCAAGCGCCAGGGCATCGCCAACCCGGTGACCATCGACGGGATCTCGACGGTGACGCCGACCTTCCCCAACGCCGTGATCGAGATGCCGAACTTCGCCACTGACTCGTGGTCGACGGTGGCACCCAACGAGCTGGCGTTCCGGGCCTCGATCGCCCATGCCGCCTACGAGGAGGCCGGGATCAGCCCCTCGGACGTTTCGCTGGCAGAGGTCTACGACCTGTCGAGCGCGCTCGAACTCGACTGGTACGAGGACATCGGCCTGTGCGAGGTCGGCGAGGCCGAGCACCTGCTGCGGTCCGGGGCGACCACCTTGGGCGGTCGCGTGCCGGTCAACCCGTCGGGCGGCCTGTCGAGCTTCGGCGAGGCCATCCCGGCTCAGGCCATCGCCCAGGTGGCCGAGTGCACCTGGCAGCTGCGCGGCCAGGCCGACGGGCACCAGGTGGAGGGCGCAAAGGTGGCGGTGACTGCCAACCAAGGCCTCTTCGGCCACGGCTCGTCCGTCGTGCTCAGCCGCTGAGCCGATGCTCCTCGGGAGCTTCATCCGACTGGAGCCAAGCCACCCTCGGCGTCGGTTCGGCTGGACGAGCCGGGGTGGACCACCTCTTCGGCGACGGAGTGCCGAGGATCGAAGCACGCAGTGGCATGTCTCTTCCCCGGGCTGATCTCGTCGGGTTCACCTCTGGACGACGGAATGCTGCGGATGCTTTCGCCTGGGCATCGTCTTCCTGTGGCCTCCAACGCTTCTCCACTTTGTTGCATGGTCGGCGCCGGTGAAAGCGGACGGGGAAGGGTTTTGGCGGACGTCGGGGCTGGCTCAGGCCGTACACAGACGCGGGTCCGCAACGACGCCTCGCTGAGGGCCGTAGCGATCGCCAGCCTGGCCGAGATCGGATGGGACGGCTTCAACGCGAGGGATGTGGCGAGGCGCGCCGGCCTGTCGTACGGGGCGGTCTACACCCGCTTCGAGCACCTCGACGAGCTCGTGTCGACCACGTGGAGCGACGTGCTCCTCCCTCGGCTTGCCGACCATCTTCATGGGCTGGTGGACGCCGTCCTTGACGTGCCCGACGAGGATCGCTTTGTCGAGGCGATGGGGGCCTTCGCCCATCCGTCGCCGGAGCTGCTGGCCGCGATGGAGCTGATCCTGGCGTCCATGGTCGACCCCCGGGCCGCGCTGTTCGTCCGCGAAGACGTGGAGGCCCTGATGGCCGAGCTGATCGGTCCAGCCGCCAGGAGGAGCCCCGTCGAGGCGACGGTGGCGGCCACGTGCGCCTTCGTGGCCACGGGGTTGCTCCTCCTGTCCCGGCGCAGCTGGGCCAAGGGCGTGGACCTCGAGTCGGAGCTCCGTCGCTACCACCGAGCGCTGCGCTCGCCGGCCGAGCCGATCGAGACGCCGCGGGACCGCGTCGCCGAGTTCCTCTACCTCTCCGTCTTCGACACCGAGGACGAGCGGCTCGAGCGCGTCCTGCAGGCCACGGCCATGAGCATGGGCGAGCTCGGCTACCACAGAACGACCATCTCGCGGATCTGCCGGATCGCCGGGGTGTCGAGCGGCTTCGTGATGGGACGCTTCCCGAGCAAGGCCGAGCTGTTCCGCCGCATCACCGACGAGATGTGGGGGAGGGGCCTGGCGGCGATCTCAGAGTTCGTCGCCGAGAACGCCGAGGAGATCGGGCCGACCCTCGCCGAGGCCCTGGCGTGGCGCGAGTACCAGAACCCGGCGATCGCGAAGATGGTGGTGCTGGTCAACGAGACCGGGCGCCGCGCCGGCTTCGACCCCGAGTTCGGCGCGTTCGTCGAGGCCCACGAGATGGAGGTCTTCTCTTCGCTCAGCGGAGGCGGCGTCACGGCCTTCCTGCATTCTGAGTATGCGCTCGGCAACGGGCTCCCGCTCGTGGCTCACTTCTTCCCTGAGGTGCGCGATCTCCCCTATGCCTGCGTGACCGAGAACCTGGTCGCCACCGCACCTCACTGAGCGCACCTGTCTGCTGGGTCCAGCGTGCTTGTCATGTTGACGGGCATCTGCAAGAATGTCCGTCATGCTCAAGACGCTGTCTCGTTTCGTCACCTTCGCCGCCGCGGTCGCCTCGGCGCTGCTGCTCGTCACCCCGGCCATGCCGGCCGGTGCCGCCGGCTCCTCTCTCAGCCACTCCGGCAAGCCGACGACCGTCGCTGACGGCGGCACCGTCGACCTGACGGTGACCTCGCCGCTCTATGGCGCCGGCACTGCCACCCGTTGGCTCCAGGAGAAGATCGACCCGAGCCGGGTCCACCTGACCTCGGCGAGCCAGATCAAGGCGCCCGAGGGTTGGAAGGTCCAGTACTCGACTGACGGCACGAGCTTCACCGACGTCCCACCGAGCACTCCGGAGGCTTGGGGGCACGTCGAGTACGTCCGAGCCAGGGGTTCGCTCACCTCAGGTGGGATCGTGGGCGGCAAGCAGGCGGTCACGACGTCGCAGTCGATAGCGGCACCATCTGCCCCTGCATCGTCGCTACCGAACTTTGGCAGCGGTGATGGATGGGACACCGTGTTCACGCCAGCAGGTCAGATCATCAACTGGAACCATCACAATCGGAGTGGAACTATCCAATGCCGCATGGTGGACACGGGGAGACCCTGTGCGATCGGTTCACTGGGAGTTCCTGGTGTGCAAACCCAATACCGAGCATTCCAGTACTACAACGAAGCCACTCAGAGGATTTGGACGCCGGTGGCGTCAACATCCTCGAACATGGTCGGGTTCACCTGTGTCAGTTTGACTCCTCAGGGTCCATCCTTGAGTGGTTGCAACACCGTCCTGCTGGCGACAACCATTCAGGCAGGTGACGAACGGGCTCTTTCAGGTTTCACCCACGTTGGGTCAAAGATCTACTCCTTTAACAACTTTGGGCAAGTTATCTGTCTTGACACCAATGGCAACGGCGGCCTCGGAACCGCCTGCCCCAATCAGCCTTACGGTGTTGCCTCGCAACCATGGATCCTTGGAGGTTCATCACTGATTTCTATCGGCGATGAGGTGATGGGTATGAATGCGCAGGGACTTATCTGCATCGATGCCAGGATTGACCGCGATTGCGGGGGAGGCCAGACGTACCCCGAACGGGTTGCCTGGACCGGAGCTCGGCCAGGCAGCAGGGATGATCCAATCTTTGGCTGGCAGCAGGTGGACGCTAAAGGTTTGATATCGTCCGCTTGCTTCTTCATCTATGTGAAGGGTGCTTACGTGCCCACGGCGACCTCTTTGCACTGCTACGACAAAAGGGGTCAAGAGGTTCAAGACCAGGCTGCTTCTCGTTTCGGCGCCCAGATCAATCAATACATCTACGACGCGAGGGGTTTGGCGAACATCAAGACGCCGCTCCTGGTGGGATCAAAGATGTATTTTGCGGTAACTTCATGGCCCTACAACGGTAATGTTGCGTTCTGTTTCGACGTGAGCAGGAATGGTGGAGCAGGGGATCTCTGTGATGGCTGGAACTTCCCCTCCGTTGTTCCGGGAGGACTTGTCTATTCTGTGAATCAGAATCCGCAGAATCCCTCATGCCTCTACGTCGCAACCGACGCATCTGGCATTTTCACCATCTCGGCAGTGACAGGCAGTAGGGTTACGTGTCAACAGACGCCACCGACCAGCGTGGTGTTTGGTGGACTCACGCCGTCATTGGGCTGCTCCTCCTCGGTGAGCTCGTGGAGCAACTTTACGCTCACTGAACCCGACCTCGGCCTCGGCGGAGGTGCGGTCTCGGCCACCC
>JBAXBB010000187.1:0-3909 GCA_037142235.1 Actinomycetes bacterium
CACCCATCGCGATGCACCGCGTGGCCGAGACCTGCCCGACCGTGGTGAAGCGCACCCTGCTCCTCACCGTCCGCGCGGGGGCGTCGGGCGCGGCCGTGGCCCGGTTCGAAGCCGATCTCCTCGCCATGCCCGCCCACATCTCGACCATTCGCAGTTGGTCCCTCGCCCGGGTGGTCGGCGACTCCCCGTGGACCCACGTGTGGGAGCAGGAGTTCGCCGAGGTGACCGGGCTCACGGGCGCATACCTCGGACACCCCCACCACTGGGCCGTGGTCGACGGCTGGTTCGACCCGGAGATGCCTGACCGCGTCGTCGAACCCGTGCTCGCCCACCTCTTCGGCGAGCGGGCGCCGTCGCTCTGCACACTGCTGGGCGACTAGCCACCCGGCGCTTGCGTGCCGTGCTCGGCGGGCACCACCCCCCGCTTGCGCACCACCGTTCCCGGCGTCGGCACCAGCCGACACGCGAGGCGGTGGGTCCGGTCCGGGTGGAGCCGACGCTCCGGCACGGACGCCAGCCGGGCGCGACCGCCAGCGTGCGCCCGGACGGCTCGACCCGGACCGAGGTCACCCCACCCGGTTCGGCCAAGACGTTCGCGTCGGGGCGTCGAAGAGGGAGCGGTCGATCACCTCGTGGAAACGCCGCACGCACGACTCCTGGCGAGGTCGAGGCGCAGCCCACCGCCGCTGCACACCTGGAGGCCCCGTTGCACGGCACCGAGGTTCTCGAAGTCCTGGTCGACCACGAGCCCCCGGTCGCGCGACCGCCAGTCGGGGTACCACTCGCGTTCGCACATCGGGTGCGGGGACCCTTCCGGCTGCTCCTCCAGCGTCCAGAGCTCGAAGACGCCGGAGTTCGGGTCATCGCCGTCGGGCGGGGTCCCGAGGCGACGACTCAGCACGGGCCAACCCGCACCCCCGTAGCGCGTGTGGGTCCGCAGCGGCGTGTGCTCGAGGGCCAGGAACTCCGGCGAGGTGAACCGCTCCCGAGGCAGCAGGTCGCTCCCGTGGGTCATGAACCGCTCCGTGCGCCCCAGAACCTGGGCCATGGGCGCGCCGACGAGCATCTGGCCTAGGTTCCGGGCATGGACGAACGCATGCAGGATCTGACGGGCAAGGTCGCGGTGGTCACCGGTGGCGCCAATGGTGTGGGCAAAGGCATCTGCCGCGCCCTGCTCGCCCTGGGCGCGCGGGTCGTGGTCGTCGACGTCGAGGCTTCGGTCCTCGACGCCGCCGTCGCCGAGCTCTCCGCCCTCGGCCCGGTCGAGGGCCGGATCGTCGACGTCTCCGACAGCGACGCGGTCGAGGCCCTGGCCGAGCACGTCTTCACCACGTACGGGGCGTGCCACCTCCTGTTCAACAACGCCGGGGTGACCTCGGGTGGCGGCGGCAAGCCGTGGGAACAGGAGGCCAATGACTGGCGCTGGTGCTTCAACGTCAACGTGTTCGGCGTGGTGTGGGGCTGCCTGGCCTTCGTGCCCCGGATGCTGGCCAGCGGTGAGCCCGGGGTCGTCGTCAACACGTCGTCGGGCGACGGCGGCTTCGCTCCCGTGCCGTTCGCCTCGGTCTACGCGTCGAGCAAGGCGGCCGTGAGCTGCTTCACCGAGGCCCTGGCGAATCAACTCGTCGCCGAGGGGCCCGACGTCCGCGCGGCGGTGTTCTACCCGTCGGGCGGACTGCTCGACACCGGGCTCTGGACCGCCGGGCGCAACCGGCCGGCCGACCTCGAGCGGGTCAAGCCGCGTCCGGCGGCGCCCGCCACCACGTTCGACGACTTCAAGCGCTTCCTCGCCGAGCAGGGCCGAGAGGTCGAGGTGATGGACCTCGACGAACTCGGACGGTTCTGCGTGGCGGGCGTGCAGGAAGGTCGATTCATCATCGGCCACGGCATGGACGAGGTGCGCGAGATGCTCCACCGTCGGGCCGACGCCATCGGTGAGAGCCGCCTGCCCGAAGCGCACTTCGAGGGCTGAGCGCCGGAGCGAGTGGGCGGTCAGGCCGCGTAGGTGACGTCCACCCGGTCGTAGCCGAGCGTCCCGAGCAGCCCCTGGACCAGGCGCGTGGTGTTCGCCTCGGCGCGGGTCGCGAGGTCGGACCTGGCCGCCGCCCGGGCGATCCGGTGCTGGGCGTGCACGGCCAGACCGTGCTCACTGGTGGGGTTGTCGGCGAACACGCCGGCCAGCCGGTCGGCCAGGCCGCGGTCGCGGCTCGCCACCCGGCTGCGCTGCAGGTCGATCACCGGAGTCCCCAGCCGGGGCGCCGGGAGGCGCACGTGCACGGTCCGGTCGGCGTCGACGGTCACGGCGTCGGACGCGAGCCCCGAGAAGTCGACGGCGGCGTCGACCCGGCCCACCCCGACGAAGATCGTGTGCTCCCCGGCGAGGAACGCCGGCAGGGGGTCGACGCTCGTCCGGATGTCGACTGTCGACTCGAACTCCCCGGTCGCGGCGGTGAACGACTCGACCTCTCGGATCTGGCGGAGCACCACCGGCGCCGAGCGGTCGACCTTGGTGGTGCCGAACAGCCCCAGGTGGAAGGTGCCGATGGCGTGGGCCAGCATGGCCACCGCCACCGCCACCGCGATCACTGCGACCAGGGTCAGGCCGGAGCGGAATCCGCCCCGTCGGCGCCGCCGGTCACCCCGGTCGAAAGGTTCCTCGGCGCGTTCGGGCCGGTGGGTCGGGCGCGTGAGCAGGTCGACAGACATGGAATCCCCGTTCGTGGGTGCCCCGTTCGGGCCACGAACCCTCCAACGACCCAGGTCTGCACCGGGTTCCCGGGAACGGGCGGCGAGGAGCGACCCGACGCGCCGAGAGAGGGCTCCAGGTCAGTCGAAGACGGCCACGACCTCACGGGCGAAGGTCCGGACCATGGCGAGCGCCTCGTCAGGACTCGAGCCCGGGGCGGTCGTCACGTGCACCGTCACCCCCAACTCGGCCGACGTGCGCACTTCTTCCACGTGGCGAGCCGGGTCCCAGTCGCCGGTACAGGGCAGCGCCTCGTCGAAGCTCATGAACATGATGTCGATCGGGTCGGTCCGGCCGGCCTCGGCCTTGCGGGACTCCATGTCGGCGATCATCGCCGCCAGGTCGTCGAAGTGCTCGAGGACCGGGCTCCGGCGGGTCGCCGCGTAGAGCGGCGGATTGGGCATGGGCATCCAACCCTGGGCCACGGTGGCGACCCGCTGCCGGGTGAGCTTCGCGTTCCCCCCGATCCAGATCGGGACCGGGTCCTGCACCGGGGTGGGCTGGGCCGAGTTGCCCTTCACGGAAAAGTGCCGGCCCTCGAACGTGACGCTCTCGCCGGTCCAGGCCATGCGGCTGAGCGCGATCGCCTCGTCGAAGAGGTCGTTGCGCTCGTCGAAGTCCACGCCGAGCGCGAAGAACTCGGGCTTGAGGTAGCCGGTCCCCACGCCCAGGATGGTCCGACCACCCGAGACCCGGTCGAGCGAGGCCACGGTCTTGGCCAGGAGGAAGGGGTTCCGGTACGGCAGCACCGTGAGGTTGGTCAAGAGACGCAGCCGGGTGGTGACGGCGGCGGCGAAGGCCAGGCCGACGAACGGGTCGAGCGCGTGGTGCCCACCCGCCCCGAGCCATTTGTCGCCCGGCATCGGGTGCTCGGTGATGTTGACGGAGTCGTACCCGCACTCCTCGGCGACGCGGGCGAACTCGGCGAGGAACGCCGGGTCCACGAAGGCGGGGTCGGAGGGGTGGCCGAGCAGTGGGTAGCCGATCGAGAACTTCACGGACCCGATCCAAACACACTTCGGGGGCCGACGCGAATCGGGGCACGTACGCTCACGGTCTGCCGATCAGACGACCGGCGCGTGCACGAAGGGCGGCCCATGACGCAGATCAGTGACCGATCGAGGCTGCCCGCGGACGAGCCGCACCGGGTGGAGCACCCGGAC
>JBAXBB010000188.1:0-3851 GCA_037142235.1 Actinomycetes bacterium
CTTGCGACGGTAGATCCCAGAGTGCAGTGAAGTTCGGATCATCCCCGGCCTCCACTGGGTCTATGGCGCTCTGGGCTCACGGCGGAGCGGTTCTGAGACTCAGGGGCGATGCGAGCCCCGGGCGATTCTGGCAGCGACCAAGGTGAGGGGAACAGCGATGCCCACGCCGACCATGGTGAAGGCCAGTCGGGCGCGCGAGACGCTCACGATGGAGTGAGCGGAGGTGTTGATCAGGACGACAGCCTGCGTCGAACAGGGAATCTCACTTCAGTCATGTCCGCTGATCCTGCTCCTCGTGGTGCTTGACGAAGGCGGCGACGATGGCATCGCCCGCGGCACCGATGAACTCGGGCCGGTGCTCTGCGGCCCAGTCTCGGCTGGCAGTGAGGCTGTCCGCAGTCCCTTGGAAGACAGGCATGACATAGCGAGCGATGAGCTCATAGGAGCGCTTGGTCGCTGCAGTGTCGGCCCACTCATGACTCATGAAGAGGTAGGTCCCGAACCCGCCGGACTGCTCGTTGAGGCGACGTAGTTGCGCGATGGCATCGTCGACGGTTCCGATGACCGCCAGGCCGGAATCGTTGAGGGCCTGAACGAGCGAGGCGGTGTCGGTGGTGTCCGGAGCCAAGGGGAGCGCGGCCACCCTCTCGAAGTAGTCGACCCAATCGGCGAGACCGAAGGCCACTTCCTCGATCGCCTGTTCCCTCGTCGGGGCGAGGTGCATGGGCCCGACCAGACGCCACCTCGATCGATCGATGGTGGTGCCGAACTCCTCGGAGCGCTGCTCCATCACCTGCCAGTGGGAGCCCAGTGCATCGAAGCCCCCTGCTGACGTGGCGCCGAGCGACAGCAGGCTGCACCCGAACCGCCCGGCAGCTCGTGGTCCAGCCGGAGAAATCTGCGCGGCCACGGCCACCTCGGGATGAGGCTGCTGATAAGGACGCAGGTGAAGTCGCGCTTGGCGAAGGGTGAACCAGTCGGTCTCGTAGTCCACCGGCTCCTCGCTCCGGAAGAGCAGCAAGATGGCCTCAAGGGCCTCCTCCATCATGTCGCGCTGTCGAGCTGGGTCGATTCCCATCATGAAGGCATCTGACGGCAGGGCACCGGGACCCACGCCGATGAGGAGTCGCCCTCGGGTGAGGTGATCGAGCAGGACAAGGCGATCCGCCAGCATCAGTGGGTGATGGTACGGGAGTGATGACACGCCCGTCCCCAGTCGGATGTGCGTGGTGCGAGAAGCAGCAGCAGCAATGAAGACCTCCGGTGAACTGATGATCTCGTAGCCGGCAGAGTGATGCTCGCCGACCCAGGCCTCGTCGAAACCCAGTTGGTCGAGATGCTCGATCAGCTGCAGGTCACGCTCCAGGGCCAGTGTGGGGTTCTGGCCCACGGGATGGAAGGGAGCAAGGAAGATCCCAAAGCTCATTCGATCGTGTGTCATGGCCCCACCCCCAACTCGATCCAGTCGAAGCATCCTGACATCTCGTGCTCGGTGGCGTCGCCTCGCCTGATGTGGCGGCGAGGCCAGTTCGACAGAGTTATCGCCTACCGAGTTGCGGGCCTGGAGTCGACCACCTCAGCGCTGAGGAGTGAATCACCATGAGCTGGAGATCGATGAGGCCACCGATGAACTGCGGGTCAGATCGGATTGGAGTGGACGACGGCCGCACCATGGACGACTCGACCGGGTTCGATCAGTTCAGCCGGGTTCAGATCCATGCGATGTCTTGGCTGTGATTCGCCAGCACTTGGATCAGTCGGTGATCCAGGTCATCGACCGCTTGCACCACCCATGGTCGATCACCGAGGTGGAAGGGGATGCCTGAGAGGGGATTGCGGGGAGCACCCCGCAGACGTCGAATCGATCGACGCTGAAGGCATCCTCCGTGGCGAGGCTGTGGACGGTTGCTTCGTCGTAGAGGATTGGGTGGGCATAGACACATCGGTTCAGAAATCGCTTTGGTGGCTTCTTGATGGCTCGGACACCGACTTCGATGTAGCTGACCTGCTTGGTGGTGGCAGCAGACGAAGTGCCCGCCGGGTCTGAGTACGCGGTGGATCTCAGCGGGAGATGCTCGATCGCTTCCTCCGAACTCTCCGACGAGCTCAAGGGGTTCCCATCGACAGCACGACATCCATTGATTGGTGCGGATACGGGAGCCGGGTGGATTCGGCGAGGAGTTCGTAGTGGAATCGACCCGGTGCGGTCTCGTCAAGGAAGTCGCCCATCGGAGGGATGACCAGATCGGTTGCCCAGACACCGTGACCGTCGCGAAGCATTCCGTAGGACATGATCCCAATCCCCCAGTCGAGGACCTGTTTTGGGGTTTCTGTCCCAAGGGCTTGGTTCAGGCGACCGAAGGCGATCTCATACTGGTGGGCAGCCGCAAGGGTTGACCAGGCGGCGGGAGTCCCCCCATCTAGTGATCCCCCATCGAGTTGCACTCATCAATCTTCATCTGGTGACTGTTTGCCGAAATCGCACATGGATGGAGCAACCACCGTGATCGATGAGTCTGCAACGGTCCGTCCCCTGACCCACTGAGTGATCTTGTGACGGCATGGTGCTTCGCAACGGAGGGGCACGGAGATGACGGTCATGCCTATCTCGCGGGAACGGACCGAGAGATCGTTGGAGTGAATGGTTCTCCTGCGTCTCGTGAGATGAACTTCTGGCAGGCGTAATGAGCGTCCAGCGCACGGCACATTCCGGGATCATCGCAGGGGAGACTGCGGCTATCTCGGCCGGTGGCTCATGACCTCAGATGTTGGGTCGAAGGCACAACGGTTGGCCCGCTGGCTTTGAGGAAGAGCTACTTGGTCTGTCGAATCTGCTGGCGCTCAGGATCGAGTGCCACGAAGTGGTACTCGCCCGTTCCGTTGTCGCCTTTGAGGAGCTCGTCGTCCTGAGCCGTTGTCCCGGCCAACGCTGCGTCAACCGTCGTAACCACGAGACCGGACGAGCTGTACATCTCGATGATGGGAGGGAGCAGCGCCCGGGTCGATTCGAACACGACGACGGGTCGGTTGGTTGACAGGATCCGTCGCGATCCGCGGAGGACCTCGAGTTCGAAGTTCTCACCATCGATCTTGATGAAGCCCACCACCTGTTTGGGGCCGATGATGTCGGCGAAGGGCATCATCTCGACGGTGATGACCCTGACGGTGTGTCCGGCCTCGATGCTGGGGCGCACTGTCACGCTTGACACGGCGGGGTTGTCACGATTGCCCCACAATTTCACTGTCAATCAATCAATCGATTCCGAGGGCGACCTACCAGATTAAGACCTAAGGAAGACGGGATCGGCGACGGGCAGCATGGAAAGCGATGGGTTCGATCGCATACCCGTGGCCCTTGGGGCGGCCCGCTGAAGCTTCGTCGAGATGACTCCGAGGTCTGCACCGGCATCGATCCTTGTTGAGTCGTCCCGAAGGCCTCGTCGAGAGATGTCGGTGGTCTTGCGATCGTAGGAACGGGATTTCGCGACACTGCGAGGAAGGAGGATCTCGGGAGCGACGTCCACGAGGTGGACGAAGGTTCGCCGAAGGAGCAATTCCTCGTGCAGCAACTCCGCCACCCGGAGGACGAATCCCCGAATCCCGGTGGGTGCCTGGCGGCCACTCGGATAATCGGTTCCGCCGCCGCTCGCCTCCCTAGGTCGCGACCGGTCCTTGGTGCAGGCCCCAAGGATTCATTGAGGTGCGCGTCCCCCTCGGGTTCGTCATTCCAGAGGGGTCACTGACGGAAGTGCCGTGCACGCAATCGTCGGCTGGATGTCGACGAGGCTTGATTGAGGTCTGGTCCGACCGATGACCTCGGCTGTTACGAGTGGGGCTAGTAAGAATCGAAC
>JBAXBB010000189.1:0-3828 GCA_037142235.1 Actinomycetes bacterium
CGGTGGGCTCGACCGCCGCCGCCGCCGCCAGTGCCGGGTCGCCACCTCCCACGGAGCGGGCGTGGGCAGTGTCGCTGAAAGACGCCGGCCTCCCCCACTCCTCACCCGGGCGCATCGGCACCCCCCCGGTCGCCCGGGTCACCCGAGTCGGCCTGGTTGGCCGGGCCACGCGAGTCCGCCCGTCCGGCTGGCCGGGTGGGTCCGGTGGGTCCGGTGCCCACGGCGCTGGCGGCGGCGATCACGCCTCGGAGGCAGTCGCGCACGGCGCGACGGGCGGTGGCCGACAGGCCGGGGTCGGGGCTCACGTCGGCGATCTGGCGGAGCAGGTCGACGAGTTGCTTGGTGTTGCGCACGAAGTCGCCGGCGGGAAGATCGCCGGCGAGGACCTCGTGGAGGAGGTCTCCCCGGGCCCACTCGTAGGCCACGGGAGCGAAGCCCGGGTCGGGGGGTCGGGTGTTGGGGAGCGAGAAGTCGGACTCGGCGGCGTCGAGGTCGCGCCAGCGGCGCTCGATCCGACGGAACCGGTCGGCCACCTGCTTGGTGGGCCACCGGGTCGGCGGTGCCACGTCGGGACCGCGACGCTGGTAGGTGAAGCACGACACCACGGCCGCCAGTTCCGGCGCCGAGAGGCCACCGAGCCAGCCTTCGCGCATTGCTTCAGTGATGACCAGGTCGCACTCGCTCGAGATTCGGGTGAGGAGCACCCCGGTCGGTGAGAGGGACCAATCCTCGACGTAACCCCAGGAGGTCAGCAGGCCGAGGATGCGGTCGAACTGGCGGGCCAGGTTGGCGCCGCGAGCGGCCACCCGGCGCTCGAGTCGCTCGACGTCGCGCTGGGCCCGGGTGACGGCCGCGGTGAGCGAGACGCGCCGGTCGTCGGCCCGAGCGTCGTCGGTCCGGGAGCGGCCCGGTTGCCCGGGGTGGCCAGTGGGCACCTTCACGGTGCGTGCGGCATCGGCCACCGCCCGCCGGAACCCGGGATTGCGCGGGGCGTACGGGGTGGGCAGATCGAGGTGGGCCACCGCGACCGGCGGTTCGACGAAGTCGTCGGGCCCGAGGCGTCGGACTTCCCGCGAGGCGTCGACGGTGAGGATCCGCGCACCCTTGCGTCCACCGGTGTCGTCGCGTCCGAGCACCACGGTGCGCGTCGATCGGCGTCCGACCAGGAGCACGTCGCCGGGGCGGAGGAGTTCGAGGGCGCGCGCCACCACCGCCCGGTCGGCGTTGCGGGGGCGCCCGGGTCGGGTGGTGGCCGCCCCGGAACCCACCAGCGCCTCGCGGGCCCGCTGCAGGCGCCCCCGGGAGCGCTGGAGTTCGCGTTCGAGCACCACCACGTCGCGGTCGGCGCGGTACTGGGCGAACGAGAGGTTGAGCAGCCGGTGGGCGGTCTCTTCGTCGTAGCGGCGGACGAGGTTGACCGCCATGTTGTAGGTGGGTCGGAAGGCCGACACCAACGGGTCCGATCCGCGTGCCGCGATGGAGGCCACCTGGTCGAAGGTGATGAACGGACTCCACAGCACGAGCGCGTGGCCCACGTCGTCGATCCCCCGCCGCCCGGCCCGCCCGGTGAGTTGGGTGTACTCCCCCGGGGTGAGGAACTCGTGGCGTTCGCCCGTGAACTTGGTGCACTTCTCGATCACCACGGAGCGCGCCGGCATGTTGACGCCGAGGGCGAGGGTCTCGGTGGCGAACACGACCTTCACCAGTCCGGCGGTGAAGGCCTCCTCCACCGCCTCCTTGAAGGGGGGCACGAGCCCGGCGTGGTGGGCGCCGATGCCCGCTTCCAGCGCGTCGAGCCAGGCGCCGTAGCCCAGGACGGCCAGCTCGTCGTCGGCCAGACCGGCGGTGTGGGCCTCGGCGATGGCCCGGATGGCCGCGCGCTCCGGCAGCGTGGTCAACGAGACGCGTGCGCCACGTGCGTGGTCGACGGCCTGGTCGCAGCCCGCCCGGCTGAACACGAACACGATCGCCGGGAGCATGTGCTCGCGATCGAGGAGCTCGACCACTTCGTCACGGGTCGGGACCCGCTGACGGCCTCGTCGGGCGTGCGGCGGCCCGGGGCGCCGTGTGGGTCGTTCTGCCGTTCCACCGAGGCGCTGGGCCTCGGGGTTGGGGCGCCGGCCGTCGGGAGCGTCCACGAAGGTGGGCAGCAGCACGGGATCGTCGCGGTCGCGCTCGCCCACGAGAAACCAGTCGTGCAGCGTCACCGGTCGGTGTTCGGTGACCACCGTGCGGGCGGGCCCGCGCACCGCGGCGATCCAGTCGGTGACCTCGTCGGCGTTGGCGACGGTCGCCGACAGGCACACCAGTTGCACCGAGAGGTCGAGGTGGACGATCACCTCTTCCCACACCGGCCCACGGGAGCGGTCCTGGAGGTAGTGCACCTCGTCGAGCACCACGACGGCGAGGTCGTCGAGGGTGGGTGATGCTGCGTAGATCATGTTCCGCAGCACCTCGGTCGTCATCACCACGATCGATGCTTCGCCGTTGAGGGTGTTGTCGCCGGTGAGCAATCCGACTCGGTCGGCGCCGTAGCGGGCCACGAAGTCGGTGAACTTCTGGTTCGACAGGGCCTTGAGTGGCGTCGTGTAGAACGCCTTCTCGCCGCGGGCGATCGCCGCCTCGATCGCGTACTCGGCGACGAGGGTCTTCCCCGAGCCGGTGGGCGCCGCCACGAGGACCGACTCCCCCGCGTCGAGGGCGTCGAAGGCGTCGAGTTGGAAGTCGTCGAGCCGGATCCGGCGCGCCGCGGCGAAGTCGTCGCGCATCACCCGCCGGCGGTGGTCGTGGGCACGACCGACAGCGGGACCGGCGTGGTGGTCGCCGGGGCCGCCGGGGCCGCCGGGGCCGCCGGGGGGCTCGTCGTGGAGGTGTCGGGGGCGAAGACCCAGACGAGCACGACGGTCACCACGGCGATGGCGAGGCCGACCGCCACGGCGACCGCGATCTCGCTCCGGCTGCGACCCACCCGGTAGGGCTGGCGGGACGCCCGACGTGCGCTCATCGCTTGAGGATCCTTCCGAAGATGATGCAGCCCTCGTAGAAGAGGCAAAGCGGGATCGCCATCAAGAACAGAGAGTACGGGTCCTGGCTGGGGGTGATCACGGCGGCGAACAGGAAGATCAGCACGATCGCCCACCGTCGCCATTTCCGCAGTTGGGCCGTGGTGACCACCCGGGCCAGGAGGAGGAAGGCCACGACCACCGGGAACTCGAAGGCGAACCCGAAGGCCACGATCATGAGGGAGACCAGGCTCAGGAACTTGTCGGCGGTCAGGAGGGGCTGGAGCCCGTCGCCGCCGGCGCTCAGGAGGAACTTGAGGGCCGGGTCGATCGTGAGGAGGGCGATGGCCCCACCCATGGCGAAGAGCACGATCGACGTCAGGACGAACGGGATCGCGTACTTCTTCTCCTTCCGGCTGAGGCCAGGCGTGATGAAGCGCCACAGCTCCCACAGCCAGACCGGGGTCGCCAACACGATGCCCCCGTAGGTGGCGATCTTGATGCGGGTGGCGAACGCGTCGATCGGGCCGGTGAAGATGAAGGCGTTGCGACGTCCGTTGGTGGCCTGCCGGTAGAAGTGCAGGAACCAGTTGATGATCGGACCCGTGAACACGAAGCAGATCACCGCACCCACCGCCACCGCCGCGATGGAGACGAAGATCCTCACCCGCAGTTCGGCCAGGTGCTCGACGATCGTCATCCGACCGTCGTGGGTTCGACGGGCCACGGCGTTACGGACCGGGCTCGGGCGACGCCTCGTCGGCGAAGGGGTCGCTGTGATCGCCCGGGCCGGGCTCGGGGGTGGTCGCGGGCTCGGACGCGGGGG
>JBAXBB010000190.1:0-3761 GCA_037142235.1 Actinomycetes bacterium
CGAAGCGAGCTCCGGCGAAGCGTAAGGCAGCGGCCAAGAAGGCTCCGGCCAAGCGCAAGGCAGCGGCCAAGCGGGCTCCGGCCAAGCGCAAAGCTCCGGCCAAGCGCAAGGCAGCGGCCAAGCGTCGCTAGCGCCACCATCACTGCGATCGAGGGGCCCCCTCCGGGGGGTCCCTCTTCGCGTCCGGGGGCCGTCTGAGGAGTCCGTTTCGGCGGGGGTCCGGATCAGACGTCGTCGAGGCGGGCGAATCCCTCGGCCGGGCCCCGGCCGGTCGGGGCCCCGAAGGCGTCGGCCCCGGCCCGCAGGCGGCCCACGAAGGCCCGTCGGCCGGCCTCGTCGGCCTCGCCGTCGATCCCCATCGTCGAGCGCCATTGGCTCCGGTGAGCGAGGAGCGCCTCCACTTTGGCGTCGAGCCATCCGGCGACGAGCTCGAGGTGGTGCACCTCGCCCGGTTCGAACAGGAGGACGACGCCGGGCCGGTGCGGCGGGTTGGGTTGGCCGGAGAAGAAGTGGGGATCGCGGGCGGCGACGACCGCGTCGAGCACCAGGAAGCCGCCGTGGCGGTGGTCGGGGTGCAGGCGGTAGGGCCGCCACGGGTCGTGGGTCACGACGACGTCGGGCCGGACCGCCCGGATGACGGCGCAGACCTCGGCCTGCTGGTGGGGGCCGTCGGTGAGCTCGCCGTCAACGGCCCCGAGGTGGTGCACGGTGGTGGCGCCGAGGGCCCGGCGGGCGGTGTCCTGCTCGGCGGCCCGCACTTCGGCGAGGGCTGCAGGGTCGGCGGTCGGGTCCCAGGACCCCTTCGAGCCGTCGGTGAGCACGAGGAGCTGGACGTCGGCTCCGGCGGCCGCCCACTTCGCGAGGGTGGCGCCGCAGCCGAATTCGATGTCGTCGGGATGGGCCCCGACGGCCAGGACCCGCGCCGGTGCCGGCAGGTCAACGGTCGGTGCCGCTCCAGGGTCGGGCCGGGGGCCGATCACGACGGGAGGGTGACCGGACCGGGGACGAGCCCGGGGTCGCGGCGGGCGAGCTCGTGGAGGTCGGCGAGGGTGTCGACGTCGAAGGCGAGGTCGGGGTCGCGGATCACCCGCACGGCCAGGCCCGCCGCGCGCGCCGCCGCCAGGTGCCGGCGGAACGACCCCGGCCCGTAGGCGAACCCGAAAGGGGTGTCGACGGGGACCGAGAGCACCGGGGTCCCGTCGTCGTGGTGGCACGGGACGAACGTCGCCACGGGCCGGCCCGCGTCGCTCACGAGGGGCTGGAAGCTCCGGGCGAACGGAAGGTCTGCGTGCGCGACGACGGCGCGCACGCAGCCCAGGTCGGCGAGCGCCGCGACCCCGGCGGCCGCGGCGCGGTCGAGCCCTCCGGGATCGGCGACGACCATGACGCCCGCGGCGTGGGCCCATTCCACGACCTCGGGTGCACTGGTCACGATCACGACCGGTGCGCTCCCGGCGGCGGTGACGACCCGTCCCGCCAGTTGGCGCGCCAACTCCTCGCGTGCGGCGTGGTCGAGCCCGGTCGCCAGGCGGGTGTTGCCGAGCGCGAAGGTCCTGATCGGCACCGCGACACCGTAAGAGGGGGCCGGTCGCATGGGCTGCGTATGCTACGTGGCCGTGCCCGTCGCCATCCCCGGAGCTGCGTCGTGAGGGTCACCGTGGTCGGGGCAGGCTCCTGGGGCACGGCCGTTGCCGGCCTCTGCGCCGTCAATGCCGACGTGGTCCTGTGGGGCCGCTCACCCGCGCTGGTCGAGGCCATCGGTCGTGACCGTGAGAACGCCCGCTATCTCGGCGGCTACCGGATCCCCGATCGGGTCCGGGCCGAACCGGATCTCGTGGAGGCCTGCCGCGATGCCGACGTCGTGGTGGTGGCGGTGCCGTCGCACGGCTTCCGGGCCGTACTCGCCGACGCGGCACCTGGCATCGCGCCCGACGCGGCGGTCGTCAGCCTCACGAAGGGGATCGAGGAGGGCACACTCGCCCGGATGACCCAGGTCGTCGCGGCGGTGCTGCCGCGCAACCCCGACGTCGCCGTGCTCACCGGTCCCAACCTCGTCCGCGAGATCGCAGCCGGGCAGCCCACCGCCTCGGTCGTCGCCTGCCCCGACGCCGCGGTCGCGACCCGGCTCCAGCGGCTCTTCGCCACCCCGGCGTTCCGGGTGTACACCAATCCCGACGTCGTGGGCTGCGAAGTCGCCGGGGCCATGAAGAACGTCATCGCGCTGGCGGTCGGAGCGGCGGCGGGGTTCGGCTTCGGCGACAACACCCGGGCCGCGCTCATCACCCGCGGTCTGGCCGAGATGACCCGCCTCGGCGTTGCCCTCGGTGGTGACCCGCTCACCTTCGCCGGCCTGGCGGGGGTCGGCGACCTGGTCGCTACCTGCTCGAGCGAGCACAGCCGGAACCGACGGGTCGGGTTCGAGTTCGGACGCGGTCGGAGCCTGGCCGACATCGTCGCCGGGTCGCCTCAGATCGCCGAAGGGCTCCGGACCGCCGGGGCGGTCGCCGACCTCGCCGCCGGGCACGGGGTCGACCTGCCCATCACCGCCATGGTGCGTTCCGTGGTCGAGGGCCGTGACGTGACGACCGACTTCCTCGAGGTGTTCATGGGGCGCGAGGCCAAGTCCGAACTCGACGGGCTCCGACCCGCGTGAGTGGCCGGATCGCGGTCGGGGTGCTCGGGGGCGGGCCGCCGGGCGACGTCGACGAGCACGGGTCGGTCCGCCCGGCGGGGGCGTCGTGGCACCTCGAGTGGTGGATCGGCGCCGATGACCGGTGGCGCCTTCCGACCCAGGAAGTGGCGGTGCGCCAGACCCGAGTGCACGACGCCCCGGTGGTCGAGACCGCCATGCGGGTGCCGGGGGGCGATGCGGTGGCCCGGGTCTTCGGCGTCGCCGGCGGGGGGCAGCCGCTGGTGATCGAGGTTGAGAACGCGTCGCCCGCACCGTTCGTGGTCGCCTTCGTGATCCGCGACGCCGGCCGGGTCTCCGCTGAGGGCGCGACGGTGAGTATCGACCGTGCGTTCGCTCTGCACACGTCCCGCGCGCCTTCCCGGTGGGCGTGCACGACCGGCACTCCCGTCCAGGTCCCGGTCACGACCGGCCAGGCCGCGACCGAGGATTTCCCGGCGGTGCGCGACCGTGGGGGTCGGATCGAGGCTGCCTTCCTCCATCCGGTGGCGCACCGCACCACCCTGCGCGCGGCGCTGGGACCGTCGCCTGTCGCCGGCGTGGATCCCCGGTCGCTCCCCGACGCCACGACGGTCGCGTCGGGGTGGGCCCGCTCGCTCGACCGCGCGCTGCGTGTCGATCTCCCTGACGCGGGACTGGTCGCCCGGATCGATGCCGCCCGCGCCGAGATGCTGTTGCGGGGCCAGACGCGCACGGCTGATCCCTCGGTGGTGATCGCGCTCGAGGACTGGGGGTTCGACGTCGAGGCCGAGGCGGCCTGGCGGTTCCTTCCGGCCCGGGCGCGGCGCCGGGCCGCTTCCCGGGAACCCGTCGGCGACTGGTCCGCCGCTCTCGCCGCCGGCGACGCCGAGTTCCTGGGCGCCGTGCGGCGGCTCCTGGTCGACGACCGACCCGAGCCGGACGCTTCGGTCGCCTTGCTGCGCGGTTGGCGCGAGGCGTGGCGCGGTCAGGATCTCGCCCTGCGTGAGGCTCCGACGCGGCTCGGTCCGGTGTCGGTCGCCCTGCGTTGGCACGGCCCGCGGGCCGCGCTGTTGTGGGACGCCCCGCCCGGGATGACGCTCACCGCCCCCAC
>JBAXBB010000191.1:0-3745 GCA_037142235.1 Actinomycetes bacterium
GGGGCGTGGCGGGGATGACCGCCTACGCCACCGCCAAGATGGCGGTGGTCGGACTGACCCGGGCCCTGGCGCTCGAGGGGCGGGCGGTGGGGATCGGGGTCAACGTCATCGCCCCGTCGGCCAAGACGCGACCCGGGGGCTTCGGTCCCATCCCGGCGTCGTCGCGCCTGCACGATTGGATGTCGGCCGAGGAGGTGTCCCCGTTGGCGCTGTGGCTCGTCCACCCCGACTGCGAGACCACCGGCGAGTGCTTCTCGGTCGGCGGCGGGTACGTGGGCCGGGTGGTGATCTCGGTCAACGAGGGCTTCCACGGTCGTCCACTCTCGCCGGAAGGATTGCGTGACCACTGGGACATCGTGGTGGCCGATGGCCCGTGGACGACCCTGCCCGCCGGGTCGGGCGACGTGGTGCGCATGCTCGACGGATACGCGCCGTGACCGACAACCCCCATCGGGGGGGATCGTTCCGCGTCCTGCGCCACCGCGACTTCGCGATCTTTTGGAGCGCGGCACTGATCTCCAACACCGGGTCGTGGATGCAGTCGATCGCGGTGCCGTTCGTGATCTACGAGATGACCCACTCCACGGTGTGGCTGGGCTTCGCGGCGTTCATGAGCTTCGTACCGGCGATGTTGGTCGGACCGTTCGCGGGCTCGCTCGCCGATCGCCATTCCCGCAAGACCATCCTGCTCGTCACCCAGTCGGTGATGATGCTCTCGGCCTTCTCGCTCTGGGGGATCTGGATCGCGGGGATCGCGACCCCGTGGCTCATCGTCGGGATCTGCTTCGCGACCGGATTCGTGTCGGGCATCAACATCACCACCTGGCAGGCGTTCGTCACCCAGCTCGTTGACCCCGACGAGCTCGTGCACGCCGTGCGGCTCAACAGCATGCAGTTCATGGGGGCACGGGCCTTCGGGCCCGCCTTGGCCGGGGTGGTGCTCCAGGCCTTCGGCCCGTCGACCGCCTTCTTCGCGAACGCGTTGTCGTTCCTGCTCGTGCTGATGGCGCTCTTCCTCATCCGTCCGCGGTCGCAGGTGTTCGCCGAGGTGCACGGTCACGTGCTCCAGCACTACCGGGAAGGCCTGCGTGTCGTCCGGTCGGACCGCTCGCTCCTGCTTCCGGTGGTGATGATCGGGGTCGTGTCGCTGCTCGGCACGTCGGTGATCCAACTCGCCCCGGCGATCGTCACGACGGAGTTCGGAGCGGGCCGCGGCGCGTACGGCCTGCTCGTCGCGGCCTTCGGCCTCGGCGCGGTCACCGGCTCCATCGTGATCGCCACGGTCGCCGACCGCGTGCGTCGTTCGTTGATGGCCCGGATCGGCGGGTTCGGCCTGGCGCTGGGCATCGTGGTCCTCGGCCTGGCACCCGGCTACGGGCTGGGTGTCGTCGCGATGTACCTGATGGGCGCGAGTTACCTCCTGATCGCCACCTCGGTGAACACCGGGGTGCAGGCCAAGGTCGACGACGAGTTCCGTGGGCGGGTGATGTCGATCTACCTGTCGTCGCTCCTGCTCGGGGTGCCCCTCGGGGCCTTGATCCAAGGAAAGCTCGCCGCGGTCGTGGGCCTGCGCGAGGTGGTGGTCGGGTCGGGGCTGCTCTGGCTCGGGTACCTCCTCTGGACGGTGGTCCGGTTCCACAACCTCGCCCCCCTCGACGAGCAGCGGGTCACCACGGCGTGATCGTCGACACCCACGTCCACGTGGTGGCCGACGACCCGGTCCGCTACCCGCTGGTCCCCGGGGTGGCCACGAGCCCTTGGTACCGCACGCACCCGTGTTCCGCCGAGCGGCTGCGCGGGCTCATGGCCGAGGCAGGCGTGGACCGGGCGGTGTTGGTGCAGGGCGTGGGGGCGTATTCGTTCGACAACGCCTACGTGCTCGACGCCGCCGCGGCGCACCCCGACGTGTTCACGCCCGTGGTGTGCACGGACCGGACCGCCCCCGACGCCGTGGCCATGGTGGAGCACCTGGTCGGGGAGCGGGGTGCACGCGGACACCGGTGGATCACCTACGCCGACGACCCCCGTTTCGCCGAGCCGCGCGACCTGTGGGCGGCCCTGGCCGGGCTCGGCGTGCCGGTGGTGGTGACGCTCCTCGCGCCCCGGCTGGACGAACTCGCCGAACTCGTGCCCCGCCTCCCCGCCGTTGCCCTCGCGATCGACCACTGTGGCTTCGCCGAGTTCGACCGAGGGATCCCGCCGGGGCTGGCAGCGCTAGCGGCGCTCCCCAACGTCCACCTCAAGGTCACGACGGAGGTCCTGCGCGCCGCGGCCGCCGCGGGCGACGCCCCGGCCGTGGTGGCGGAGTTGGCCGCGTTGGCCGACGGTCGGCTGATGTGGGGGTCCGACTGGTCGCAGACCCACGACGTGACCTACGCCGTACTCGTGGAGGAGGGTCGCCGAGCGGCGCGGGACCTCGACGACGATCGACGGGCGGCCTACTTCTCGGGGACGGCGTTGTCGCTCTGGCCCGAGCTGGCCTGAGTCTTCGCGGACCACGGCGCCATCATCCCGGTCGAACCCGGGGTCCATCACGACCGCTGGTCGAAGGCGACCTTGATCGCTCCGCTGTCGGCTTGGGTGGCCAGAGCGGTGAAGGCGCTGCGCCACTCGTCGAGCGGGAACGTGTGGGTCAGCATGGGTGAGAGGTCGATCCGCCCGGACCCGACCAGGTCGAGGTAGTGCGCGATCCCGTGCTGGCGCACGCCGTCGACCTCTTCCGTGCCGAAGGCGTTGGAACCGACCCAGGTGAGCTCCTTGAAGTACAGCGGGGTCCACTCCCAGGCGAAGGCGCCGTGCACGCCGGCCTTGACGAGGGTGCCGCGGGCCTTGAGCACCCGGGTGCCGACCTCGACGCTCTCGCGCTTCGAGATGGTGTCGTAGACGACGTCGATCCCGCCGGGGAAGGCCATGGGCAGGTCGTGGTCACCGTGGAGCACCCCACCCGACCACTCGGCGATCTCCTCGATGAGGTCCTTGAGCGGCTCGTGGGCGAACACCCGGTGTGCGCCCAGTCGCCGGGCCAGGTCGGCCTGCGACGCGAAGCGGGCGACCACGCCGACCTCGACGCTCGGGTGGAGCGCCCGCAGGATGGCCACGGCGCAACTCCCGAGGGCGCCGGCGCCGTAGACGAGCACCTTGCTGCCGGGCGCGGGGGCGTGGCGCGTGACCGAGTGGAGCGAGACCGCGAACGGGTCGGCGAAGACGGCGATCTCGTCGGGGACGGAGTCGGGGACGCGAAAGACCATCGAGTCGTGGGCCAGCATCTCGGTGGCGAAGCCGCCGGGGAGGTCGGTGGAGGTCCCGATGTGGATGCCGGGGGCCAGCGGTCCGGTCCGGAAGTTCCAGCACAGGGTGAGGTCGCCCTCCGCGCACGCCGGGCAGAGCGGTTCGATGCCGCGGGGAGCGCACGACAGCCAGGGGTTGAGCACCACGCGGTCGCCGACCGTGACGCCGGTGGCCTCGGGGCCGACCTCGACCACGTCGGCCACGACCTCGTGCCCCAGGATCTGGGGGAACGACGAGAAGTCGATCATCGGGTTGGTGGGGAGGCCGAGGGCGGCGTCGGCGGTGCCCCAGTCCATGAACACCTGCTTGGCGTCGGAACCGCAGATGCCGGTGAGCCGGGGCCGGAGGCGCACCCAGTCGGGGCGCGGCAGCGCCGGCGCGTCGCGCTCGACCAATTGCATCGGCGTCGCCTCGAGCGCGTCGAGGAGGGGGTTCCCGGTGGGGGCCTGACCCGTGG
>JBAXBB010000192.1:0-3735 GCA_037142235.1 Actinomycetes bacterium
GCTCATCGCCCAGGCCGGCACGGCGCAACACGTCACCGATCGCGCCCGACACCGACGCCTGCGCACTCTCCGGAGACCCAGACCCTTCGTAGACGACGGCCGCTGCGCGGTCTCGCCCGGGCATGTTGACCCGGCGGCGAAGCTGCACGGCACCCCACTCGGTGAGCGCCGCGGTCCTCGCGTCGGTCTTCGTCGACCCACCCAGGCGCACTGTCTGGGCCTGAAGGTCCACGTCCACACCGCGAACCGTCGCGATCTCACCCGACGTCGCCCCCGCCTCCGCCAACGCCCACGCCGCCGGCAGCCGAGTCTCCACCGGTGTCGCTAGCGACGCCCAGCGGCAGACGGCGACCTCGTCGTCGGTCAACGGGCGGGTCGCCAACGACGAGCGAGGCGGCAGGCGCAGGTCCAACGTCGGATCACCGTCTGCCAGGTCCAGGTTTCGCCAGATCCGGTAGAGGAGCCGAATCGCCGAGCGGCGCCAGTGCATTGCCGCCGTGCTCGGCAACGACCCGTCGTCGTGTCGGGCGTGCACGAACTCGCCGACCGTCTTATGAGTCAAGTCCGCGACCGGCCGATTCCCGTGGGCAGCGGTGGCGAAGTCGCCGAAGCGATGCCACGCCCTGCAAATCGTCCGGCCCGTCTGCGGAGACAGCGCGAGCCGAGGAAGCTCGGCTGCTGCACGATCCAGAGCGCCGCGCACGAGCGCGGCGTCATTACGCTGACCCACGTCGGTACCTCTCATCAGGTGCCGGCCACGGCCCCGGGGGTGTTCTCGCACCCGCCGGGGCCACTTTCTGTCTAGGTAAGTAGTCTAGAGGATCACCCTTCGATTGGTCAACTTTCCTAGACTGGCAACATGGCCCCGAAGGTCAACACCGAAGATCTCGTTGGCGCGGCCGAGGTTGCTCGAATTCTCGGCCTTGCCCACCACAACAGCGTCACGACGTACCTCCGCAGATACCCCGACTTCCCCCGACCTGTTGTGGACCTGTCGGAGAGCCGAATTCGGCTCTGGCTGCGGTCGGATATCGCGGCGTGGGCAAGGGCGACCGGTCGAAGTGCCTGATTCGTAACCCGAAGGTCACGAGACGATGGCCGACCCGTTCGATCGCATGGCGTAACCGGCTACTAGTCGATTCTGCGGGATGGGCACTTCGCACGAAATGTCAATCGTTGTAGGGTTCCGTCACAGTGGGCCACCACATCGACACCGACGACGTCATTGATGTGCAGGGCGTGGCCGAGCTGCTCGGCCTCGCGCAGCGGAACACGGTGGCGCTTTGCCAGCGCCGCTACACAGAGACGCCGAGGCTGGTCATCGATCTCGAGCGGGGTCGCTGCGAGCTGTGGTCGCATGAGGAAAGAGAAGTGTGGGCGGAGGCGAGGGGACGTTGACTTCATTGAGCCCACCGACTGATCGGTTGGCGCAGTTGGGGGATGCCGTTCGTGTACGCGGATCGACGTGGGTCGTCACCAACGTTGATCCCTCGACAAACGGGATGCTGGGCACGAATCACCTCGTCACGCTTCGCTCCATCGGCGAGGACGATCAGGGCTCTTCACTGCAGGTCGTGTGGGAGGTCGAGCCCCAGCGGTCGGTTCTCGACAAATTCGAGATCCCGACGCCGGCGGCCGGCCATTGGGATGACCCCGCTCGTCTTGACGCCTTCCTTCGGGCCGTTCGGTGGGGCTCGGTTACGAACGCCGACCAAGACATGCTCGAGGCGCCCTACCGGTCCGGCATTGACCTGAAGACGTACCAGCTCGAGCCGCTTGTTCGGGCGCTCGACATGTCCCGCGCACTTCTGTTGATCGCCGACGACGTCGGTCTCGGCAAGACGATCGAGGCCGGGCTCATCCTCCAGGAGTTCATCCTCCGCCACCGCATCCGCAACGCACTCATCGTCTGCCCGGCGGGTCTTGTCGAAAAGTGGCAGATCGAGATGCGCGAACGCTTTGGCGTTGAGTTCCGCGTGCTCGACACGGCGTACGAGCGCGAGGTTGCCCGTACCCGTGGACGCCACGTCAACCCGATCAAGTCGTACCCCTGGCTCGTCACTTCGATCGATTGGATCAAGCGTCCCGAGCGTGAGGACATGCTCCACGGCGCGATCGCCGGAAAGGAGCCCGACGAGTTCCCGAGACCCTTCGACCTTCTCATCCTTGATGAGGCTCACCTCGCCGCGCCGGCCGGGGCCAACATCCCGGTCGACTCGCAGCGGACTCGCCTGATCGACTGGTTTGGTGCCTACTTCGAGCACCGCCTCTTTCTCACCGCAACTCCCCACAACGGCCATCGCCAGTCCTTCTGGGCGCTTCTATCGCTTCTCGATCGCATGCGGTTCCCCAGCCGGGAGCTCGAGCCGACCGACGCTGATGTCGAACGAGCGATGGTTCGCCGTCTCAAGGGCCACGTGAAGGAGGTTGACCCGTCTGCTCCCTTCCCTACGCGTGAGATTCACGCGGTGCCCGTCGCCCCGACGAAGGCAGAGGTCGACGGTTACGAGCTGCTCGGTGACTACCTCGACCGTCTCAAGAGCCTGAACAACGAAGGCACCGCCAAGGGTGCCGTTCGGTTCATGGCCGCCACGCTCCGCAAGCGCTTTCTCTCTTCCCCGGCGGCCTTCGCGAACACGATCGCTGAGCACGCCAATACGATCCGCAACAAGGGCCGCAAGGTCTCCGACGACCGGCTCGCCGATCTCATTGACCGGGCCGATGACTCCTATGACGACGATGACATCGCCGCCGAAGCCTCAGCCGAGGCGGTGCGAGCATCGTCCACGGTGATCACCATCGACGACGAGATGGTCGACCTGCTGGGTCAGCTCGAGGCGTGGGGGGAGAAGAACCGATCCAGGCAGACGGGCCGGCTCGAGGCCCTCACCAAGCTCATCGACGACGTCTGCAAGACCGACGACGGTGATTGGAGCAACGACCGACTCATTGTCTTCACCGAGTACCGAGACACCCACAAGTGGATCGGCGACATGCTCAAATCAGCAGGCGTGCCCAAGGAACGCATCGCGTCGATGTATGGCGGCATGCAACCCGACCAGCGCTCGGCTGTGGCCCAAGTGTTCAACCGAGCACCCGGCGATGCACACGAACACACCGGCGAGGGTGGGGCGGCCGATCTCGAGAAGGTTGCCGGATGCGACCGGCGAGTCCGCATCCTCCTCGCCACCGACACCGCCTCCGAAGGCATTGACCTCCAGCGCTACTGCCATGACCTCCTCCACTTCGACGTGCCGTACAACCCGGCTCGGATGGAGCAGCGCAACGGGCGTATCGACCGACACGGCCAGCAGCACCCCACCGCCGACATCCACACGTTCGAGGCCGACACCTCAACGTCGCTCGGCCGAGATACAGATCTCGAGACCCGTATCTCGGAAAAGCTCGCCACGGTCGCCTCGGACGTGGGTTCCGCGAACCCGCTCTTCCAAGACGACCTCAAACGGGCGCACGAGGCAGCCCTCACGGCCCGTGACGACCAAGCGCTTGCCCGCTACGACGCCCTCGTCGCAGTACGGCGTGCCAAGACCGCGGTGGCTGAGGGCGTCGAGCACCTCCGTCGAATGATCAAGGAATCGGACCGGCGGCTCTCGCTCACCCGAGAGCGGCTCGACTCGTCGCCCGAGACGATCGCCCACCTCGTCCAGACCGCACTCGATCTTGCGGGCCAACCCGCGCTCGTCCCCGCGACCGAACCGGGTCTCTATGCATTGC
>JBAXBB010000193.1:0-3570 GCA_037142235.1 Actinomycetes bacterium
GGATGCGCCGGTCACCGAACCCGGTTCGGGGTCCCGGCGCATCCGGGGCGGGGTCCGGCGCTTCATCCCGGCCGCCCTGGTCGGGGGTCTGGTGGGAGCGCTCGCCGCCACCGCTGTCGTCTACACCGTCGACCGTCCGCCGGCGACGGTCGTGGGTGCAACCTCCGGGGTGCAGCGACCGTCGCACACCATCGCGGCCACCTCGGGCGACGTCGCCTCGATCGTGGCCAAGGTCGAACCGGCGGTCGTGGCGATCACCACCGGGAGCGCTTCGACCAACGGCGGCGACGCGGGCACAGGCTTCGTCATCACGGCCGATGGGTTCATCGTCACCAACAACCACGTGGTCGAGGGGGCGTCGTCGATCACGGTCGATCTCGCCGACGGCACCCGTCTGCGGGCACGACTCGTGGGCCGCGAAGCGACCTCCGACCTGGCGGTGCTCAAGGTCGACGCCACCGGACTGCCGGTGGTCGAGACGGCGGGCACGGACGGCGTGCAGGTGGGGGACGAGGTCGTGGCCATCGGGAACGCACTCGCCCTCGACGGCGGGTTGAGCGTGACCCGGGGCATCGTCTCGGGCCTGCACCGCACGGTGAACACCGACGTGGGGAGCACGTTGGTGGGCATGCTCCAGACCGACGCGGCGATCAACCCGGGGAACTCGGGTGGCCCGCCGGTCGACGCCGCGGGCCGGGTGATCGGCATCAACACTGCGATCGCCAATCCGCAGTCGGCCAACAACGTCGGCTTCGCCATCCCGTGGAGCAACGCCCAACCGGTGGTCGAGGACCTCCGCCTCGGTCGTCCGGCGGCCTTCCTGGGGGTGGTGACCACGACGGTCACCCCCGCCCTGGTGCGCTCGCAGAGCCTGGCGGTGACCTCGGGTGCACTCGTGACCAAGGTCGCCTCGGGGTCGGCGGCCGCCGACGCGGGGATCCGGACCGGCGACGTGATCGTCTCGGTGGCGGGCCGGTCGGTCGCCGACACGTCCGGGGTCCAGGCCGTCGTGCGGTCCCGGCGTCCGGGCGACACCGTCACGGTGGTGGTGAACCGGGCCGGTGCTGAGCGGTCGTTCGACGCCCGGCTCACCGAGCGGCCCTCGTCGTGATCGGCGCCGACCGGACCCTGACCGGGCACTGAGACCGTTCCCCGACCGGGCCCGGGAGGCCACGTTGTAGGGTGGGGAGGATGTCCATCGACCAGAGCGAACTCGAGTCCCTGCCCCCGGTCGGGCACGTGAAGCTCGTCTACCTGGGTCCCGCGGCTCCCCACTGGGACGTCCACCCCGTGTTCGGCGACGGTCGCATGATCGACGAGTTCCGGACCCGGGCGATGGCGCGGCTCCAGTTGCTGCCGCCCCACGACCCGCAGTTCCGTCGCAACCGTGAGCGGGTCAACCGCGACGCCGAGCGCGAGCGGCTGATCATCGAGTGGGACCTCGGCTACGACGAGCCCGAGTCGGCCTGACGCTCAGCCCGTCTCGCCCGCGACCTCGGGGCGGTCGCTCTCGTGCACCGGGTACTCACCCGTGGCCATGAACACCACCCGCTCGGCGATGGTCACCGCGTGGTCGGCGATCCGCTCGAAGTGGCGGCCGACCAGTGAGATCTGCACGGCCTGCTGGACGGTGGCCTCGTCGGCCGGGGCCATCGCGAGCACCTGACGGAAGAGGCTCTTGGTGAGTTCGTCCATGGCGTCGTCCATGTCGGCGAGGGCCCGGGCCCAGTTGGGGTCGACATCGGCGTAGGCGTCGACCGCGAGGCGGGTCTGATTGGTGGCCTGGCGCCCCATCTGGTCGATGATGCCCCGGACCTTCGGGTCGAGCGCGGCCGGGTAGAGCCGCCGGGTCGTCTTGGAGATGTTGACGGCGAGGTCGGCCGAGCGCTCGAGTTCGTGCGCCACACGCAGGGTGGCCAGGATCGTGCGGAGGTCGGTGGCCATCGGCTGCTGGCGGGCGAGGAACGCGAAGCACTGGTCCTCGACGTCGTGGGTCAGGTCGTCGATGAGGTCGTCGTTGCGGATCGCATGCTCGGCGAGGGAGAGGTCGCCGTCGAGAAGAGCCTGGGTGCAGGCCGTGACCTGCTCGGTGGTCAGGGCGCCGAGGCGGATCACGGTGTTCCGCAGGTCGTCGAGGTGGTCGTGGAAGGTCTTGCGCATGGGCGGTTCGACGTTCTCGCCCGTTTCGTCGGTCTCCACGGGTCCTCCCGGTTGCTGGGTCGTCGCGTTCGTGAGCCCTGACCCTCGCCGGTCAGGGTGAACAACTGGTAGCCACCAGCGGGCTAACCCCGAAAGTTTGACCGCTGTTCACTTGACGTGCACGAGACCGTCGGCCCTGCGTCAGACGCCTTCCGTAGCGTCCGCAATCACACGGGATCTACTCGTCGTTCCGGCCGGTCCGGGACGAACCACAGGAGGCTCGAATGAGCATGCAACGTCGTCACCGACTGGTCCGGATCGCCGCCGCAGCCGCGGTGGCCGGTGGTCTCGTCGCCTCGGTCGGGATCGCCCCGGCCGGCGCCGCGAAGCCCAAGCCCCTCGCTGCCGCCACGATCAACGGCTCCGGCTCCACCTTCGTGCAGGGCTACGTCGACGCCTGTCGCGAGTCGTTCAAGAAGGTCCAGCCCAACGTGACCGTCAACTACCCGAACCCGGGTGGCGGATCGGGCAAGGGCCGTCAGGAGTTCGCCGACCAGGTCACCCAGTGGGGTGCCTCCGACGGGGCCTACCCCTCGGCCGACCTCGCCAAGGTCAAGGGCGGCACGTTCTTGTACATCCCGACGGTGACGGCGCCGATCACGGTGTCGTTCAACGTGTCGGGGGTCAAGAAGCTCAACCTCGACGCGGCGACCATCGCCAAGATCTTCCAGGGTGACATCACCACCTGGAGCGACCCGGCCATCGCCGCCCTCAACAAGGGCGCCAAGCTGCCGTCGACGAAGATCACGATCGTCCGTCGGTCCGACAGCTCCGGGACGACCCAGAACTTCACGACCTACCTGACTCTCGCGGCCGGATCGGTCTGGAAGCTGGGCTCGGGCTCGACCGTCACCTGGCCGGACTCCAGCCAGGGTGGTGCGGGCAACCCGGGTGTCTCGTCGGCGATCAAGTCGACCGATGGCGCCATCGGGTACGTCGACTTCTCCGACGCCGTGGCCACGGGCCTGACCTACGCCTCGGTGTCGAACTCCACCGGCAAGTTCATCGCTCCGAGCGTGAAGGCGGCGACCGCGGCCCTCGACGGCGTGACCCTCTCGGCCGACGGCCTCTACAACCCGCTGAACTCGCCGAACGCGGCGGCGTACCCGATCTCGGCCCCCACCTGGCTGTTGGTCTACGGCAAGTACGCCGACGCCGCCCAGGGTGCCGCGGTGAAGGCCTGGGCGCAGTACCTCGTGAGCACCTGCCAGAAGGAGGCCACGGCGATCGACTACGCCCCGCTGCCCAAGAAGTGGGCCTCCTCGACCCTGGCCCGCCTGGCGGCGATCCAGTAGGTCTGCCACATCACGGCCGGAGGGGCGGGCTTCCCCCCGCCCGCCCCTCCGCGCCATGATCAGGATCCGATGACCC
>JBAXBB010000194.1:0-3563 GCA_037142235.1 Actinomycetes bacterium
CCCGTCGACCCGCCCGTCGACCCGCACATCCACTATCTTGCAACGGATGGCGACGCTCCGTGCCCGACCGAGGCCCCGGTCGGGCACGGTGATCCTGGTCTTGGCGGCCCTCCTCGCGGTGCTCGCCCTGTCCGGGTGCGGCGGGGACACGTCGAACGCAGGGATCGTGACCGTGCGAGGATCCACGACGCTGCTGCCGGTTGTCTCCGCCGTGGCGAGCAAGTTCGGCCGTACCCATTCCCTCGTCGACTTCGACGTCGACATGACGGGGAGCCAGTCCGGGATCGACCAGTTCTGCGCGGGCCTCGTGCCGCTGGCGGGATCTTCACGTCCGCTGAAGGAGGTCGAGCGCGAGAACTGCGCCGCTTCGGGAGTGCACTTCGTGAGCCTCCTCGTCGCGCACGACGCCGTGGTCCTGCTCACCCGCACCGATCCGTCGCTGGGGTGCTTGACCCTGAGCCAGATCTACGCCGCCGCCGGTGCGCAGGCGCGTGGGGTCGACACGTGGGAGCAGGTGGGTGCGGCTCCGGGCAGCTCGCCGAACGGGCTGGCGACCGGGTCGTTCACCCTGGTCGGACCGGGAGGCCAGTCGGGCACCCTCGCGGTGTTCGAAGAGCAGGCCATCGGGCCGATCGCCGCCCAGATGGGGACCGAGGCCCGCGTCCGTGACGATTACGTGGCGGTGAATGCCGAGCAGGCGATTCGCAACGTGATGTCCACGAAGCCGGGGTCACTCGGCTTCGTGGGCTACGCCACCGCTGCCGACTGGCGCGACAGCGTCAATCCCGTCGCCATCGATGCGGGAAAGGGCTGTCGACGGCCTTCGGTGGCCAACCTCCGCTCGGGTTCCTACCCTCTGTCGCGTGACCTGTACCTCTTCGTCAACGTCGACTCGGCGAAGCAGGCGCCGCAGGTGCAGGCGTTCGTCACGACGTTCCTCAGCCCCGACGGCCTGAAGACCGCCGACGAGGTCGGGAGCGTCTCGTTGAGCCCGGCCCAGGGAGCGTTGGAGCGCGACAGGTGGAACCGTCGGATCGACGGGAGCGGATCGTGATCTTCCTCACCGGTCTCCCCGGGCTCTGGGCACTCGTCCTGATCCTCGTGTTCGTCGCGGTGGTGTCGGTCGGGTTGACGATCGGGCTGTCGCGCACCGGACCGGACGGACGCGAGTACGCGGGGGCCACTGCGGCGGCCTACATGACGGCGTTGGGGAGCCTCTTCGCCATCCTCACCGGCTTCCTGATCAACAACGAGTACTCCACCCTGCGCCACACCAACGAGGTGGTCGCCCAGGAGTCGGCGGCGATCAGCCAGCTGGCCTACGCCAGCGCCGGCCTGCCGCCCACCGACGCCGAGCTGATCCAGCAGCGCCTCTTCACGTACACGCACGACCTGGCCTCCACGGAGTGGCCGGCCCTCTCCAGGAACCAGCCGGAGAGCTCGCCCGCCTTCGTCGATCTTGCCAAGCTCGAGCAGGACGTCGTGCACATCGGCTCCGCGCCCTATCCACCGTCGGAGTCCGTGGCGTCGATGCGCGACGCCCTGCAGACCATGACCCAGGCCCGACGGGAGCGAGTTGCCATCGCCTCCCAGGACCTGCCCATCGCCCTGTTCGCGTTGAGCCTCATCGCCGGGCTGGCCCTCATCGTGAATGCGATCATCGTGGCGATGCGCGCCGGGCCGCACTACTCGTGGGTCGCGGTGGGGATCATCCTGCTGGTCGCGCTCGACCTCGCGGCGATCCTCGCGATCAGCGCGCCGTTCCGGGGCCCGTTTCAGGCCTCCACTCAGCCGCTCCAGGAGATCGCGAGCGAGTTGCGTCGAGCCGACTATCTCCCCTGGGTGCGCAAATGAGCCGGCGCACTCGGCTGGTGCCCGGCCTCGGTGTGGTGGCCCTGCTCGCCGCGTTGCTGGCCGTACCGGGCGTGGCTCCGGCCGGGGCGACGGAGAAGTCGCATCTACCCCGTGTCTGTCGACGCGACGCCAGCGCTTGCGTCACGGTCGGGGTGGGGGAACCCATCTACCTCGGCACGCTCTTGGACCGCACCCAACTCAACGGGCAGGACGCCACGACGGCCATCCAGCTCGCCGTCGACTACCTCGACGGCGCGTTCGACGGCACTGACGGGCAGCTCCTCGGCCATCGGGTCGTCCTGCTCAACCAGGAGGAAGGGTGCTCGGCGAAGGTGGCCGCCATCAACGAGCAGCAACTCCTCAGCGACAAGCACGTCGTCGCCGTGATCGGCACGACCTGCTCGTCGGCGGCGCTCGGCACTGCGGCTCGGGCCTTCAGCGCCGACCGGATTCCGCTGGTCTCGCCCTCGAACACCGCGCCTGCGCTCACGGATCCGAAGATCCACGAGCGCTACTACTTCCGGGTCTCCTGGAACGACAAGATCCAGGCCGCGGTCGACGCCAACTTCGCCAGCTCCCAGGGCTGGGACCAGGTCGCGGTGGTGTCCGACCCCACCGACGCCTACTCCGCCCAGTTGGGCCAGGCGTTCATCGACGCCACCCGCCGCAATCAGGGTCGGGGAGTCGTCGTGGATGCGTCGAAGGGCGCCGACGTGCAGGCGATCGTCGACCAGGTCGCGGCCAGCAGTCCGCAGATGATCTACCTCACGGCCCTCCCGCCGTTCTGTATCGACGTGGCGCGTGCCCTCCGCAGCGCCACCGCCACCTCCCGGCTGCCGATGCTGGTGTCGGAAGCCTGTGCCGACAAGAACTTCCTCGAGCAGCTCGGGCCCCTCTCCGACGGCGTGTACTCCTCGGGGCCGGACTTCTCGTTCTACAGCGACAACGCGTTCTACCGCACCGTCTTCCTCGACGCGTACCGGCGGCGGGCGGGCATCGATCCACCCACGGCGTTCCACGCCCAGGCCTTCGACGCAGCCGAGATCGTGTTCGGCGCAATTCGGAGGGCTGCGGTCGGACGCCCGGGTGGTGAGCTGGTGATCGAACGGCGTAATCTGCGCAACGCCCTGCTCCGGACGTCGCAGTACCCGGGGCTCTCGGGCCTCCTCACCTGCAACGAGAACGGCGACTGCGCTCAGAACGTGCGGATCGCCATCTACCGCGCGCCGGGTTGGCCGACCGACTCGCAGGAGAACGCGACCAAGGTCTTCAGCCAGTCGCTGAGCCTGTCGCAGCTGAACTCCTCCGACTGACGGTCCCCGGCCCTCCCCCGGTCCTCGACCGGCCTACGCCGGGTCAGGTGGGGCAGTGGCCACCCGCACTGGGCGGGAGGTCGAGGGCGGGGTTGCGGTCGAAGAAGCCGAAAGGGCTGAGGACGAATCCCGTGTACTCGACCGGCATCACGGGCCAGTCCTCGGGTCGGACGAAGTGGGTGACCCCGAACGTGTACCAGGCCACGAGATCGGTGTCGACGAGGGAACGGTCGGCGGCGGTCCAGGTGGGGAGTCCGGCGTCGTCGACCGACTGGTTGGGATACTCGCCGGCGGCGCGACGCTCGCCGGGGGCGTAGGGCGTGACCCAGAGATTGTGCCGGGCGAACCCGGCGCGGCGCCCGATCGGAGAGTCGGGGTGGGCGAGCATGGTGGGGG
>JBAXBB010000195.1:0-3510 GCA_037142235.1 Actinomycetes bacterium
GAAGACCGACGCGAGGACCGCAGCCCTCACCGGGTGGGGTGCCGTGCAGCTTCGGTGTCGGGCGCGATCGGTGACGTGTTGCGCCGTGCCGGCCTGGGCGATGAGCCCGCCGTCCGGCCTCGGTCAGTGACCGCGTGGGCCGGTCTGCGCATCTTCCGCGAGACCGGACAGATCGACCTGGTCGCGCAGCGCCTGGGACGCGCTGACGACGGCTGTTTGCGGAGACACCAGACTGACCCGGCTGCGCTGCTTCGACATCGTCGCCTGGAGACTTTGCACCACCAAGTGACCCAGAACTCGAAGGTCACAACGCCACCAAGATTGGCCTCAGGACCACGAACCACCGCCCGATCGGGCTCCCTCACCCTCTGTGGCCAAAGGCAACGAGCAGGCTGTGCTCGTCCGCCTCAGACTGGCTCACTGGTGATAGAGGACGAACGCGGCTGGAGCGTCGGGCGGCCGCGAAGCCACGAGCCGTTCCCAACGGTCGATCCAGTCAGACAGTGATGCTTCGAGCCGGTCCGTGTACGAGTCGATCGGCTCGGTGGGAACCTCGTCATAGCGGTCACGCCACTCTCCGTCGAGGACGAGCGCCCACGTGTGGACCCGCGGGCTCACTTCGTCGCCGTAGCTGTCGCGGATCTCGGCCAAGACACTTGCCAACGGGCCTTCCTCGAGAATTCGGCACCAGTCCCACTTGCTTCGTGGGTTCATCGTCCCACGCCCACTGCCGGCGCATTCGTCGCAACCAGCGCGCTCGGGATCGAGGCCCCCGCACTCCCAACACGCACCCTCTGTCTCGTCGAACTCGAGGTACTCGTAGTACGGCTCGAACTGCGCCTCGACGTCTCCGCCGATCACGAGGCACGTGTACCTCATCATCGCCTCGCGGACATCGTGAACGGTCTCAATCTCGGCATGCAGTGGCGACCGGCGAGCTAGCCGCGTCGCTCGCGCATGAGCCGGTCGAACTGCTCCCAGCTCAGCTGCGCCGGGTTCCTCGCAAGGGCAGGAGCCCAATCGATCGTCCCCTTGCTGATGCGAAGCTCTCCGAGCTTCTCGCCGTCGCTTCTCACCTCGAAGACGACGTCGGCATGAAGAACGACCTTGGTTGTCGGGATGCTCATCTCAACATCGTGGATCGGCATAGCTCGTCCCTTCCCCTTCGCGACACGAACCTCAGAGGCTAACGAGCCTCGACCTGGGTCAGCGGGTTCTCGTGGGCCTCGTCACCTGCCAACCACGCGACTGTGGGCAACACCAGAGCTCGCGGCTACTTGCGCAGTGCGGTTTCGAGCTCGTCGAGCGCGGTGTGGACCTCGTCGACGAGGTCGCGGACCTGGTCGGCGGCTTGGTCGATGCTGCGCTTCGCCTGGGTGTGGAACCGCTTGATCGCGACGTGCCGTTCGAGCGCGCGGGCGGTGTCGTCGAGAAGGCCACTGATGTGCTCGAGGTCGAGGGTGTCGTGGTCGCCGACGGCGAGCTGCTTGCGGACGGTCCAGCGGGCCCTCGACGACAGCAGCTGGCTCGGCCGCCGCCCACTCTGCCGGCCGCGACCGCTTACCGCTCAACTCGTAGGGCTTCACAAGCCTTGATGTCACAACCCGAGCCCGTGAAGAAGCTCACCGATGTCGGAGAATCCCAGGGCCACAGCGATGCTCTTCAGCACCGGTGGAGAGAGGTCCTTCCGGCCGCCGGGTAGAACGAGTGTTGGCAAGTCCGCAGCCTTCAGCTTGATGTGGGAACCCTTGCCGCCTTTGGCCCTCGCATACCCGTACTCCCTCGCAAGTGCCGACTCGATAGCTCGGGTGGCAACCGGCCGGTAGAGCGGGAAGGTAGGAACGGAGGGCAGGACGCCGGACGGAACCACCAGCCAGATATCAGAACTCAGGCCGAACAGGCTCTCGTTGAGGTTCGGGGCGAGTCGCCACTGAGCCGGAGTCCGGAAGGGCTTGACCTTCGCCTCCTGGACCTGGCTTCGGAGAATGAACTGAGCGTCGTCGTTGGGTGGTCTCTTGAGGTATTTGGCGGCGTCCCTGTATCCCGGGGGATCGAGCGGGAACCGCCACTTCAAGTAGCGACGAGTCGCCTGGAACACGTCGTTGCGTACGAAGCGACGGTACGCCGGCTCGGCCAGACGCAGATAGGAGTCGGCATTCGCCAGTGCCTCCTCGAGTGGGCCCGCGGCCCCCGGGCGGGCCAGCGGCTCGTAGACGTTGCTCCAGTACGAGCGATAGCGGGGTGATCGCTCGGCTACGTGCAGGCGGATGGCGAGCGCCTCGGTCTTGTGGTGGTAGGCCTCGTGCAAGAAGAGAGACGCGAAGGCCATCCTCAGCAGCTCAGGGAGGTAGCTCCAGGGTCCACCTCCATACCCGCCAGTTGGCCGCACGAAGCGCGCGATGTCGACGGCGATGGACCGGAGGCAGTCCTCGCGGATGAAGATCCCCCAGTCGAGGCCGTGGAAGTGAATCGGCTGGTACCACGCGCAGACATCCGGGCGACGGGAAGCCACCTCGTCCGCTTCCCCAGTGGCCTCCTTCGGCGCGCCCCTGCCGATTGCACCACCAACCGCATCTGCAAGCTCGGGGTCGTCGATGCCCTGGAAGATGGGCTCGCTTCTCTCCCCACCAAACAACCCCCGCCAATCGATCAGGTAGAGGTCGCCTTCGTTCGGTTCGAATGCCGGCCAGGGTGACTGCTCGGCAGGACCGAGCTGACCCTCGTCGCTCAGATAATCGACGATCTCGGCTGCGTTCAGTCCCACGACTGCTCTCCTCGCTCGACGTGCATGCCCGGCACCGGCTTCCTCATAACGGCTTTAGCGTCCCGGCGTCCTCAAGCTCATCAAAGTGCTTGCGAAGTCGTGCAGCGATGGTGCCCCCACGCAGCTCCAACCCGAGCTCCATGTTGTTCCGCATCGCAGCCTGCGAGAGGTTCGCCGAGGTCACAAGCACCGCGTCGTCGTCACGGATGAGCACCTTCACGTGCATGCTCGTCCAGTCGTGGTCGGCGCGTGAGTCGCGCGGCCATTCCAGTGCGTTGACATAAGGCACGAGCTTCTCGAACACCTTTGGGCAGTCTGGGCCCGAGCCATCGGACTGCGGGGTCTCGAGGAGAAGACGGATATCCACTCCGTCCCGACGGCGTTGGTCGAGCGCCGCAATCAAGTCGTCGACCTTGCCGGCGGAGTAGGTCGCAAGGGTGATGTGAGTCTTGGCGCTCGCGATCAGCTCGTGCATGACTGCGGCAGTGGGCCGGTGGTTGGGCACCGGAACCGACGCAGGGCCAGTCCAAACGATTTCGATTCTCTCGGCCTCCTCCTCGATCCTGTGGCGGGTGGCAACCGATGCGGCGAGCGAAGCGCAGGCCCGCTCGAGCCCAGCGGCCGAGATCATCTCACCAACGAGTTGGTGCACTTCTGCTGGCGCGTGCTGTCGGATAGCACGCCGAACCGCTGGACCGGGTTGCTTGCCCTCGAGCGCCGACACGAGCTCGTGCGCAGTCTCGAGA
>JBAXBB010000196.1:0-3448 GCA_037142235.1 Actinomycetes bacterium
TGCTTCTTCGCCGCGCTGCTCGCGCACGAGCTCGCCCATTCGCTGGTGGCCCAGGCCCGCGGGGTCGGGGTGGACCGCATCACCCTCTGGCTCTTCGGTGGCGTGGCCCAACTGCACCGGTCGGCCGACACACCCCGCGACGAGTTGGCCATCGCCGGTGCGGGACCGGCCGTCAGCGTGCTGACCACGCTGGTCTTCCTGGGTGGGGCCGGCATCGCTGGGGCCGTCGGTGCGCCCGACCTCGTCGTCGCCACGCTGGCTTGGCTCGCCCTGGTCAACGGGATCCTGGCGGTCTTCAACGTGGCGCCGGCCGCACCCCTCGACGGCGGACGCCTCCTGCACGCGCTCGTCTGGCGACGCACCGGCGACCGCAACCGCGCGACCCGGGTCGCCACCTCGGCCGGCCGGGCGTTCGGATACGCGATGGTGTTCGCCGGCATCCTGGTGCTCCTCGCCGGCTCGCTCGGTGGCCTGTGGTTCGCGCTCCTCGGCTGGTTCCTGATCGGCGCGGCATCGGCCGAGGCAACGCACGCACTGCTCGAGGACGCCCTCGCCGGGATCCGCGTGCGCGAGGTCATGACCGCCGGTCCGGTGACCGTGCCCGCCGACGAGACGATCGACCACTTCGTCGCCGACACCCTGGTCCGCCACCACTGTTCGGCGTTCCCCGTCGTCGACCCGGACGGACACGTGGTCGGGCTCGTCACCCTCCGAGCCCTCCGCTCCGGCCGAAGCCCCGAGGGCACCGGCCAGCGACCCCACACGGTCGGCGAGGTGATGGCACCGCTGGCCCTCGTGCCTCGCGCCCGACCCGACGACGACGTCGCGACGGTGGTCGAGCACGTGGGCGCCCGCACCGCCGGCGGTGGGCGCATCCTGGTGTTCGACGACGACACCCTCGTCGGCATCGTCTCGCCCTCGGATCTCAACCGGGTCTTCGAGTTGGCGGCACTGCGCAGCCCGCACCCCGGCCGGGCCGGGCTCGAGATCACGGCCCGGACCCCCTGACGGCTCAGTCCGCGGCCGCCACCGCCGCCGCGTACTCCGGATTGCGGCGGGCGATCGCCCGGCGGGTCCAGCGCCACACGACCTCCACCCCCGCCATCCCGAGGAGGGCGACGACGGCCATCTTCTCCGCCACCGCAGCGGGAGGGAGCTCCAGGGCGTAGAAGGTGCGCAGGCCCGGGACCACCAGGATCACCACGATGGCACCGACCATGGCAATGACCAGACCCGTGCGCCACCAGTTGACCGGGCGGGCCAGACACACGAGGACCCAGAGCCCGACGCAGAGCAGCACCAACGTGGCCGACGTGCGGGCCTCCTTCAACGGGAGATCGGCCCGTCCGGTGGCCACCCCGAAGGCCACGAGGGCCGCGACCGCCGCCACCGCACCGGCCGGCACGGTGAAGTGCAGCACCCGTTCGAGGAAGCCGGGGACGTACCGGCGACGGTTGGGCGCGAACGCGAGGAAGAACCCGGGAACGCCGATGGTGAACACGCTCACGATCGTGAGTTGACGGGGCAGGAACGGGTACCGCCAGCCGACCGCCGCGACGAACACCGCGATCAGGATCGCGTAGACGGTCTTGGTGACGAAGAGGTTCGCCGAGCGCTCGATGTTGGCGATGACCCGACGACCCTCGGCGACGACTCCCGGCAGGGTGGCGAAGCGACCATCGAGCAGCACGAGTTGCGCGACCGCCCGGGTGGCGGCCGCACCCGAGCCCATCGCCACTCCGATGTCGGCATCCTTGAGCGCGAGCGCGTCGTTGACGCCGTCACCCGTCATCGCCACCACGTGACCGCGCGACTGCAGCGCGCCGACCATCGCCCGCTTCTGCTGGGGCGTCACCCGCCCGAACACCGAGTGCGACTCGAGGACGTCGCCGAGCGCCTCGGGGTCGTCGGGCAGGGTCCGGGCGTCCACCGGGTCGCCGGCGCCGGCGACCCCGACCCGGGCGGCCACGGCGCCGACCGTCCGTGGGTTGTCCCCCGAGATCACCTTGCAGGCGACGCCCTGGCTCACGAAGTAGGCGAGCGTCTCGGCCGCGTCCGGGCGGACCCGCTCGGCGAGCAGGACCAGCGCGACCGGCTCGAGCCCGGACGGACGGACCTCGCCGACGGGGGGCGCGCCGGCCCGGGCGAGCAACAGCACCCGGTGACCCGCCGCAGCCAGCTCGTCGGCCTGACGCCGACCGGCGTCCGTGGGGTCGTCGAGGAGCATCTCGGGCGCCCCGATCAGCCAGGTCCCCCGGTCGACGAACGAGGCGCTCGACCACTTCCGCGCCGACGAGAACGGCACGCCACCCTCCCGATTCCACTCGGGAGGCGGGGCAAACGCCGCGCCGATCGCCGCGAGGGTGGCGTTGCGCACCGGGTCGTCGGCGAGCGCCCCCAGCACCGCCTCCACCCCGGCCGCGTCCACCCCGTGCGTCCCGCCCAGGACCACGGTCCGGTCGAACTCCACGTCGCCCTCGGTCAGGGTGCCCGTCTTGTCGAGGCACACGACGTCGACGCGCGCCAGCCCCTCCACCGCCGGGAGCTCCTGCACCAACACCTTGCGCGCCGCGAGGGTGACCGCCGCGATGCCGAAGGCCAGGCTGGTGAGCAGCACCAGCCCCTCGGGCACCATGCCCACCACCGCCGCCACCAGCGAGACGAGGGCCTGGTCGACCGGGACCCGCAACAACTGACGGACCAGCAGCACCGCCGCCGTGGGGAACAGGGCCCACTGCACGTAGCGCAGCAGGGTGTTGATCCCGGCGGCGAGCTCCGAGCGCGTGAGGGAGAAGCGGCGGGCCTCGGTGGCCAGGGTCCGGGCGTACGCCTCGGCGCCGACCCGGGTCGCCTGGAACGTGCCGCCCCCTGCCACCACGAAGCTGCCCGAGAGCACTTCGTCGCCCGGCTGCTTGGCGATCGGATCCGACTCACCCGTGAGCAGCGATTCGTCGATTTCGAGCCCGGCGGCCCGCGCCACGACCCCGTCGGCCGGGACCTGGTCGCCGGCGCGCAACTCCACGAGGTCGTCGAGGACCACCCGCTCGACGGCCACCTCGTGGGATCCACCCTCCCGGACCACCCGGGCCAACGGCGCGGCGAGCACCGCGAGCCGGTCGAGGGTCCGCTTGGCCCGGACCTCCTGGACGATCCCGATCAGCGAGTTGGCCACGAGCACGACGCCGAAGAGCGCATCGCCGGGCGAGCCCGCGACGAGCACGAGCACGAGCATCGCCCCGAGGATGGCGTTGAAGCGCGTCAAGACGTTGGCCCGGACGATCTCACCGTAGGTCCGGCTCGTGCGGTCACCGCTGTCGTTGGTGTGTCCGGCCGCGACGCGCTCCGCCACCTGCGCGGCGGTCAGACCCCCATCGGGTGTGACCGACGCCGGTGCCGGGGTGCCGAAGCGCGCGGGGTGATCGGGCCCGCCCGCTCCCCCGTCTGCCAC
>JBAXBB010000197.1:0-3313 GCA_037142235.1 Actinomycetes bacterium
GGGCAGGTTGGGCAGGTCGGTCACCGTGACGTGGTGCCCGGCGTAGGTGGTGCGCTCGTCGGCGAACATCCGGGTGAGCACCTCGAGGGTGTCCTCGAGCACCTCGGCCCGTCGGGCCGCGCTCCCCCAGGGGATCCCGGCCTCGGTGTGCTCGGGCTCGTAGGAACCGCTCCCGATCCCGAGGTCGAGCCGACCGCCGCTGATCACGTCGAGGGTGGTCGCCATCTTGGCGAGCAGCGCGGGATGACGGAAGGTGGCGCACAGGACCAGGTGGCCGACCCGGAGCCGCTCGGTGTTGGCGAGGAGGGCGGTCGCCAGCGTCCAGGCTTCGAGCGACGGCTGGTCTGGGAGCATCGGGCCGTACAGGTGGTCGAAGAGCCACAACGAGTCCACCCCGGCGGCCTCGCAGTGACGGGCGCGGGCGAGGAGATCGGGGTACTCGAGGCCGATCTGGGGCAGGTACACACCGAACCGCACGTCCGACCCCGCCATGGTTCACTCCCCGGTTCGAGCCCGGCCCCTTGGCCCGGGTCGGCGACCCGTGGCAATGTAACGCACCGACGTCGAGGGGAGCCGCCGTGACCGCAGTCCGCCCGCCCGTCCATCCGGGGTCGCAAACGCCGGGCGCACGCTCCGGCGTCGCGCCGCTCCTGCCCGATCCGGACCCCCGCCCGCGGTCGTTCACGATCATCTCGGTCGACGACCACCTCGTGGAGCCGCGTCATCTGTTCGAGGGGCGCATGCCCGCGCACCTGGTGGATCGGGCACCGCGGGTCGTGATCAACGAGCGCCAGCAGGAACTCTGGTCGTACGAAGACGTCCGGTACCCGCAGATCGGACTGAACGCCATCTCGGGTCGGCCCCGCGACCAGTGGAACATGGAACCGGCCCGCTTCGACGAGATGCGACGCGGGTGCTGGGACGTCGAGGCTCGGGTCCGCGACCTCGATCTCGACGGGGTCTGGGCGTCGTTGTGCTTCCCGTCGCTCATCGCCGGGTTCGCCGGGACCGTGTTCTCGCAGAGCCGCGACCAGGAACTCGGCCTGGCCTGCGTGCGGGCCTGGAACGACTGGCACCACGAGGAGTGGGCCGGTCCCCACCCCGATCGGATCATCCCGCTCCAGATCCCCTGGCTCTCCGATCCCCACGTGGCGGCGGCGGAGATCCGGCGCAACGCCCGACGGGGGTTCAAGGCGGTGAGCATGGCGGAGAACCCGGTCGACCTGGGGCTGCCGTCCATGCACACCGATCACTGGGATCCCTTCCTCCGCGCGTGCGAGGAGACCGGCACCGTGATCTGCCTGCACAACGGATCGTCGCGGTGGTCGGCGGCGCGTTCGCCCGGCGCCCCGCTCGAGCTCTACAGCACGCTGTTCATCGCCAACCCACTGGCCACGGCGGCGGACTGGCTCTGGGCGGGAGTGCCGGTCCGGTTCCCCGGCCTGCGGATCGCCTTCTCCGAGGGTGGTCTGGGCTGGGCGCTGACCCTGATCGACCGACTCGAATGGGTCATGGACCATTCGGGGGCTGGATTCAGCGCGTGGTCGGACCCGCACCACTCACCGGTGGAGGTCATGCGGCGGAATTTCTGGTTCTGCACGATCGACCTGCCCCCCACCATCGGGCTGCGCGATCGGCTCGGGATCGACCACATCATGTTGGAGAGCGATTATCCGCACGCCGACTCCACGTGGCCCGACACCCAGGCCAATGCCCTCCGTGGACTGTCCGGCTTCTCGCCGGACGAGGTCCGCAAGGTGACGTGGGCCAACGCGGCGGAACTGTTCGATCACCCCGTACCGCCGGAGCTGCAGATCCCGTGAGTCGATCCGTCACATGCCCGTCGGAGCCGACGGCGCGGCGGGCGGATCGGGGCGGTAGTCGGGGTTGACGGCTGCGTAGTCGGTCATGGCCTTCGCCACTGCCCTCCGGGCCTGCCCGTCCCAGTCGCGCGTGTCGTCCATGGTCCACTCGAACGAACGGGTCGGGGCGGCGAGTTGACCGTTGAAGTGGGGGATCACCCGGTTCGCGAAGATCTCGTACGACCGCAGGGTGGCGTCGAGGTCGCCCCAGTAGCCGCCGTTGATCAAGAAGGTGCCGAAGCCCCCGGACTGTGCGAGCAGACGCTCGATCTGTGCGATCGCGCGGTCGGCGGTGCCGATGACGACCGCTCCACTGGCATTGGCCGCGTCGATGCGCTCGTCGAGGGACATCCGGGGCGGACGGGGAACCGGCAGGACGTGGGTGAGGTAGTCGGAGATCTGCTCGTACCCGAACCGCAAGGCCGCCCGGGCTTCGGCGTCGGTGTCCGCGAGGAACATCGGCCCGAGGAGACGCCAGTCGGCGCGGCGCACCGCGGTGCCGTGCCGCTGCGCCTCCGTCTCGGCGATGTTCCAGTGCTGGGCGAGGCGGTCGAACCCTTCGGGTGACGTGGCGCTGATCGACAGGAGGCCGATGCCGTGGGTGCCGGCGAGCCGGGGCCCGGCCGGCGAGAACGAGCCCGCCACCGCCATCTCGAGGTGGGGCTGGGAGTAGGGCCGCAACTGCAGCACGGCGTCGCGGAGGGTGAACCAGTCGGTGATCCGCGTGACCGGTTCCGTCGTCCGCTGGAGCGCCATGATCGCCTCGAGGCTCTCCTCCATCATGCGGCGCTGCTGGTCGGGGTCGATCCCCAGGAGATGGGCGTCGAAGGGGAGCTGACCCGGGCCACAGCCGAACATGACGCGACCGCGGGTGAGGTGGTCGAGCATCACCATGCGGTCGAGCAGCATGAACGGGTGGTGGTAGGGCAGTGAGCTGACGCCGGTGCCCAGGCGGAGGTGCCGCGTGCGCTGGGCGGCGACGGCGATGAACACCTCGGGGGAGGCGATCAGTTCCAGCCCGCCCGAATGGTGCTCCCCGACCCAGAGCTCGTCGAACCCGAGGCGGTCGAGCCCGATCACGCCGACGACGATGAGGATTGATCGTCGGTTGCTGCTTTTTGATATCGACGGCACGTTGATCACGTCGGGTGGAGCGGGCGAGGCGGCATTGAAAGACGCCATGCGTTCCCGTTTCGGTGTTGAGGAAGACTTAGCTGGGATCATTCTCGCTGGGGCAACGGATGCCCGTATCGCTCGCGAGTTACTTGAAAAGCACGGGATCGCTGTTTCTCCTGAAAATGTGGCAGCCTTGCTGGATACCTATCTCGGCCATCTCGCCGAGCGGATCGGGCGTCATGATGGCAAGCTTCTTCCGGGTATCGTTCCTCTTTTAAATGTTCTTTCAAACCGTGAGGATGCGGTTCTCGCTTTGCTGACAGGCAATGTGAGTC
>JBAXBB010000198.1:0-3286 GCA_037142235.1 Actinomycetes bacterium
CCACAGCGCTGCACCCAGGGTGCGCTCGAGGCGGGCCACGGTGACGACGTCACCCCATGACAGGCCAGCAAGCAGGTTGAGGACCGTCTGGGCGCTGATCCCGGCGTCGCGGGCGATGGATCGGGCGCTGCGTCCAGCAAGGGCGGCCGTGAGGCGCCGGGTCATCGCTGCCGCCAGGTACGCCTCGGCGGGCGCGTCGGGGCGAAGGTGCCCGGTGGGCCAGTCTCCGTCCTGGAGGTAGTCGGCCGGCCGGCGTTCGAGGCCGCTTCGCGAAGGCATCCACCCACGCTATTCGTCCAGTCTTCTGGACGTCAAGGCTCCCCCGTTGGCGGGCCTGGCCGGCGGATTCCCTTGCCAGGCCTTGGATTCCAGGATTTTTCGGGAAATCGCCGCCACTTGGGTGTCGGGGCGCCGATTCGCGCGGTGGATGGACGCCAGGGGCGAGCATCTGCTGCCGGAGGGGCTGCCCCGGCCGGAGCTGAGCGAGGAGGTCCGCGCGCGGCTCGAGGCCTACGGAGGCCACCATGCGGCCCTGCTGGACCCGGAGGTGGTCGCGGCGTTGAAGCGCCTGGTGGTGGCGTTGGGGCCGGCCACCGTGGACGACGTCGACGAGATCCTCGGGGTGGTGTGCGGCTACGCCCGCTTCGCCGGGGCGAACGCCCAGACGCCGGTGGCGGACTGGTTCACCCGGGCGGGGATCGACCGGTGGAAGTCCAGCTACCGGGCGTTGGGGTTGTCGTGGCGGCGGGTCAAGAACGGCCATCCGGTGCTGGGCCGGGCCGTCGATCTCCTCGTCGGGCTGCCCGTGGTGGTCGCCCCCCGGGGTCCACGGCCCCACAACCCGTCGCTGCACCCGGACGAGTTCGACCGGTTGTGCGTGGCGACCGGCGACGACCCGGAGGCCCGGCGGGCGTTGCTGGCTGCCGCCGGTGTCGGGCTGACCAGCGCGAAGCGACCGGTGCGGGTCCACCCGGACGGCGCGGTCCAAGATGCCGACGGCACGACCCGGGCCCTCGACGCCCGGTTCGTCGCCCTGCTCGACGAGCCCGGGGAGGCCCGGCCGTCGGCGTGGCGGCGCCTCGTCGGGTACGCCAAGGACCTCGGGATCCCCACCGCGACGTTCGCCGCGCTGGCGATCCGGCACGCGTCGCTGCACCTGATGGCGACGGGCTGCGCGTTCGAGGTGGTGTCGAGCCACGTCTCGGCGTACAGCATCGAACGGCTCCTCGACGACCTCGAGACGTCGGCGCCGCCGGTCGACACCGCTATCCTCCGCGACGGGAACATATGTTCGGTGTTGCCGTTGCGGGTGGGATCCATGCCCCGAGCGGTGCACCACGTGACCACCCCGGGCGGACTTCACATGGCGGGCAAGACCAACTCGCGCGCTGCGGCGCGTCGGACGCGCGCGTTCTTCGCGACCCAGGCGGCGAACCCGACCGCCTCTCCTGCGGTCGAGGCGGCCATCGCCCGGTATCTGCCGGTCGGGGTGGACCCGTTGGAGTGGCACCACGTCGCGGAGACGTTCGCCTATGTGGTCCGCCGCGCTCCGATCAAGACCGAGCAGTCGTTCAACAAGTACCGCGCGCCGCTCGCCGGGCTGCTCGTCCACCGGCTCCGTACCAGCAAGGACACCAGCGTCGCCGCGGCGATGACCCACGGGGCGATCGACGAGTACCTGCGCAGAGGTGCGGCACACCTCGCGGCGAAGTCGTTCACCGACTACGGCAACCGGCTGCGCCACCTCGCCCGGCATGCGAACCCGTCCCCGGACGTGCCGGTGCTGCTCACGACGTCAGGCTCCTATCAGGAGGTCCAGCCACCCCATCCGACCGGCGACGAGCTGGTGATCATCCGAGCGGCGTTGCGGCGGGCCCGCTACCCCGAGAGCCGCGGTGCGGTCGCGGTCGTCGGGTTCTGCGGCGGTTGCGGTGCCACCGCCGGCGAGCTGCGGCTGCTGCGACCACGCCACGTCACCGACCTCGGCGACGACGGCATCCTCGTCGATCTGCCCGGCACCCGGGCCCGTCAGGTGATGGTGCGCCGCGACTACGAGCCGGTCGTGCGCGCGGCGCTCGCCGGGCTCGCCCCCAACAGGTCGTTTCTGAAGAACCCCAAGGCGAACAACGCCATCTACCAGGCGATCGACCGGGCCCGGTTCCTCGACGACGTCCCGAACTTCACCGCCGCGACGCTGCGCAACACCTGGCTCGCCTGGCTGCTCATCCAAGCGCTGCCACTCGCCACGACCCTCCAAGTGTCCGGGTTGACCTCGGCGCGCACCCTGGTGAGCCTCCTCAACTACCTCGAGCCGATCCCCGTCGACCTCGACCGTCTGCGCGGGGAGGTCGCATGATCGACCCGGTGCGCGTCGCGGCCTGCGAGTACATCCTCGACCGGCACAACGCCGTCGAGATCCTCGTCGACGGCATCCACCGCGACCCGCGCGGCCGGCCGTCCAACCCCAAGGTGCTGCGCCTCTTGCTCCTCGGGCTGATCCTGTCGATCCAGAACATGCGCAGCGCCACCATCCGTTCCGCCCACCACGTACTGCGCACCCAGCTGAACCTCGAGGACCAGATCCGGATCGGCTTCACCCGGGTCGAGAACGTCGACGGAGAACCGAAGCTCGTCTACGTCCCCGAGACCCAGTTCAACGACTGGATCCAGTCGATCAAGAAGCACCTCAACTACGGGCTCGGCGAATCCCCCGACCTCCCCGACCCCGAACGGGCCCGCCGCGCCGACGTCATCGCCCGGTTCGCCCAAGCGATCTGCGACGCGTTCGAGGACTTCCACCTCTCGACCGCCTACGCAGTCGACTGGACCACCCTCTGGTCCCACTACCGCGGCCGCAAGGTCAAAGCGTCCACCCCCAAGAACGCCACCGCGACCGACCCGGACGCGGACACCACCACCGAAGAAGACCTCGACGACGACGACAACTCCCTCGCCGCGACCGACGAGATCACCGCCATCGGCTCCGGCCCCGGGATCACACCCGCCGAGGTCGACCCGAGCCTCACAGGCGCCCCCGACGAAGAGCTCGACGAGTTCCTCGCCAACCCGCCCTGGATCGAGGCGCTCAACCACGTGCCGATCGACACCGGCCCGCCCGCCCGACGCCACAACAAGAACAAGCGCCCCTCGAAGTCCGGCAAGACCCGCAAGCGCACGCCTCGGTCACCGGCTGCGTCGTTCGACCGCGACGCCCGCTGGGGCCGCAAACGATCCAAGACCGGCCGAGACGTCCTCGTCTTCGGCTACCTCCTCCACACCCTGATCC
>JBAXBB010000199.1:0-3164 GCA_037142235.1 Actinomycetes bacterium
CGGCCCGCCCCCACCGTTGCGGGCGGTCAGGTCCGCGACCGCCGAACCGCGGAGGAGGCGCTGCAGGTTGGGCACGTGGGCCGAGCGCAGGTCGGCCCAGCCGACGTGCGGGATCGAGATCACCAGGACCCGGTGCACGGGACCCGGCGCCCGGGTCGCCCCGGTCGTGGCCGCCCCGGCCGGGACGGCGCCCAGGAGCCCACACGCACCCGCGAGGGCGGCGACCACGAGGAGGGTTCCCGCCGAGCGGAGCCGGCGCACGGCGGCGAGGAGCGCGGTCATCAGAAGCGATCGGTAGCCTAATTCCCTTGCAGCCCGAGGCTCCGACGCCCGACCCCGAGCGTTCAGCCGCGCCGACCCCGTCCGACCCGGGACCCGGCTCCGCCGCCCGCCGGACCGTGGTGCGCGGTCTGGGCGTCACGGGCATCGGCTACCCGCTCAGCGTCGCACTGCTGTTCTTCGGCAACGTCTTGGCCGCTCGCCTGCTCACCCGCGACGACTTCGGGAGCTACTCCCTGGCGGTCAGCATCTTCACGACGCTGGCGCTGGTGACCCAACTCGGCATTCCCCACTCGATGTTGCGACGGGCGTCCGCCGCCATCAGCGCCGGCCAGGACGGCGCCACCCGCAACGAGGTCGTCTCGGCGTTCGTGATCGGGACCGTCGCCGCCGTGGTGGTCGCCGGGGCCTTCGCTCTGCCGGTCGGACGGGAGGCCCTGCACGCCATCTTCACCCGCGCCGGGGTCGCGGCACTGGCCGCCCTGATCGGACTGCGCGTCGGCGTCCGGATCCTCGAGAACATCGCTCCCGAGGCACTGCGCGCGTTCCGCGACTTCTTCCGGGTGAGCCTCTACGACGGCCTGCTCGCCAACTTCCTGTTCGTCGTCGTGCTGGCGGTCGTGCTCGTGGGCGATCTGCAGGTGTCGGCCGCCGACGTGCTGGCGATCAGCCTCGCCACGGCGGCGGCGGCGTTCGTGCCCGCGGCCTGGGCGATCCACACCCGGCTGCGGGGCCTCGGGCACGTGCCGCTCCGGCTCCACAACCCCGTGGAGCCCGCGATGTGGATGGCGACGATCGGGCGGGCGGTGCTCGCGCAGCTCGACCTGCTGCTCGTCGGCATCCTGGCCACGAGCGCGCAGGTCGCGACCTACGCCGTGCCGTTCCGGCTCGCGCTGTTCGTGGGATTCCCCCTCATCCTGGTGAACCAGGTCGTTCCCCCGCTGATCGCGAGCTGGCACTCCGGCCAGGGCGAGGAGCGCCTCGAACGCACGTTGCGCGGCACCGCAGGTCTGGCGTTCCTCGGGTCGGTCGGCGTGGCCCTGGTGTTCATCGTGGCCGGAAAGCCCCTGATCCACCTGCTGTTCGGCCACAAGTACGTGGTCGGGTGGGGGGTGCTGTGCATCCTCTCGCTCGGCCAGGTCGCCCAGACCTACCTCGGATCGTGCGGCTTCGCGCTGATGATGACGGGCAACCAGCGGGTCTACGCGTGGATCCTGACGGTCAGCACCGTGGTCACCGCCGGGCTCGACGTGATCGGCTGGCACCTGTGGGGGCTCGAGGGCGTGGCGCTCGCGACGGCAGCCTCCCTGACCCTGCAGAACGTGGTGCAGGCCGCGGTGTTGCATCGGCTGACGGGGTTCTCGTCGGTCGCCGACCTCCGGCTCTGTCTCGGCGAAGGACGCAACCTCGTGGCCCGACTGCGCGGCCGCTCGACCCGCGGCTCTTGACCCCACCGTTCGGCCCGAGCCGACCCGGGTGGACGGTCAGGCCGGCCAGCCCCAGTCGTCGCCGAGCAAGTCCCACAGTCGGGCGTTGTGCGGTGCGAAGTGGTCGCGGAGCCTCCGCTCGAGGGCCGACTCGGCCACCGGGACGTAGCCGCCCACGTTGCGGTCCGGGCCCCGCGGGCCCGGTATCGGTGCCAGGCCGAGGAACTCCACGGCGCGATCGACCGCGCCGCCGCCCGAGAGGTCGCGAGGGTCGAGGAAGCACACCTGCTCACGCGGGAACTCGGCGAGCCACCGCTCCAGCTGTTCGACGTAGTGCCCCCGCTCCAGGTAGCCGCGCAGCCGAACGGGGCAGTCGCCGTCCCACCAGGACGCGTCGTCCGGGGCGCCCGACGGCTCGGCTCGGTCGGGGTCGAGAGCCACCTCGGGTGGGCGCTGCTCGTGGCCATGACGGACGGCGTGGTGATACCCCGACACCGCCCGCTCGACCGGGTCGCGCAGCAGCACGAGGATCCGGGCGTCGGGGATGCTGGCGCGGGCGCGGGCGGGCGCCAGGGGATGACAGAGGAGGAACGGCGTCGCCTCGCCGGTCAGCGCCGCGCCGGTGCGGTCACGGCAACGGGCCATCTCGGCCTCCAGGGGAAAATAGGTCCGCAGGTCCGCGGCCTCACGGTGGGCCCGGTCGAACCAGTGCACCTCCTTGCGCAACGCCGGCCGGACCGAAGGGTGCGCCGAGAGCCGGGCGTAGAGGGTGGTCGTCCCGGCCTTCTGGGCGCCGATCACGAGGAAGTCCGGCCGGACCCGGCGCAGCGCGGTGAGTCGGCGACCCGCGAATCGGGCCGGGTACGCCGCCCGCCGCCCGGCCGAGCGCAGCGGGCCCGGCCTCGAGGATCGAGCGGCGGCCTCAGCGGCCTGGGGGTCGGTCGGGGCACCCATGACTGATCGGAACGGTAGCCCTCGCCCCGGCCCGCTTTGCGTCCGCGACCACGCTCGCACCATGGTGGGGGCATGGCGACATGGCGGTTGTGGGACGAACAGATCGAGGCACTCCGGCCCCAGGCCCGGGAGGCGGTCGCGGCCGGGATGGGGCCACTCGCGGTCATGTTGGGCCGCCAGGACTCGCCGCCCGCCGACCCGTTCGAGCGGGCCCGGCGCCAGCGTGAGCGCTACGAGGCGAGTTTCGCCCCGTCCCCCGAGGTGCACGACCGCGAGATCGCCGGGGTCCGTTGCCGGGTGTTCCGCCCCAAGGGCGACGTCCGGGCCGTCTACCTCCACTTCCACGGTGGCGGCATGGTCACCGGCGCCCCCGAGATGAACGACCTCGGCAACGTGATGGTGGGCAACGCGTTCGGCCTCGCGGTGGTGTCGGTCGATTACCGGCTCGCCCCGGAGCACCCGTTCCCCGCCGGTCCCGACGACGGGTTCGCCGTGGCCACCTGG
>JBAXBB010000200.1:0-3127 GCA_037142235.1 Actinomycetes bacterium
CGCCCGCCCCGTCCCTACACTCGCGACCATGGCGACGGTCACCGACATCATCAAGGCGCCCCACTGGTCCACCGACATCCCGCTGCGCACTCCCCACCCGCGCGTGGAGGCGCTCGACGCGACGGGCTACGTGATCCTGCGCGACCAGGACCCGCTCGTCCCCGACGAGGAGTTCCTCGACCTCGAATACCAGGACTGGAAGAGCGGCGGCGACACCAACTTCGCACCGATCGCCACCGCCGACGGCGAACTCGACTGCCGCGGCTTCTGGAAGCCCGGCGACGAGCGACCCGACAAGGGCGGACGCTGGACCGTCAACGCCGAGCGCTGCCCGAGCCTGGTGCGGCAGGTGGAGTCGACCGGCGCCGACTTCGGCCGCGTCCGGGTCATCAAGCTCGAGCCCCAGGACTACGAGCAGGCGCTGCGATCGTTCCACCGCGACGACAACAACCGCTTCAACCCCGACGACCAAGGCTGGGTCGTGCGCCAGTGGAGCGAACTCTCCGACAATCCGGGTGCCTTCATGATCCTCATGGAGCAGGGTCCCGACGGCCTGCCCGATCCGTCTACCGAGGCGCACATCCCGCTCCACCGGGGGTCGCGCTTCGTCGTCGACACCCAGCGCCTCTGGCACGTCGTGTGCAATCCGAGTGGGTCCACGCGCTACGCGCTGATCTCCAGCTTCGAGAGCGGACCCGCCCTCGCGGACTGGATCGACGCCAACCGCGACTGAGCGGCCGACGTCGCGGACGCGACCCGCGTCAACCCGCTCCGACGGGGGAGCCGTGGTGGAGCACCATCCGCCACCGACCGCCCTCACGCACGAACACGTTGCACGACGCGATGCAAGACCCCGCCAGATCGGATCCGTCGCCGGCCGGGTGGTCATCCGCTCCGGGGAGGCCGACGGCCTGGATGATGTTCTCGTCGAGGGTCACCCAGGCCACGTCGCCGACCACCCGGACGGTCTCGTCGGTACACACGAACTGGATGTAGGGCGTGTTCGCGAAGATCGCGTTCCACGAGCCGACGACACGCGCCCAGCCCTGCAGCGTGGGCCAGCCCGGGTGGGTGACCGACGCCCGGTCGGAACGGTCCCAGACGTCGGCCATCGCCTCGAGGTCACCGGCCTCGAACGCCGCGTAGAAGGCCGCGTTGGCGGCAAGCACGGCGTCGACGTCGGGATCCGGCACGGTGCCGATGGTGGCAGGGCTACGCGGCGTCGTGGTGCACCCGCTCCCGGAACGACCACCAGGCGCGCGCGCCGATGACGACCCGGTCGAGCAGGGCCACGCCGTGGTAGGCACACGCGTGCCGCAACTCGACGAACCGGCGGACCTCCGTGCGGGTGGGGGGCCGGGCGTCGGCCGCAACGGAGGCCACCACGACCGCACCGACCACCAACTCCGCCGCGAGGTCGGCGAGCTGCAGGGCGTCGAGGGGACGACGTGGCGCGCCGAGCGGGTCGCGGACGGCGGCGCCGCACACGACGTGGGCCCGGGGCAGCGCCTCGGTGAGCACGAGCCCCAGCACGACCTCGAGCGGCTCCTCCCCGACGCACCCGCAGGCGTGCAGGAAGGCGACGACGTCGGCCGGTCCGGCGACGACGAGGTCGGCGCCGGGAGGGACGGGTCCGGGGACGGACGGGAACTCGGGCATGGGAGCCTCCCCTGGTGGTTCCGGTTCTCCGGCTCGCGCGTCCCTGGGCTCTGCGCCGCCGGAGCGGCGGGGACAAGCCGGGGAACGCACGAGCGACGATCGGGGAAGCGCGGGAGAAGCACCGGAGACGGACCGAACCTAGGCCCGGGGTGTGACGGCAATCCCCGGGAGCGGACGCCGACCCGTGGGATCAGGTGCGGAAGCGCTCCAGGGCGGCGAGCCACCGCTGTGGATCGCGGTCGACCGGCGCGGCGAACAGGACCCGGTCCACGAGGTCGCCGTAGCGCCCCCGCATCCGCACCCCGACCTGCTCGGGCTCTGCGACCACGGCGAAGGTCGCGAGGATCTCGTCGTCGATCGCCTCACCCATCAGGACCCACTCGCCGCGCTTGGACAGCCGGTTGAGTTCGTCCTGGAGGTCGCCCCACCCGTGGGCCTCGAGCACGGGCCGGTAGGCCGGGGTCGAGGCGTAGAACGCGATCTGGCGCCGGGTGGCGGTGGCCGCCGCCGCCATCTCCTCCTCGGAGGTCCCGGTGACCACGAACAACGGTCCGCAGATCTCGAACTCCTCACGGGTACGACCGGCCTTGGCGAACCCGCGCTCGAGCGCCGGGAGGGTGTGCTCCCGCACGTATCGCTCGGTGGTGAACCCGTGCAGGATCATTCCCTCGGCAACCTCGCCGGCGACCTCGGTCATCACGCCGCCGACCGCCGCGAGGAGCACCTTGGGCGGCCCGAACCCGTTGTGCTCCGGCACGAACATCGGCGTCATCAGCGTGTGCCGGTAGAACTCGCCCCGGAACTCGAGGGGGACCCCTTCGTCCCAGGTACGCCAGATGGCGCGCATCGCCAGGATGAACTCGCGCATCCGGCGGGCCGGGTGCGACCAGGGCATCGAGAACCGCTTCTCGATGTGGGGTTTGATCTGGCTGCCGAGCCCGAGCCGGAAGCGCCCGCGCGAGAACGTCTGGAGGTCGTGACCGATGTTGGCCAGTGTCATCGGGTTGCGGGCGAACGCCACGGCGATGGAGGTGCCGAGGTCGACCCGGGTCGTGTGCTCGGCCGCGATCGCCAGCGCCAGGAAGGGATCGTGGGTGATCTCCGCCGAGATCAGCCCGTCGTAGCCGAGGGCCTCGAGGTTGCGGGCGTTGCGGGCGATCTCGTCGGGGGTCGCCCCACCGACCATGCCGTCGATCTTCATGGGCGCAGCGTAGAGCGGACGGCGCCGCCGGGTGAGCGCCATCCCGGGAACGGTCACACCCCGCGGATACGGTCACCGGCGTGGATCTCGCGCCGGTCACCCCGCCTTCGTCGCTGTCGCCCAGCTCGATCGCCTCCTTCAAGGACTGCCCCCTCGCGTTCCGCTTCTCCTACCTCGACCGCCTGCCCCAGCCCCCTGCGCCCCACACCAGCAAGGGGACCCTCGTGCACCGGGCGCTCGAGCACCTCTACGACCGACCCGCGGCCG
>JBAXBB010000201.1:0-2993 GCA_037142235.1 Actinomycetes bacterium
GGTCGCCACCGCCGGCGGAATCGCCACGGCTGGGTCGGCCGCCACCGCCGGGTCGATCGCCACCGCCGGCTCGGCGGCCACCGCCGGGTCGGTCGCCACGCTGGGCAGCATCGCCACGGCCGGGTCGGTCGGCACGCTCGGGTCGATCATCACCGTGCTCGGCTGGCGCGTCCGGGCGTGCATCGCCACCCTCGCCTGCATCCGCTGTCTGCGCTGCATCGCCTGCCTGGCGTGCATCGACTGCGTCGACTGCATCGGGTGCGTCGGCTGCGTGGGGTGTGTGGGGCTGCGCGGTGCCGTCGGGCAGCGCGGCGTGGTCGCCGCCGCTTGAGCCGCGCACTTGCTTCGGACGACTCACCACCGATCCGTGTCTCACCTCAGGTGCAGACTCTCCTCCACGTCACCGATCACCCCGAGGAGGCACCCGTGGCCGAGCCCCAGCGCCGCACCTTCACCCAGCCACCCCCCACGTTCCTGGAGTTGACCCCCGAGGAGCAGCTCGAGTTCTGCATGAACCTCCTCCGCGGCCTCTCCCCCGGTCCGACCACCGTGGTCACGACCACCACCCCCGACCGCTCGCCGTTGCGTCGCCGCCTCGCCCAGCGCCTCCGGAGACGGCCGTGACCGACCCCGAGATCGAGCCGACGGCCGCGCCCACGACCGAACCGGAGCCCGAGCCCGAGTTCGTTCGCGAGCAGACCGAACCGTGCCCGAAGTGCGGCGGTGAGAGCCTCGCGATCCTCTACGGCGAGCCGTCGTACGAGATGTACCTCGAGGCCGAGGCTGGGAAGTTCGTCCTCGGCGGCTGCTGCATCTCCCCCGACATCCCCGACCGGGTGTGCGCCGTGTGCGGCCACGAGTGGCAGACGCCCGAGCTCGGGGGCGAACTCCGCGCCATGCTCGACCCGCTCGGCGCGCTCGACCCGCTCGACCCGCTCGACCCGCTCGACCCGTCACCGGGCTGAGCCGGAGCGGCGGATCGAAGCCGACGGAGCGGATCAGAGGCCGGGGACGAACGACCGCCACGAGAGCGGCAGCCAGTCGATCGCCGGCCACCAGCCGCCGGTGAACCACGAACGATGTGGCGCACCGTCACAGGCCGGGACCGGCGTGGACTCGGGAGTCGCATACACGTACAGGCACGACCGCGGCGTCGCCGCCGGGAGCGCCGCCAGCCCACCCCGGGGGTTTCCCGCGCGCAGCACCTGCAGGAGATGGCTGTTCCTGGAATCGTTCGCGTGGGAGGACGCGAACTCGATGTACACCTGATCGCCGTGCACACCGCGTGCAGACAGCTCCGTCGCCAGCGCCCGGAGAGGCTCCACCTTCCACGGTTCGTCGAACACGAGCACCACCACCGACCCCGGATGGCGATTCAGGCCCTTCGCAAGATCGCCGACCAGGGCCTGGTACTCAGTCGTGCCGTCACGGTTCACTCCGGCGATCCGCATTCGCTGATCGAGCACCAACGCCGAGGCCGCCAGGAACGGTGCCGAGAGCACGAGGGCCACGACCAGCGTCACCAGCGCGATCCGACCGGTTCGCTCAGCCCCGGCGTCGACCGTGCTCCTCGTGCTCCCCGCCGGCTCCCACGCCGTGGCACCGCGGCCCGGGCGCAGCCGCGCCGCCACCACCATCAGTGCCACCAGGGTCATCAACTCGGCCGCCGCCGCCAGGTCGAACAGCAACTGGTAGTGGAGGTCACCCGACCGGGCGCCGTAGACGTACCCGTCGACCAGTTGCACCACCGGGAACGATCCCACGAGCACGACCCACGCCCAGCGGGGGCCGGGCGCGGTCCGGTCCCGCCGGACCCGGCGCATCCACCCCGCCCAGACCGCCACGACGACCACGTACCCAGCCGGCACCACCAGCAGCGGCGGCCGCTGGCCCCACCAGTGGACCATGCCGTCGAGGCGGCTGCCGCCCAGGCCCGATCCGTAGACGTCGGTCCCGGTGCCGAGGATCTGCGGTCCCACCGCCGCAGCCACGACCGCCACCGCCGCCACCATCACCGCCCCGGCCGCGAGCGCCCAGCGCCGACGGTCGTGCCGGTCCGCCCCGATCGCCAGCGCCGCGACGGCGGGCAACAACAAGACCGCCATGTTCTCCTTGGCCGAGACGGCCACCACCACCCCGACCGTGGCCAGCACCCACCAGCGGGCCCGACCGTCGACCACCAGGCCGTACCCGCCGAGCACCAACATCCCGATACCCACCGCCGCGTGCAACTCCGACGGGCCGAGGCGGGTCACGATGTCATTCCAAGACTCGAGCCCCGTGCACACGGTCACGAACACCACCGCGACCACCGCCTCCACGATCCGGCCCACGACCGACGACCCGGTGAGGCCGGTTCCCGCAGTGGCGATGGGGAGCCGCCCCGCGGGGGCCCGACCCGCCCTGACGACCACGGCCGTCCCCACGCACGCCAGCACCGCGACCACCGCGGCCTCGAGCAACGTGCGTTCCAGGTACCACCACCCCGGATGGCCACCGAACAGACGCGCTTCGAGCAGTCGGACCAGCCCGTACCCCGGCCGGAAGCGGTTCTCGTTCCCGAACTTCGAGAGCTCCATCGCGCTCGGCAGCGCCCGCCAGACGTCGGTCCACGACAGCACGCCGTCGAGGCGACCCCACTCCGTGACCTGGTGGTCGTCGATCGGGCCCAGGTGAGCCGAGAGGTTCGCGTGGTTCGCGAGGAGCCCGAGCAGCAGCGCCCAGGCGCTCGCCACCACGACCGTCGTGCCGGTCACGACCCACGACGCACCGCGTGACCCGCCGGCGCCGCTCGACCGCGCGCTCCGCCGGCGCACCGAGCCGTTCGCGCCATCGGTCACGCCGGGATCCTACGAGTCGTGCGCCCGACGGCGCCGCGGGCTCCGGCCCTGAGAACCCGCTCCCCTACCCCGTGAAGCGGGGCGGCTCGGGCGTGGGCGCCGGCTCGGGCGTGGGCGCCCACGCCCGAGCCGCCCCGCTTCACGGGGTAGGGG
>JBAXBB010000202.1:0-2990 GCA_037142235.1 Actinomycetes bacterium
ATCCGGGGCCACCCGGTTCCACTCGCCCCACCGCCCGGCGACGAGATGCGTCGACCGCGGGTACACCGGCGCGTTCGCGGGTCGCGCGGCACACGACCTGCGCGTCGCGGGTCAATCGGCGCGCGGAATCTCGGGTTCTGGAGTGGCTGCTCCTGGCCGTGGGCAACGGATTCAGGCCCCCGAGCCGCTGCTCGAGGGCCTGCGCCGACGTGTGCTGGGGCTCCGACGGCCCGAGTCTCGGCCCCGGACGAGTCGACTCGGGGCGGCCCCGGCCCTGCCGGGGCCGGATCCGGTCAGTGCTCGGACATCGGGCCGGTGCCAAGGCGGACTCCCACGGCCTCGCAGACCTGCCCCCAGGTGCCGAATCGCCGGACCAGCGCCGTCGCCGAGGGCCAGTCCACGCTGTTCGCGCGGCGACCCTTCAGGCCGCGGAACCCGTTCGCCGTGCGCGGCTCGAGCATCGCCGCCGCTTGCCGGCTGGCCTCGAGGTGCTCGTACCAGGTTGTCCGGCGCTCCGGGGGCGGCGTCAGCCGCGGCGGTCGACCAGTTGGCCGGCGGTCGCCGTGCCGACGAGCGATGTCCGGTCGTGGAGCGTGGCGCGGCCGTGGCCGATGCCGTTCACCCCGGCCCAGGTCAGGCCCGACACCGCGATCCACTCGCCCACCGGCTCGCGCAGCAGATGCAGGTTGACGTCGGGATTGAGGTAGGTCCACTCGCGCGCGTCGAGCGTCGACGCCAAGCCGCTCGCGAAGTCCGCCGCCCAGGCGGCCAACGCCACCGGCGGGGTGGGCTCACCGGCGACCAACGGCTGGCTCATCCGCGCCCAGAGCACCACCGGATCACCGTCACCCGTGGCGCCACCGACCCGGACCCCGTCCATCGAGCGCAGGAACCCGGCCGGCGCTTCGTCGGGCCCGAGCGTCGGGTCGCCCATCGGGTGACCTACCACGGTGCCCGCCACCACGGCGTCGGGCACCGGTGGCACGGCGACCGGAGGACGGGCGGGATCGACCTCGACCTCGGGCCAGCCGGGCTCCACCACCCGGACCCGCAGGGCCGTGGCGTGAGTCACCTCGACCTCGCCGTCGAAGAGCCCCACGTCGACGACCTGCATCCGCTTGCCTTCTCGGCGCACCGACCGCTCCACCCGGAGCGCCCGCCGCGGCACCGGTCGCCACAGGTCGATGGTCAGGCGCACCGCCTGCATCGGGGTGAGCGTGGGGATGCCGGTCGTGGCCCAACCGAGCAGGCCGCACACCGGCGGGCCCTGCTGGGTGGAGCGGTCCCAACTGCTCTCGGTCAGCACCGTCGGCACGACCCGGTCGCCGTCGACCAGGTAGTACGACGACGCGTCGCCGGTCGGTGCCCCGCTGCCCGCCATGGGGCCAGCCTACGGACCGGCCCGGACCCGGACGACGACTCAGCCGCGCCCCGGGAACGGGTCGTTGGGGCCTCGCCCGGCCGGGTCGAGGCCCTCGTAGTCGCGCAGCCTCGCGATGCGGTCGGCGAGCGGGGGGTGGGTGTTGAACAGCCGACCGATGGAGCCCGACAGGCCGGCTTCGGTGCGCTCCAGCGGCGACTCGATCCAGAGGTGGGCGACCGCCGGGCTCGGCCGGGCCAGCACGGTGTGGTCCGCCTCGAGCTTCTCGAGCGCGCTGCGCAGACCGGCGGGCTCGCGGGTGAGCTCGACCGCCGTGGCGTCGGCCAGGGCCTCACGACGCCGCGACAACGCCGCCTTGAGGAGCAGGCCGGCCGGCACCGCGAACAGGTAGAGCACCAGCCCGAGCAGCGCGATCGCGAGCCCCACCGCGCCGGCGTCGCGGTTGCGGGTGTAGCGCGCCATCAGTCCGATGCGGAGCGCGATCTGGGCCAGGACCGCGATGACCCCGACCGCGAGCACCGCCAATGTCGTGACCGCGATGTCGCGGTTGCGGACGTGACTCATCTCGTGCGCGATCACGCCGCGCAGCTCGCGATGACTCATCGTGGCGAGCAACCCGGTGGTGACCGTAACCGCGGCGTGCTTCGGGTTGCGCCCGGTCGCGAACGCGTTAGGCGCCGGATCGTCGACGACGTAGACCTTCGGCGCCGGCAGTCCGGCGGCGATCGCCATCTGGGCGACGACGTCGCGCACCTCGGCGAACTCCGGTCCGTCGGCCGGACGGGCGTGCGACAGGCTGAGCGCCGCCCGCCCGGACAACAGGTACGCGAACACGAGGTAGGCCACCACCGCGGCGGCCGTCCCGATCAGCACCCCCGGACGGAACACCGCCGCGGACGTGCACGACCGGTACGCGTAGCCGTTGCCGTAGTCGACGGTCTCGCACCGGTTCGTGGTGTAGCCGCCGACCACCAGCGCCAGGAGGTTGACGACGCCGACGAGCAGGACGAAGGTGCCGATCAGGATCACGACCGTGGCGCGCCGGTTGAAGCGCTGTTCCCCGACGAACCCCGCTGCTCCGCTGCGATCGTCCACGGCCGACCTCCTCGGGCCAGGCTAGGGGCACCGGTCGCCGATCGCCGGGGCACGTGCCAGACTCCCCTCACGACCAGCGACCCCAAGGCGGCAGTGATGCGGGTACTCGGAATCGACATCGGCGGCAGCGGCGTCAAGGCCGTACCCGGCGGCGCGTCGTTTCGCGGTAGCACTGCGGTGTGCTACCGCGCCAATCTCGAGAGCCGCCTTGCCACGCGCATCCTGCTGTCGGTGGCGCACATTCCCTACCGCAGCGAGCAGGACATTTATGACGCCGCTTTCGCCGTCGACTGGCCGGCATGGTTCGACGTGTCGCGCAGTATTCGTGTCGACGTCAACGCCATCAAGTGCCCGCTCAAGAGCATCGACTTTATCGTACTGCGCATCAAGGACGCGGTGTGCGACCGCTTTCGCGAAACCTCGGACGAGCGGCCCAACGTCGACACGCGCGAGCCCGATGTGCGCCTCGCCGGCTTTCTCGACCCGACGCACTTCACGCTCTACATCGACACCT
>JBAXBB010000203.1:0-2611 GCA_037142235.1 Actinomycetes bacterium
GAGCAAGCAGCCACTGCCACGACCGCAGCAGTCGCCGCGCTCGTGGCCCAGGCGGGTGCCGAACCCGACCCGGCCGCCGCCGACGCCGCGGCGCAGGCTGCGACCGCCGAGGTGCGCGCCGCAACGCAGCTCGCCGACACCATCGCAGCGGTGACGGGCCGGATCGCCACGCTCGACGCCACCGTCGCCGAACTCACCGCCCGCATCGGTAACGCCGACACCGTCATCGCCACCAAGCAGGCAGAAGCGGCCGAGGCCCAGCGCCAAGCCGCCGAGCACCGCGCGGCGGTGGTCGCCGAAGTCGGCGACGGCATCGACCCGGCCTGGGCGCACGAGGCACTCCGCTCCCTCGCCGACGCCCTCGGGGCCCTCAGCGAGAACGGCGAGGCGGTCACCCGGGCGACCACCGCCCACCAGACGACCGCCAACCTCCTCACCGCCGACCTCGCGGCGTCGGCGTTCCCCGACCTCGAAGCCGTCGAGGCGGCCCTCCGCGACGATGCGGCGCGAGCGGCGCTGCGCACCCGGATCGACTCCTTCGATCGCTCCGATGCCGAGAACGCCGGCGTGCTCGCCGAACCCGACCTCGCCGACCTCCCCGACGAGCGGCCCGACACCGACGGAGCCCGTCAGGCCACCACCGCCGCCGACGCCGCCCGGGTCGTCGCCGTCGAACGGCTCACCGAGACCCGCCTCGCCCACACCGAGATCACCCGCCTCGCGGCAGAGCACCGTGACGGCGTCGTCGCCCTCGGCGATCGCAGCGCCCACGCCGCGATGCTGACCACCATCGCCGAGCGGTGCGCCGGCAAGACCGCCCCCAAGGTGTCGCTGCAGCGCTGGGTGCTCGGTGCCTACCTCGACGACATCTGCACGTTCGCCAACCAACGGCTGCTGCAGATGACCTCCGGGCGCTACCAGCTCCTCACCCGCAGCGACGAGGAGCACGGCGCGAAGAAGGCCGGGCTCGGCCTCGACGTGCTCGATGCCTACACCGGCGACCGGCGCGACGTCTCCACGCTGTCGGGCGGCGAGACGTTCCAGGCGTCGCTCGCCCTCGCCCTCGGCGTGGCCGACGCCGTGCAGGCCCACTCCGGGGGCATCCGGCTCGAAGCACTGTTCATCGACGAGGGGTTCGGCACGCTCGACCCCGACAGCCTCGAAGCCGCCATGGAAGAGCTCGACCGGCTCCGGGCCGGCGGACGCACCGTCGGCATCATCAGCCACGTCGGCGCCCTCAAGGAGCGCATCCGCACCGGCATCCAGGTCACCAAGGGCAACCGGGGCTCGAAGGTGACCGTGGGAGTCAACGCCGAGGGGTGAGCGGGTCGGCCGCCAGCCGGCATCTCCATCGCAGATCGCGTCGTCGGAGGCGACACCAGTTCGATGTCTCAGCCCTTCACTAGGGTCGCTCCGTGCTCCACGTGCAGGTCGCCGGCGACGTCCGGCCGCTGGCCGACGGTCTGGCGATCGTGCTGGCCCGTCCGCTCGCCGATCCCTTCGCGCGCGAGTGGGTCGGCGTGCCCACCGACGGCATGCAGCGCTGGCTCAAGCTCCGCCTGGCCCACCACCTGGGCGCCTCGGGGCCTGGGTCCGGCGACGGCGTCACCGCCAACGTCGACTTCCGCTACCCGGGCACCCTCCGCCAGGTGGTGCTGGCCGCGGCCCGCCACGAGGCCGACGTCCCCGACGTGGAGGCCGCCGACCCGTGGCGGCCCGAGCACCTCGTGTGGGCGGTCCTCGAGGCGCTGCGCACCGACCCCGACCCGGCCCGGTTCGGACCGCTCGCCGTCCTCCCCAGCGGCGCCACCTGGTACGGCCGGTCCCTGCGCGCCGCCCAGCTCTTCGACCACTACGCGGTGCGCCGCCCCGACCTGCTGCGGCACTGGGCCGCCGGGCGGGCACTCGATGCCGTCGGAACACCACTCGAGCCCGCCGACCGCTGGCAGTTCGAGCTGTGGCAGGCCGCCCACGCCCGGCTCGGCACTCCCAGCCCGCCCGAGCTGGTCGCCGGCGTGCTCGACGGCGTGCGCGCCGGCACCGTGGAGATCGCCCTCCCCGAGCGCCTGGCCGTCTTCGGCCTGACCACCCTGCCCTACGGCGCACCGTTCCTCGACCTGCTCGACGCCATCGCCGCCCAGCGCGACGTGCACGTGTTCCTGCTCGACCCGTCGGCCACCGCCACCGGGCGGGTGCAGGCCACGGTGCTCGCCGCCACCCCCGACCTGCCGGTCAAGTCGGTGAAGGACCTGATCGCTCTCGCTAAAAACAAACCCGGCGCGATTGCATACGGCTCATCCGGTGTCGGTAGTACGACGCATATTGCCGGCGAGATGCTGGCCAGCATGGCCGGTATTCAATTGAATCACGTGCCGTACAAAAGCGCTTCGGCCGCATATCCTGACGTGTTCTCCGGTCGCGTCGCGCTGATTTTCGATACGGCGCTGTCGATGCTCCAGCACATCAAGGCTGAGCGCGTGCGGCCGCTTGCGGTAACAACACCGGCGCGTGCGAGCATCCTGCCGAATCTGCCGACCATCAGCGAGGCCGGCGTTCCAGGCTATGCAATAACGTTGTGGATTGCGATCTACGCGCCGGCCGGCACACCCGC
>JBAXBB010000204.1:0-2604 GCA_037142235.1 Actinomycetes bacterium
GACGGCGGGTGTCGCTGGCGACGTGGCATTGCTTCCCGGACAGACGACAAGCATCTGTGGGCTCACGACCCGTCGGCCGTCGGGAAGGACCACCGAGACCGAATACTGGTCGGGAACTACCTGGTCAAACCTGGCGGACGTGCTGCCTGACAGGGTGGTGCTGGTGGTCGTCCCTCGTCCAAGTGCGAGCAGGGTGGACGTTGAGCAGGTGAGCGGAAGGCTCTCGCCGGGACTGAGCCGAGCCGGCGTCAAGGTCACGGTCGTGCCATCGAGGCCGCTGGTCCCGAGCGATGTCGAGATGGCGATCTCGACGGGGACGGGTGCAGGATCGAGGCTGGCCGAGTGCACGGTGATCGGATAGGTGGTCACGAAGACGGAGGCGGCATCGGCGCTGCTCTGCGTGTAGCCGGTCATGGTGACCGACAGCACATAGGAGCCGCTGGGGATGAAGCCGCGAGGGTCGGCATCGGGAGTGGTGATCCGGTAGATCCCTTTGTCGTCGGTCAGTCCGGTGGCGACCGTGGTGGTGGGGTTGGCGGCCGTGGCGAGGGCGACGATGGCTCCGCCGAGCCCTGTGCTGGCGCCGGGCGTCGTGACCTTCCCGGTGATGGTGTTGGAATTCAGCGTCAGCACGACGGGCAGCGCTCGAGGAACGGTGCTCGGCGAGTAGGCGATCGGTCCGACCTTCAGGGTGGTGTACTCCGCGGCGGCGATGGTGAAGGAATAGGACGTCGGATCGAGGATCAACGTGGCCTTCCCCTCGGCATCCGTCGTGGCCGATACCGCTGCACCGATCGGGCTCAGACCCTGGATGGTGGCGCCGCTGACCGGTCGGGCCCACGGGCTGGCATCGACGACATTGACGTCGACCGACAGCAGGAGCGCTCGGAGCGGGGCGAAGCCGAGCGACGCGAAGGAGTTCGGCCCGGCCATGAAGCTCGAGATGGCCTGCTGTTGCGTGCGGTAGCCCGGAGCCGACACCGACACCACATAGCCGGCAGCTCCGTCGAAGCCACCGACGATCGGGGCGAGGGACACGGTGCCGGTGGCGTCAGCACGTCCATCGACCGTCGCTCCCGTCGAGAGGTCGAGCACGGACACGGACGCATAGGGGATGGGAGAGGTAGTGGTGCCGATCGTCCCCTCCACCGTCCCGCTGAGATACGCCGCCGCCGTCAGCGGTGGCGAGAGGTGAACGGTCGTTTCGCCGCGGTTGATGACGGGAACCGTGGTGGCGGCGATGCCAGGGCCTGTGATGGTGACGGCGTAGTGACGGGGGACCGAGAGGTTGGTGAAGGTCGCAGTGCCATTGACCAGCAGGGTCGGTCCCGCGACCGTTGTTGGAGGGGTCGCGTCGGTCGAGAGGAGCGTGACGGAAGGTGGTGCGAGGCCGGTCGGTGGGATCGAGGTGGGCGTCACGGTGAGGTCGTAGCGCCTCTTCATCGTGATGGTGAAGCTGGGCCCGTTCCCCGACGCCAAACCGACGCTGACCCTGATCGGTCCGGCGGGCTCCTGGTCGTACCCGTCGGCGGTCGCCACCAGGTAGAACACGCCGGGGGCCGCCCCTTGTCCGTTGCTCGTCTGCGCATCGTTCCAGGTGATGCTGCCTCCGGGATCCACCGCGATGGAGGCACTTCCCGGACCACCTTGGATCGAGATGCCTCCCTGCTGGGATGGTCCTCCCGTGACGTGGCCATCGACCGGCACGCCGATCGGGGTCAGGGTGATCACCTGGTTGCTCCACCCTGAGTCGGTCGGATCGGCTTGGATCGACTTCGTCGCGAACGCACCGGTGGTATCGGCCACGGTGAGTGTGGCCGGGAGTGGGAGTAGCGGCTCGCCGTTGGCGCTCGTGGTGGGGAGCGAGAAGGTGCCATCAGCGCGGGCCGTGACCGAGACCTGCTTCACCACAGGAGTCACCAGGTGCCCCAGGGACCCGGTCTGATAGCCAAAGGTTCCCGAGAGCGTGATCGTCGGGGCCGTCGTGACGACCGGGCACGACGTGGGTGCCCGACCGGTGACGACCGGGCAGAATCCTCTGGGCCCGGCATTGTCGGGGAATTGGATCCTGCCGCTCGGGCTTGCGCTCGGCGTCCCGAGGACCACGATGCGTGGGGTGGGGCTGGAGCCGCCGGTGAAGGTGATGGGGGCACCAACCTCTCCGTTCGGGCCGACGAAGGAGGCCGAGTAGGCCACCCCTTGCTCTAGCGGACCGATCTGGGCGGTGGCCTCGCTCTGCCCAGTGTGGATCGAGGTCACGAAGACCTGGGAACTCGTGTGTGGAGTGGTCCCTGGCGACACGTTGATGCGGACCCCGGGGAGTGGGGTGATCCCTCCCGCCCCAGAGACGTCCTCGGTGATGATGGTCTGCGCCACCGATTCAAGGATCACATTGTGGGTGACCGGCGGGTTGTTGGTGGCGAAGGTGATGGTGGAGACCGAGTCGACGTACACGGGGTACGACGGGGCGGGAGTTGGTGCCCCACCACCTGAGGGGATCGGCTCGAGGTCTTCGCCAGAGGGTCCGATGACCCGGACCTGGTACGAGCTCGGTGGAACCCTGTCGAGCCTGTACGAGCCCGTTGAGTCGGTCGTGGTAAAGCC
>JBAXBB010000205.1:0-2506 GCA_037142235.1 Actinomycetes bacterium
GAGTTGCGGGTGGCAGCGATGCCCGCCGGTCGGGATCCGGCCGACCTGTGGCACGAGTCTCCTGCGGCCCTGCTGGCAGTGGTCGACTCCGCCACGCCGTTCCTGCAGTTCCGGCTGGACCGCCTGTTCGCAGCGGCCGACCTCACCACCCCCGAAGGTCGGGGCCGAGCCGGTCAGGCGGCCGCGGCGATCGTGGCGGCCCACCCCAACGAACTCGTCCGCGACCAGTACGTGATGCAGCTCGCGGCGCGTCTGGGCATCGAGGCCGACGTGCTTCGCCACTCGGTGGCGACGGCCACCCGCAGCGGTGACCGGGGCGGTCGAACGGGCGAGCGGGGTTCCGGCCGCAACCCCGACCGGTCCGTCGATCGCGGCCCTGACCGCTCCACCGACCGGGGTGGAGCCGGGCGTCGCGGCGCCGCCGACGAGGCCGAACCCCCCGACGACGACCCGGCGGGCGCGTCGGTGGCGCGCCGGATCGACCGGCGCGAGCTCGACCTCCTGCGCTGGTCGATCCACGAGCCCGAGATGGTGGCGGCCTGGATCGACGCCTCGTTCTTCGTCGACCCGACCGCGCATCAGGTCTTCGAGCTCCTGGTGGCCTCCGACACCTTCCACGAGGCCCTCGACGCCGCTGGCGGTGCGGGGCGTGAGTTGCTCGAGCGCCTTGCGGTCGAGGAGCCGGTCGCCGACGAAGAGCCCGACACCGTCGGGGCCCGGCTCCTGGTGAACGCCGTCGAGCCCCGGGCCCACGACCGCTTGACGCAGTTCCTCGACGCCGGCGACGACCGTGCTTCGGAGGTCAAGCGCGGACTCGACGACTTGATCCACCTACGCGAGCTCGGTGAGTGGAAGCGGGCCCAGGAAGCGGCACTCGGGTTGGTACCGTGGATCTCCACGTCGGGGCGCGAATCCGGCCCCGACGACTGATCGGCCGCCGGGCGGCCGACCGAGCGTTCTGAGGTCGCCGGTGACCGATCCCTTCGACGGCGTGATGGCTGACCTCGTCGCCCTCGTCGGCGAACGTGACTTCATCACCCACCACGAGATCTTCTCGGCGTTCCCCGACCTCGAGCCCGAGACCGCCGATCTCGCGCGGATCTTCGACGAGTTGACGGCGCGCGGCATCACGCCCGTCGACGAGGTTGCTGAGGAGCTCCGCCGCGAAGACCTCGACCGGTCGCACGATGAGCGGCGGACGCGGCGCGGCGCCGGGACCGGCCCGGGCCTGCCGGCCCACCGGCCCGGGGAGGTCAGCCGGACCGACCGGGTGGCTCGGGGTGCGGCGGCCCGGGCGGCCGAGTTGCGTCCGGAGCGGTCGGGCGAATCGCTCGACCCGGTGCGGATCTACCTCAAGGAGATCGGTCGGGTCGCGCTGCTCTCGGCCGACGAGGAGAAAGACCTCGCCCGCCGGATGGAGGCCGGGCGGATCCACGCGGAGCGTCTCGCCGAGGCTGTCGACCTGTCGGCGGAGGAGCGGGCGAACTCGGAGTGGATCGTCACCGACGGTGAGATCGCCCGACGTCAACTCACCGAGGCGAACCTGCGGCTGGTCGTGTCGATCGCCAAGCGGTACGTGAACCGGGGGATGTCGCTCCTCGACCTCGTGCAGGAGGGCAACCTCGGGATGATGCGGGCGGTCGAGAAGTTCGACCACACGAAGGGGTTCAAGTTCTCCACCTACGCCACCTGGTGGATCCGCCAGTCCATCACCCGGGCGATCGCCGACCAGTCCCGCACCATCCGCATCCCGGTGCACATGGTCGAGACCATGAACATGGTGCTGCGGGTACAGCGCGAGATGGTCCAGGAGAGCGGCCGGGAGCCCACGGTCGAGGAGCTCGCCGTGCGGGTCGACCTCACGCCCGAGCGGGTGCGCGAGATCCAACGCTACGCCCAGGAGCCGATCTCCCTGGAGAGCCCGGTGGGCGAGGACGACTCCTCACTCGCCGACTTCGTCGGTGACCCCAACGTCGTCTCGCCGGCGGCGGCGGCGGAGTACGGATACCTGAAGGACGAGATCGAGGCTGCGCTGGCGCGGCTCGACCCACGTGAGCGGCAGGTGATGCGGCTTCGGTACGGCCTCGACGATGGTCAGGTGCGCACGCTCGAGGAGGTGGGCAAGGCCTTCGGGGTCACCCGGGAGCGCATCCGCCAGATCGAGGTGAAGACGCTGGTCAAGCTGCGCAACCCTCCGGGCGAAGCGCACCTGCTCGACTACCTCGACGGGCTGTGAGGGCCGAGGGATCCGCTCGCCGCGCTACGTTCCATCGCTGGGGGCCGTAGCTCAGTGGTCAGAGCAGGGGACTCATAATCCCTCGGTCGATGGTTCGATCCCATCCGGCCCCACACCGAAGACCTCGCCGGAGATCGAGATGGCCTCTCCGGGCGGGGAGTTCGTGGGCCCGGCCCAGCACGTGGAGTGCGTGTCCGGGTTGGCCCGGGCGAACCCGGACCGGCGACGACGGAACGGCTGGTGCGAGGCGGGTCGATCAGGCACACTGTG
>JBAXBB010000206.1:0-2469 GCA_037142235.1 Actinomycetes bacterium
AGGTGCACGGGCACCTCCCAGGTGAAGCCCATGCCCCCGTGCACCTGGATGGCGGTGCGGGCATTGGCGATGGCGGCCTCGTCGGCGAGCAGCTTGGCGCCCGCCACGGCCCGCCAGCGGAGCTGGACCGTCGACAGGCTGAGTGTGTCCGCCTCGCGCCCGGCCACCGTCGGGTCGTCGAGGATCACCGCGGCAGACTGCACCGCGGCCCGGGCGAGCTCGGTGCGGGCCAGTGCGTCGGCCAGCAGGTGCTTGATCGCCTGGAAGCCGCCGATGGGGCGACCGAACTGCTCGCGTCCCTTGGCGTACTCGGTGGCGATGGCCACGACCTCGGCGGCGATGCCCACCTGGGTGGCTCCCGACAGGACCATGATCCGCTGGCGGAGCGCTGTCGTGTCGAGGCCCTCGAGGGTGGTGCCCGCCACCAACGGGGTGGCGAGCGCGGCGAGCGGCGTCAGCGGGTCGAGCGATCGCTCGACGGCCGTGAGGGCCAGGTCGCCCACCGGCACCAGGGTGGCCTCCTCGGCCACCTGCTCGATGCGCGGCAGGACGACCACGGCCTCGACCGTCCCCGGGTGCTCGAGCAGCGGGGGGGTGGCGCTGCGACCTGGGGCGTCGATCACGCCGTGGGGGGTTCCGGCTGCGGCAGCGGGGAGCGCCGGTGCGAGGGCGGTCGTCGCGATGACGGGACCGGGGGCGAGCACCCGACCAAGCTCCTCGAACACGACGGTGCCCTCGGCGAGGCCGAAGCCGACGCCCCCCTCGGCCTCGGGGACCAGCAGCGAGAAGACGCCGGCATCGGCCAAGGCGGACCAGGCCGCGGGGTCGACCACGTCGGTGAGGTTCTCGGCCCGGCGGCTTGCGGACAGGGGCAGGACGCCGTCGACGAGGGCGGCGATGCCCTCTTTGAGGGCCCGCTGGTCGTCGGAGAGGTCGAAGTCCATCAGCTCTTCTCCTTGGGCAGGCCGAGGATCCGCTCGCTCACGATGTTGCGCTGGACCTGGCTGGTCCCCGCGGCGATGGTGAGCGAGATGCTCTTGATCCAGGCGTCGACAAGCTCCTCGTTGGGCAGCTCACCCTGGCCGTCGGCACCGACGAGTCCCGAGGCCGCCAGCCCAGCCCGATCGAGGAGGTCCATGGCGAGCTCGGTCAGCAGCTGGCCCTGCTCGGAGTAGGCGAGCTTGAAGACGACACCTCCGACACCCGGGACCCCGTTGCGGGCTGCCTCTGAGACATTGCGCTTGGTCAGCGCCCAGAGGCCGTCGAACGACGCCGTGAGCGCACCGATGCGCTTACGGACGGCGCTGTCACCCCAGGCGCCGGTGCGCTGGGCCAAGGCGGTGAGCGAACGCAGCAGACGCATCGACTCGAGCAGCTCGCCGACGAAGCCGGTGCCGCGCTCGAAGGACAGGGTGACCATGGTGACCCGCCAGCCGTCGTTCTCGTCACCGACGCGGTTCTCGACCGGGACCCGTACTTCGTCGAGGAACAGCTCGGCGAACTCGGTCGACCCGGCGATCGTGGTCAAGGGCCGGATCTCGATCCCGGGGAGGTCCATCGGCATGATGAGCCAGCTGATGCCCTTGTGGCGGCTGTCCTCGGGCCCGGTCCGGACGAGCAGCTCGCAGTGGTCGGCGACCTCAGCGTGGCTGGTCCAGATCTTCGATCCGGTCACGACGTAGTGGTCGCCGTCGCGCACCGCCCGCGTCCGGAGCGAGGCGAGGTCGCTGCCCGAGCCAGGCTCCGAGAAGCCCTGGCACCAGACCTCGTCTCCGTTGAGGATGGGAGGGAGGAAGCGCTCGCGCTGCGCGGTGGTGCCCTCGGCGATGATGGTCGGACCGGCGTGCAGGAGCCCGACGAACCCGGTGCCGACATAGGGCGCCCCCGCTCGCTCGCACTCCTCCTTGAAGATCAGCTGCTCGATGGGGCTGGCCCCGCGGCCGCCGCCCTCGATCGGCCAGTCGACCCCGGCATAGCCGGCGGAGAAGAGCCGGGCCTGCCAGCCCTGGTCATAGGACCGCCGACCGGGCCAGTCCGTGGCCTCAGGCTTGGGCGGAAGCGTGGGGAGCACCTCGGCCAGCCAACCGCGTAGGTCGGTGCGGAAGGACTCCTCTGCGTCGGTGTAGCGGAGGTCCACAGCAGATCAGCGGTCGAAGTCGAGGCCGAACAGTGAGATGGCGTTGCCACGCAGCACCTTGTAGCGCTGCTCGTCGGTCAGGCCGGCCATCTGGCGCTCGGCGACGGCAAGGGTCTCGGGCCAGGTCGAGTCCGAGTGCGGGTAGTCCGACTCATAGGTGATGTTGTCGGCACCGATCTCGTCAATCAATTTCAGGCCATTGGGGTCGTCAAAGAAGCAGCCGTAGATATGGCCTGCGAAGTAGCTCGACGGCGGGTTCGGCACCTTGTCAGCCACGCCTCCCCAGCCTCGGTTCTCCTCCCACACGACATCCATGCGGTGGAGCAGGTAGG
>JBAXBB010000207.1:0-2413 GCA_037142235.1 Actinomycetes bacterium
ACGAGAGCAGGATCCAGTCGTCCTTCTTCATCGGGCACCCGTTGAAGTCGAAGTCCTCCTTGACCAGGCGCGCCATGTTCACCGGGGCGAAGGCCCGGAGGAACTCCTCGATGGCCAAGGTCATCAGCTCGGGGTCGTGGCGGAGCCGCTCGGCCTCGTCCGGGTGCTGGGCGAGATACCAGAGCGACGAGCCGATGGCCGACCACGTGGTGTCGATGCCGGCCACGATCAGCAGCACCATGGTCCCGAAGACGTGCTCAGGGGCGAGCTTCTGGCCTCCGATCTCCGCGTTGAGGAGGAAGTCCGTGAGGTCGCCGCGCGGGTGCTCCACGTGGTCCATCAGCTGCTTCTCGAAGTAGATCCGGACCGGCTCGAACATCTCGATCCGCTCCTCGACGGGAGCGTCGACCGCCTCGAGCACGATATGGACGAACTCACGGAAGAGCTCCTCGTCCTCCGGCGGGAAGCCGATCATGTGGGCGATCACCAGCGTGGGGATGTGCTCGGCGTAGTCGGCCGAGATGTCGATCTGGCTGGCGTCGGCGAAGGGTGCCAGCAGCCGACGGCAGAGGGTGCGCGTGAACTCGTTGTACGGCTCGATCGACTTCGGGCTGAACGCCGGCTGCATTAGGCGCCGAGCCATGGCGTGGAACGGCGGGTCCGAGGAGATGGGGGGGGCCACGCCCATCGGGGCCGGCGGCGCGTCCTCGCCGGGCCGGCCGTTGCCGATCACGACCGTGCGCGACGTGAAGTGCTCAGTGTCGTGGGCGATGGCCGAGACGTCGGCGTAGCGGGTGGGCAGCCACGCGCCGCCGTAGCGCTCGGTGTGGGCCACCGGGCAGGTCTCGCGCAGCTCGTCCCAGATCGGGAACGGGTTGGCGACCCACGTCGGGTCGGTGTGGTCGAAGTCCGTCGCGAAGTCCTCGACGGGCGGCTTGGAGATGGTCATGTCGTGTTCCCCCACTACTCGGTGATCTCGATGGCGTACTCAGGGCAGTTGGCCTCGGCGAGCCGGGCGGAGTCCTCCAGGCCGGCGGGCACCGTGCCGTCGCCGATCACGACCCCCTGCCCGAGGTCGTCCGAGTCGAACAGCTCCGGTGACTGCCCGAAGCAGCGTCCGTGCCCCTGGCACTTGTCCGGGTTAATGGTGACCTTCATTGCAGCACCTCCTCGCTGATAAAATGAGACTAATCCTGTCAGACTGTCTCATCAAGCCGCAGCCGAGGCGACTGCCCTCAGGCGGCGCGCCCAGAGCTCAGGTCGTAGCTGCTGCTGACTGGGGTGGTCCAGGTCCGCAGGTTGCTGTCCAGCTGGCTGCGCGTGATGACCAGCTTGACATAGGTCAGCTCGATGGCGTCTTCAAGCCCGCCGTTCGCACTTTGCGTCGAGGACGTCGCGAACTCGGACACCATCACGTCGCTCAGGACGAGGAACTCTGCGGCGCCACCGCCACAGGGCGTCGTGGTGATGGTCACCGTCGCCAGATGGCGACGGCTCGTAAAGTAGCTGAACAGCGCCACACCGTCGTTGGACTTCAGGAGGCTGAGGTGCAACGGCCCGACGACGATCCGCGAACCAGCGCCCGAAGCGTTCGAGGCCGACGACTGGCTCGATCCCGTCAGGCTCCAGTCGCTGATCGGGTCGTAGCTCGCACCGAGGCCAGAAGTCGTGCCGGCCGAGGTGATGCCCAGGATGTTCAGGTAGTAGTCCTCGGTGATCCTGGACGGCGGGAAACTCGAGCAGCTCACGGGGGCGGCCGTGGTGGTGGTGGTCGGCCTGGTCGTGCTCGTGGTCGTGCTCGTGGTGGCCTTGGTCGTGATCACCGGCAGCGTCGACGTGGTCGGCCCTGCGAGCGCCACGCCGGCGACGCCGATCCCGCCAACGGCGATCACTGCCGCCGCCGCGAGGAGCAGGCCGGAGCGGCGCCGGCGCTCTCCCCAACTGCCATCCTTGTGAGGGTCGCCCATATCGGCCTACTAATGTCAGGGCGACCACCGCCGCCCAATGGAAGTCTCGGGACGGGCGAGGCACCCGTCTAGTGGCGAAGGGCCCTAGTGGACCTTGCGGTCGAGGCCCTCCCAGAAGGGCTCGCGCAGCTTGGCCTTCTGCAACTTCCCCGTTGCCGTCCTCGCCAGCTCGTCGCGGAAGAGCACCCGACGCGGGATCTTGTACCCGGCCAGGTGCTCGCGGGCGAAGGCCACGATCTCGTCGGCACCCACCTCGGAGCCGTCGGTCACGACGAGGGCGGTCACGAGCTCGCCCCACTGCTCGTCAGGGATCCCGATGACCGCCACCTCGCGGATGGCCGGATGATGGAGGAGCGCGTCCTCGACCTCGATGGACGAGACGTTCTCCCCGCCGGTGATGATGACATCCTTCTTCCGGTCGGTGATGCTGAGATACCCGTCAGCCG
>JBAXBB010000208.1:0-2392 GCA_037142235.1 Actinomycetes bacterium
GGTCGAAGGGCAGGGCCCCGACCGCGACCGGCCCGCTCCCCGGCGCTGCCACCTCGGTGTCGTGGGGGATCGCCGCCAGGGTGGCGACGGCGTCGTCGGCGGCGACGGTGGCGGCCACGCCGGCGGTGGCGACGCCCATCCCGTGCTCGATCCAGCAGAAGCCGTCGGGCCCGAGCGCGTCGAGGAGGTCGTCGCCGAGGTCGATGCGGCGGGTGACGGCCCGCAGACCGCCGACGGCGAGGGGCTGGGCCCCGGTGCCGCTCACACCCGGGTCCCGGAGATCATCTGCACCGAGCCACCGGTGAACGTGCGCCGCGCCGCGCCCCCGAACCCAGCGGCGTGCAGGGTGCCGAGCAGCACGTCGGGGCCGGGCAGGTAGGCGGTCGAACGGGGCAGGTACGCGTAGGCCTCGCCGTCGCGCGCCAGCACTCGCCCGAGCAGCGGCACCGCACCGCGGAACCACACCGCGTTGCCCAGGCGCATCACGCGTCGTTCGGGCACGGCGGCGTCGACGGCGACGAAGCGTCCGCCGGGGCGCAGCACCCGGGCGATCTCGGCGAACACGGCGGGGAGCGACACGAAGTTGCGCAGCGCGAATCCGCAGATCACGCCGTCGACCGAGCGGTCGGGGAAGGGGAGGAGCGCCGCGTCACCCTGCACGAGAGGGGAAACCGTGTGGGCGGCCGCGAGCATTCCGGCGGAGTAGTCGACGCCGACCGCCCGCAGGCCCCGGGCGGTGAGGTCTCGGCACAGGTCGCCGGTGCCGCACGCGAGGTCGACGACCAGCGATCCCCGGTCCAACGCCAAGGCGTCGAGCGCCTGGCGGCGCCAGCGGTGGTCCTGGCCCAGGGAGATCACCCGGTTCATGCGCTCGTAGGTGGGCGCCACGCGGTCGAACATCGCCTGGACGGCCACCCGCTTCTCGTCGCCCGTGGGCAGGGCGCCGTCGGGACCGAGGACCGGGCTCACGCCGCACCCCAGCCCGGCTCGGCGGCGGCGGCCGCGATCTCCTCGGGCTCGCCGACCTGCTCGAGGTGGTCCTGGGCCACCTCGAGCAGCACCCGCCGGAAGTGGTGGGCGACCAGGGTGGTGATGGTCGGCAACAGGGAGTTGAACGCCATGACGAGCCGCTCGGCCCGTTCGTCGTCGGGGAGGTCCGCGGCGCGCAGCGGGGCGCGGACGTGCTCGTCGAACAGGCGGACGGCGTCTTCGGCGATGGCGTGGGTCGCGACGTCGTGGCGACCGGCGAGCGACAGGAGGTCGGGGAGCGGGAACCCGGCCTCCAGGAGGGCGAGTCCGCCGCGCACGAGGTCGGCGTCGGCGGGTCGGTAGCGCTCCTGGCCGTCGACCTGAGCGGGCACCAGGATCCCGGCCTGCACGACGACGCCGAGCAGCGAGGCCGGCACGCCGGCGCGGCGGGCGACCTCGTCGAGGGTGATCCAGCCGTCGGCGACGTCGCCGGCGACGGCGGCGTCGGCCACGGCGGCGGCGAGGGGGGCGTCGGCGGCGTCGAGTTCACCGTCGAGGAGGCGACGGATGACCGCCAGGGAGAAGCCCCGCTGCTGGAGGTCCTTGATGCGAGCGAGGCGCTCGGCGTGCTCGGTCCCGTACCAGGCGATGCGGCCCCGCCGGACGGGGGGCGCCAGGAGACGGCGCTTCTGGTAGAAGCGCACGGTGTCGACGCTGACCTCGGCCGTGCGGGCGAGGTCCTCGACCCGCAGGGTGGCTCCGTCCATGACCACTCATTCTAGGAGTGATCACTCCCAGGTTCGAACCGGGGCCCGGGGCCGGGTTCGGGGGTCTCGGGCCCCCGGAATGCGGGGGCGGCGAGGACGAACGCCCCTGTTGCCCGTGGCTCCGGCGGGCTGCGATGGGGGTCATGGTCTCCTCACCCCCGGGGTCTTCTGGCCCGCGTGCTGCGCACTTCCTGGCGTCGCGGTCGTTCCTCCTCGCCCTGGTCCTCATCTGCTCGACCGTGGGCGGAGGCCTGGCCGGGGCGATCGTGGCCCGGGTCGTGGGGCCCCGGTCCGACGTCGATCCCACCGCCGCCGCGGGTGTGGGGTTCGGGGCCACCGACCTCCCGGGCATGATCGCCCGGATCGCCCCCGGGGTGGTCGCGATCGAGGTGACGTCGACCGGCATCGACGCCGGGGGTCGATCGATCTCCGAGCAGGTCGCCGGTTCCGGTTTCGTCATGGATGCCGACGGGATGATCGCCACGAACGCCCATGTGGTCGACGGCGCCACGTCGATCACCGTGGTGTTCTCCGACGGAGCGCACGTGGCCGGCCGCATCGTCGGCGTGGACCGCACGGCTGACCTGGCCGTCGTGCGCGTCTCCAGGCGAGCGCTCGAACCGCTCGTGATGGATCAGGGTGGGCCGGTCCGGGTG
>JBAXBB010000209.1:0-2382 GCA_037142235.1 Actinomycetes bacterium
GTGCTGGTGGCGGTCGAGGGCGGGACCGTCGGTGAGTGCCTGGTAGTCCCAGACGAGGATCCGGAGTTCGTACCGTCTCAGCAGGTGGCGACGCTGAGGGTCTTGCGAGGGGGCGAGATCGACCCCTGGTACCTGGGAGCCTGGCTGAGTTCAGACCAAGGTCGACAGCGGCTGATGATGTTGACCCGCGGTAGCACCATCAAGCGCATCGCCGTGAAGGACTTGGAGAAGTTCGAGGTCCCGGTCCCCGAGATGGCCGTTCAGAAGCGGATCGGGGAACGGTACCGAGCCTTCAGCGCGTCGATCCTCGCTCACGAGGAGGCAGTCTCGAATCTGAAGGCCCTCCGGATGGTGGACCTTCTCGTGGCGTTCGCTGTGGATGATCCCGTCGCAGCTGCAAGATCGGGATCCGGGGATGCGCGTGATCGAGCATCTACCGTTGAGCCAGCGTCGGCAGTCCCGGTGGGGGAGTCTGCGGCGATCGAGATCGAGGGTGGAAAGTCATGACCGACTCGACCACGAACAACCACGCCGCCTTCATCTGGTCTGTCGCTGACCTCCTCCGTGGCGACTACAAGCAGAGCGACTACGGCAAGGTGATCCTCCCCCTCACCGTGATCCGCCGCCTCGACTGCGTCCTCGAAGCCACCAAGCCGGCCGTCCTCGACCGCCACAGGATCCTGAAGGGGAAGGTCGAGAACGTCGATCCGATCTTGGAGAGCGTGGCCGAGCAGCGGTTCTTCAACACTTCACCCCTCGACTTCAAGCGGCTCCTCGATGACCCGACTCAGGTGGCCGGCAACCTCCGCGCCTACGTCGCCGGGTTCAGCGAAGGGGCCCGCGAGGTCATCGACAAGTTCGACTTCGACGGCCAGATCACGCGGCTGGCGCGGGACAACCTCCTCTATATGGTGCTGTCAAAGTTCGCCGACCTCGACCTCCACCCCGAGACTGTCTCCAACATCGAGATGGGCTACCTCTACGAGGAACTGATCCGGAAGTTCTCGGAACTCTCCAACGAGACAGCGGGGGAGCACTTCACCCCGCGCGAGGTGATCCGCCTCATGGTGAACCTCCTCTTCGTTGAGGACGACGAGATGCTCACTGGACCTGGGGTCGTACGCACTCTCTTCGACCCAGCGTGTGGAACGGGCGGGATGCTGTCGGTCGCCGAGGACCACCTGCGCTCCCTCAACTCTGCCGCCCAGTTGGAAGTGTTCGGTCAGGAACTCAACGACGAGACCTATGCCATCTGCCGGTCCGACATGATGCTGAAGGGTCAAGACGCTTCGCACATCGTCCAGGGCAACTCATTCAACGATGACGGGCACCCGGGCCGGAAGTTCGACTACATGTTGGCCAACCCGCCGTTCGGGGTCGAGTGGAAGAAGGTCAAGGACGAGGTCGAGGCCGAGCACGACAAGCTCGGGTTCGCCGGCCGGTTCGGGGCCGGGCTCCCGCGCATCAACGACGGCAGCTTCCTGTTCTTGCAGCACATGATCTCGAAGATGAAGGCTCCAGAGGACGGAGGCAGTCGGATCGCCATCGTCTTCAACGGGTCACCGCTCTTCACCGGGGCCGCTGGATCCGGGGAGTCTGAGATCCGGCGCTGGATCATCGAGAACGACTGGCTGGAAGCGGTCGTCGCTCTGCCGGACCAGCTGTTCTACAACACCGGGATCTCGACCTACTTCTGGATCGTCACCAACCGCAAGACTCCAGAGCGACGCGGCAAGGTCCAACTCATCGACGCCCGAAAGTACTTCGTGAAGATGCGGAAGTCACTGGGCGACAAGCGCAAGCAGCTGAGCGATGACCAGATCGACGAGATCACGCGACTCTACGGGGACTTCACTGAGGGCGAGGAAGTGAAGATCTTCCCGAACGAGGCCTTCGGATACCAGCGGATCACGGTCGAGCGACCACTTCGGGTGAAGTGGGAAGTGACACCTGAGACCCTCGCCATGGTCGCCGAGACCAAGGCGTGGGAGAAGCTGCAACTGGGAGAGCGCGAGTCGATGGAGCTTGCCCTGAAGGCCGTCGAAGGTACCTCGACTACCGACCGGAAGGTGATGGCCAAGGAACTCGGGTCGGTCCCGAAGGCCATCGAGAAGGCCGTGTGGAGTGCTCTGGCGGTGAGCGACCCTGAGGCGCCGATCATGACGAACCGGAAAGGGGAGCCGGAGCCAGACGCCGATCTACGGGACAACGAGAACGTGCCGCTGCCCCCGATCCCGGTGAACTGGGAAGCCGACGTCGCCGAGCGCCTGGCGGGCCTCGACTATAGGGATGCGGCCGAGGACTACATGGCTGCCGAGGTTCTGCCCTTCGTAGATGACGCTTGGGTGGACTGGGACAAGACCAAGATCGGGTACGAGATTC
>JBAXBB010000210.1:0-2318 GCA_037142235.1 Actinomycetes bacterium
GGGGTGAACGTGGCCGGGAGGGCGGCCCAGCCGCCGATCATCGACCAGTTCGGGTACTCCACCACGGCGTCGTCGACGATCGAGTAATCGGGGATGCGCTCGAGCACCTCGTGCACGACCTCGGTGAACATGATGCGGGCCAGGTGCGATCCCGGGCAGCGGTGGATCCCGGCACCGAACGAGAGGTGGCGGTTCGGGAAGCGGTCGATCACGAAGTCGTGGGGGTCGGGAAAGGCCTCCGGGTCACGGGCGGCGGCGGCTTCGCTGAGGAGCACCCGGTCGCCGGCGCGCATCGGGCACCCGGCGAACTCTGTGTCACGGGTGAGCGTCCGGGCGTGGGTGCGCGCCGGGGGGTAGTACCGCAGGAACTCCTCGGTGGCTCCGTCGAGGAGATCGGGTTCGGTGAGGAGCCGGACGCGATCGTCGGGGTTCTGGTGCAGGTGCAGGAGCGCCGCGCTGGCGAGGGCGGTCGTGGTGTCGACGCCACCGCCGATCGTCATGAAGACGAGCGCCTCGGCGAGCTCGGTGTCGATCCGCTCGCCGTCGATCTCGGCGTGCACGATCGCGGTGAGCCCGTCGTGGCGCGGGTCGGTGACGCGGGCCGCGACCTCCTCGGCCACCCGGGTGGTGACCTCCGCATAGCCCGCGATCGCGGCGAGGTATTCGGGCGAGCCGGTCGGGTGGGCTGCGGTGTCGTGGAATGCTCGCGACAACGGGTGCCAGTCGGCCTCGGGGAACCCGAGCCACTCGAGGGTGACCGCCGCCGGGACCGGGAAGATCAGGTCGGTCACGAGCTCGCACGAGCCGCGCTCGACCACGGCGTCGATGCAGCGGCGGGCCCAGTGGCGCGCGCGGGGCCGCAGCCGCTCGGCCGCGGCCGGCGCCAGCTGCGCCGCCAGGATCCTCCGGACCGGGTGCCACTCGGGTGGGTCGAGCTCCTCGGGCAGGAGCGGGGGGATGCGGCTCCCGCTGATGGTGATCGACGACCGCTCGGGGTCGGTCCGGGCCGACGAGAACGTCTCCCACTCCCGGAACGCCTCGGCCACGACGTCGTAACCAGTGAGCACCCAGTGGCCGCCGTGGAGCGGGGTCCAGGCCGCCGGGCAGGCCGAACGTTGGACGCCCCAGGCGGCGTCGCTCTCCGCCAGCGAGCGGGCGGCGAAGACGTCGAAGGTGCGCTCGGGCGTCCTCGGACGGGTCTCCACCTGCGGATCGTAGGCCAGCTCGAGGGGGAGCGCGTTCGACAACGGTGAGCCAGCGTTCACAGGTCGTTCAAGTGCCGGTTACCTCGCTTTCCTACCCTCCGCCCATGGATCTTCACGAACGCCTGGAGCCGCCGACGGCGATCACGCGTCCGGACACGCCGAAGTGGTACTCGCGGGCTGCAGTCGACGAGTTCCACGCAGCGGCCGCCGCCGAGCGGGCCCGGCTCGAATCGGTGATCGCCGACGCCGGGGCTCGGCTCGCGCGGGCCAAGGCTGCGGTCGGGCTCGACCGGACGATGGCCGAGATGCTCCTCGACGGGCAGCGCCAGATCGAGGAGATCCGCCGGGCGGCCGAGGTGGAGGCCGCAGCGATCCTGGCGGGTGCGCCCGCGCCCGAGGCAGCGGGCGGACCGGTTGCGGACGGTGACGACCCGGGTGCTGGCGTGGGGCTCGATCCCGACGCCTCGCTCGAGCCGCTGAGCCCGAACGACGACGACTTTTTCGCCCGGTTGAAGGGCTCGCTCGTCGGGCCCGAAGGAAGGGGATCCCTCGATGACGACTGACACCCTCGAGCAGCAACGCCGACTGCGGCTCCCCGAAGTGCTGGACCTGGTCGATGCCGGATCCGTGGAGGGTCAGATCACCCGGACGGAACTCGAATTGGCCGACCTCGAACGCGAAGCTGCGGAGCTGTGCGCGGCGGCCGATGCGGCCGAGGAATCTGCCCGCCTCGGGAACCTCGACCTGGGGTCGTCGACCTGGACGATCGTCCGGCTCCAGCGCTTCCTCGAGGAACTCCGGGTCGAGGCCGAGCGTGACGCGGCGACCATGATCGAGGTCGCCCGGTACCGGGCGCGGATGGCGAGCGGCGTTGCGGTGCCGCACCCGGCGGCACACGTGCCGGGGATCCCGACCGATCTGCGCCTGGTCCCGGCCGCGCCCGCAACGCCCCCGCCCCCGGCGCCGAGCCGGCCCATCGCCGACCCGGTGGTCGTGCCGGTCGGGGCCCCGAAGCTGCCCGAGACCTCCGACCAGGCGGTGGTGGCTGAGCCGGTCGCGGTGGCGCCGGCCCCGGCGGTCGTGGTGGCTGAGCCGGTCGTGGTGGCGCCGGCC
>JBAXBB010000211.1:0-2299 GCA_037142235.1 Actinomycetes bacterium
GGCCGTGGACCGGGTCACGGGCCCGGCCCTCGACCTGTGCCTGCTCGCGACCCAGCGCCGCCACCTCGCCGACACCGACCTGGTCGGCGTCGGGCCGGTCGCCACGGAGTGGCTGACCATCGCCCAGGCTTTCGCCGGTCCGCCCGGACCGGGGCGGTCCCGGCGGTCCTGACCGGGTCGCCGTTCGCCTCAGCGTGGGTCGCGCTCCGGCCGGCCGAGGCGGGCGAGCCCACCAACGCGCTCCGCCGCCAGCCAGGCCCACTGGATCCGCAGGTCGGGCGAGCGCCACCACGACATGGCCCGGGCGAGCCTGACCCAGGATCGCCACTCGGACGCCGGCGACCAGGGCTCGGGCTCGATCAGATCGGCGTACTCGCGCGCCAGGTCGACGAGGGAGGCGTGAAGAGCCCGAGAGGACCTGAACGCAAGCCACGGGTCGGTCCGCAAGCGCACGTGGACCGTCGCCCCGCTCGGCACGGGGGCGACCCGGAACCGCCGGTAGTGGCGGAGCGCGAACTCGTAGTCGACGGCGCCGGTGCGGTGCTCGGCGAAGCCCCCGACGGACTCATAGTGATCACGCCGGACGCCGAACGCCCCGCCGGAGAACACCGGGACCCCGCGGAACCAGCGCTCGACGACGGTGGCCGGGCACGAGCGGTCGGAGAGTTGGGGATTGAGCCGTCGGTGCTCGCAGGTGACCGACACGACGGGGTGGTCGTGGAGTGCGCCGAGGACGGCGGCGAGCCACCCGTCGGCGACCTGGTCGTCGGCGTCGCAGAAGGCGAGCAGCGGTGCCCGGGCCGCGCCTACCCCGGCGTTCTTCGCGGCCGACGCGTTCCGGGGCAGCGCGGAGGCGTCGACGACCCGGAGGCGGGGATCGGCGAACGCCTCGGCCACCGCGACCGTCGCGTCGGAGGATCCGTTGTCGGCCACGACGACCTCGAACGGCTCGGGACAGCGCTGCTCGAGCAACGCCGCGAGCTGGATCCCGAGGGTCGTCGCACCGTCGAGCACCGGGATCACCACGGAGATGGCCGGCGCCGTCGCCATCTGGATGGGTCTATTTGAAGACGTCGTCGGCGGTGAGTGCCTCACGCTCGCCGGGGGCGAGGCCGAGCAGCTCCGACTGGACCCAGTCGTTGTCCTGACCGAGGGTCGGCCCCGAGCGGTCGTATCCGGCGGCTAGCCCGCTGACCCGGAAGCCGTCGAGCTCGTAGAGGCGCGGTCCCATGAACGGATGGGTGCGGTGCACGAAGTGCGCGCGGTGCGCCACTTGCGGGTCGTCGTGGAGATCGGCGAAGTCGTTGACCGGCACGGCTTCGATGCCGCGCGCCTGGAGGTCCTCGGCGACCTCGAGTCGGGAGCGCGTCGACGTCCAGGCGGCGACCGCGGCCTCGACGTCGTCGAGGCGGGTGTGGCGGTCCTCCAGCGTGGCGAGTCCCGGGTCGTCGAGCCCGATCACCCCGGCGAGGGTCGCCCACTCGTCGTCGGTCCAGCAGGCGATCGCCACCCAGCGGTCGGCCCGGGCCTGGTCGTCGACCGTCTCGTCCGCGCACGGGAACGCGCCGTGGGGGACGGCACGGTCGGACCGGTTCCCCGCGCGGTCGGTGACGACGCCGTCGGCATCGGCGCGCAGCAGCCACGGGGACAGGGTGAAGATGCCGCACTCGACCTGCGACAGGTCGAGGGAGACGCCGTGCCCGGTCCGGCGCCGGTAGTGGAGGCCAGCAGCGAGGGCGGCCGCGACGTACCGGGGCGCGAGGGAGTCGGTGATGGTGCCGTACGGGCCGACCGGCTCGCGGTCGGGCCAGCCGGTGAGGTAGGTGAACCCCGAGAGGGCCGAGCCCTGGGATCCGAACCCCGGGTAGTCCTTGTGGGGGCCGGTCTGGCCGTTGAGACACGCGCTGATCATGACCAGGTCGGGCTTGTGGGCGGCGAGTGACTCGTAGTCGAGGCCGAAGCCCTTCATCGCCCGGGGAGCGAAGTTCTCCACGACGGCGTCGGCCCACTCGACGATCAGTCGGCGGACGAACTCCACGGCGCGCGGGTCTTTCAGGTTGAAGGTCGCATTGCGCTTGCCGACGTTGAGACCGTCGTACATCGGGGCGCCCTCGAGCCCGTGGGGGTTGTTGGGTCCGAGCGCCATCACCCGCAGGAAGTCGGGTCGGCTCGACGACTCGATGCGCAGCACGGTCGCCCCATGCTCCACGAAGTAGCGGGTGGAGATGGGGCCGGCGGCACCCGAGCCGAACTCGACGATCCGCAGCCCCGACCAGGCGCCCGCGGGGGCCGGTGCGCC
>JBAXBB010000212.1:0-2277 GCA_037142235.1 Actinomycetes bacterium
CCCCCGTGCCCGTGCCCGTGCCCGTGTTCGTGTCCCAGCCGGTCCGTATCGTCCGCCGTGCTCATCTCGATCACCTGAGGGACCGGGCCCGATGACGGTGGGGCAACCGACGCACGTGCGCACGGTGCCAATGCCCGGACGATGAGGAGGACACCATGACCATCCCTGACCCCGGCCTGCCCCGGGACCCCGACCACGAGGCGTTCCGCGACCTCGACGGCCTGCGCGTGCGCGACGACACGCCCGAGCCGTCGATCCACGTGGTGCAGATCGGGTCGGCGTTCGGCCCGACCGACGCGTTCGCCGACGTGCCGCTGTTCGACTGGATCTACACGTGGCCCAACCGCTTGGGCCGCGCCGCGCCCGGTGCCCGGAGCCTGCGCTGGAACCGACGCCGGACGCCGGTCTCCACCGACGACGACGGCCCCGGTGCGCTGTGGTGCACCTCGGCGGCGGAGGGCTTGTTGCCGGCGTGGGCGCCGAAGGCGGCCGATCAGCGTGGGGTCTCGCGCGCCGGGATCTACGCCAGCGGCGGCATCACCCGGGCGGCGGTCGTGATCGTGGATCGTGCGCACCTCTTCGAGGTGGCCGAGTACGCCGACGCGCTGCTCGTCAACACCGGGACCGACGAGCACCCACCGCTCACGGGCGTGCGTGAATGGTCGCTCGCGCTCGGCAACGGCCCCACGGGGGCGCGTTTCGGCCTGCGGGTGGGGTTCTTCGACACCGGTACCGCGTCCGACGACCCGCTCCGGCGCTTCGCCGAGGCCGTGGATGCCGACTGGGTGGTCGACTACCACACCGAATTCGACGGCGATGGTCGCGACCGGCTCAAGGTCACGACGGCCTGGGGCTCCGAGGTCTACCACTGGGACCACGGCACGATCCACGTGGTGGACCCGGAGCGGCTCGAGTTGCGGCTCGATCATGCCGACGTGCGCACGCTGCACGACGTGGTCGATTTCCTCGCTGCCCGACGCTCGCTGGCCACACCGTGGTTCATCCCCGAAGGCGACTGACCGGAGGGCGATCGACCGGGCGCGCCTGACCGGTCTCGCCGCTCGTCACGTCGGGCGCGAGTTCGACTCCACTCCGGCACGTCCGTGCGGGCGCCGTCGACCGACCTGTCCTGGGTCGCGGCGGGCGCCCGCCTGCCTCCGGGAGGTCCCCGTGTCGGTTCCGTCGTTGCGTCGCGTGCTCGCGGCATCCGCCGTCGTCTCGATCGGAGGGTTGACCGCTGTGCCCACGGTCGTGCCGTCGTCCACGCCGTCGGCATCGGGCACGGTCCTCGTGCGGGTGGCCGACGACCAGCCGATCGCCGGCGTGGCGGTGGAGGCCTACGCCGACGCCACGCTCGCCACGCACGTGGGTGGGTGCACCACCGGCGACGACGGCACGTGCACGGTGGATGGCCTCGCCCCGGGCACCGTCTGGCTGGTCGCGGCCAGCGGCCCGCCGTCGGGCACGCACCTCCCGCTCGACACGGTGACCACCACGTTCGAGGGCGAGGTGCGCTACGCCGTGTCGGTGGACGTGCCCGACGTCGCGACCGCCACCGACCCGCCGGTCGAGGCGCCCCCGATCGTGCTGCGTCGGGTCGACCCGGCGTTGCGGGCGGCGTGCGGGCTGCGGGTGCGGCTGGTGTTCGACCTGTCGTCGTCGGTGTCGCCGGCCGAGGCCGAGCTCCTGCGCATGGCCGCGATCGGGTTCGTCGATGCGCTCACCGGCACGCCCACCGAGATCGCCGTGGGCTCGTTCGCCACGAGCGCCCCGGCCGCCGGCAATGCCGACCTGGGCTTCACGAGCGTGGCGACCCCCGGTGGGGCGCTCGGGGTGCGGGCGGCGATCGCGGCGCTCACTCCCCCCGCCGGCGACGACGGGTTCACCAACTGGGACGCCGGGCTGCGGGCGGCGGCCGCCGCGCCGGGTGCCCGGGCCGACGTGGTGGTGGTGCTCACGGATGGCAGCCCCACGGTGATGGGCGTGCCGGCCGTGTACCCGCCGGTCGTCACCGACCTCGACCAGATCGCCGCCGGCGTGCGGGCCGCGAACGCGCTCAAGGTGCAGGGCATTCGTGTGGTGGCGGTGGGGGTGGGTGACGCGTTCGAAGTGGCGGCACCCAACCTGGTGGCGATCAGCGGTCCGGTGGAGGGCAGCGACGTCACCCGCACGTCGTTCGCCGGTCTGCCCGCGGTGTTCGCAGGCCTGGCCGGGGCGTTGTGCCCCACACCCGAGCCGCCGACCCCGCCCGCCCCGCCGGAGCCGGAGCCGGCGCCC
>JBAXBB010000213.1:0-2249 GCA_037142235.1 Actinomycetes bacterium
GGGGCGCTTCCGATTCCGACGGACGCCGCTTGATGAGGCCTCGGCCTCGCTTCTTCACTGTGCCTCCCGTCGGCCACCGTCGGTGTCGAAGACAACCCCAGGATAGGCGCCGACCAGCGGCGGGCGGGGGAATTCCTGTTCCACGTGGAACGCGCCCATTCAGGGCCCCGGCGCAGCCCCCGTGCGGCCGCTGCCGGAGCCGATCAGATTCCCGCCACGTCCGCCCCAAGGCCCGTCGCCCGCTCCGCATCCCGGCCCGGGCCACCATGGCTCTGTCGCACCGCTGTCGGCACCCGCCCGGCTCGCGGTTCCGGCCGATGGTGATCTCCGATCGGGGTGCCCTCGCCGTCAGCCCAAGAGGGGGCGCTTCGCCGGCACCAGAACCCCGGTGATCGCTGGTTCCACGTGGAACACGGCGAGCGGCGCCACCCCCCGGGTTGCCGGCGGACGGCCCAGGCCGGCCGGCCCAGGTTCCACGTGGAACCCAGGACGGGGTGCCGTTGCCGTCAAGCCCAAAGAGGGCGCTTCGCCGGGACGCCTACGCGCCGCGGCCAGCGGTCGGCGGGCGCTCCCCGCCGGGCCATGCGAACGAAGCGGGGTTCGCCTGAGAGCGGCTCGGCGGGAGCGAACCCCAGCAACGCCAGGCCATCAGGATTCCAGCGGTCGGCCCCGCCTTCGGGCGGTTCGCTCACCACGAGGATCCCGCCGTCGGCAAGGAGGCCCGCGGCGCACTCGGCCGTGACCGCAGGGGGGCCGAACGAGCGGGCCGTCACCACCTCGAAGCGCCCACGCAGGTCAGTGCGAGCAGCGTCTTCGGCCCGCGAGCAAACGACGGCGATCCGATCCGCGAGACCGAGTTGCTCGACCGCCAACTGGAGGAAGTCCGTCCGGCGCACCATGGCGTCGAGGAGCACCCCCCGGGCCGCCGGCCAGCACAGCGCCAGCACCAGCCCCGGGAGGCCCCCACCGGAGCCCAGGTCGAGGAAGGCTCCCGGCACCACACCCGCCGCGCGGGCGAAGCCCTCGGCGTGGTCGAGCTGTGGTCCGAGGTCCCCCGGACCCAGAAAACCGAACCGCCGGCTCTCCTCGATCACCGCGAGGAGGGCCGGCGGCCGGACGTACCGTGGGTCCTGCGTCATCGCCGGACCCCGACCAGGCTCAGGCGGGCCGCACGACGACCCGGCGTCGCGGCTCTTCGCCCTCGGAGGTCGTGACGACACCCTCGAGGCCGGCAATGGCATCGTGGACGACCTTGCGATCCGAAGCCGACATCGGCTCGAGCGCAAGTTCGGAACCCGAGGAACGGACCCGCTCGGCAAGGTCGGTGGCGAACTTCGCCAGCGCCGCCCGGCGCTTGGCCTGATAGCCAGCCACATCGACGTGGATGCGGGCACCGTGCCCGTCAGTCGACCGCTGGACGACCGTGCGCACCAGCTCCTCGATGGCCTTCAGGGTGGCTCCCTTCGGGCCCACGAGCAGGCCCAGGTCGCCGCCGTCGACGTCGACGAACACCGAGTCGTCCTCGATCCGCACCGAAACGTCGCCGGAGAGCCCGAAGGCGCCCACCAGGCCCCGCATGAACTCGTCCGCCACGTCGGCCTGGACGCCGACCGGGATCTCCTCGGTAGTCACGTTGCTTCCCTTCCTCGCCTCATCGGTCTTCGCTGCGGGCCGGGCACCGGCGGTGCCTTCGCCCCCCGGAGTCGGCTTCGGTCCGCCGGCCCCACGTCCTCGCCCGCCGCGCCGACGGTTCCCCGATCCGCCGCCTGCGCCGTCGGTGGCCTTCTCGCTCCCACCGGCCGAACCGTTCCGGGTTCCCTCAGCGGGTGCGTCGGATTCCTTGGCCTCGGCTCCATTGCCGCCACCGTTGCGGCTCCGGCCACCCCGGGCCTGCCCGCCGGATCGGCCTCGGCCCTGACCCTGACGGCCTCGGCCGCGGCCGCGCTCACCGGGCTTCTCTCGGGAGATCGGCTTGACCCGCGCCCGGATCCGGGCGGGGGATCCCCCGAAACGCCCGAAGAGCCCCGACTTCGGCTCCTGCAGGACCTCGTACTCGACTTCGTCTTCATCGACCCCGAGCTCGTCGAGCGCCGCATCGAGCGCCGCGTCGACCGTCGGACCGGTTGTTTCGACCCATTCCATCAGAACCTCACCGCTTCCGCTTCTTCTTCGATGTCCTTCGGCCGGCTTGGCCGGGACGCTCCGTCACTTCCGACGGCTTGACCTTGGTGTCCTTGGTCCCCTTGGCC
>JBAXBB010000214.1:0-2210 GCA_037142235.1 Actinomycetes bacterium
CGGGCCGGACTCGAAGGTGGTGAACTTGAGGTCAAAGCCCGCCGCCTTGGCCCAGCCCTCCTTGTCCACCACGAAGATCGGCGCGACCCCGAGCACGGGGATCACGCCCACGCGCACCTGCGTCTGGGCGAAGGCGGGGGCGGCGGCGACCACGTTCACGGTCACCCAGAGCACCGACGACGGGACCGCCACCGTCGGTTCGCTGAGTTGGGCGATCACACAGGCGGACGCGAATCCTGGTCAGGACACCATCGACTTCTCGGTGACCGGCACGATCACGGTCACCGGTGACCTGCCTCACATCGACGACGCGGTCCACATCACGGGTCCCGGGGCGAGCGTCCTGACCATCGACGGTGGCTGGCGCCACGGTGACGGCACGTCCACGGGGCACACCCTGTTCGTCTTCGACCGCGTGTACAGCGCGGATGGCACCAACGAGATCTCCGGCCTCACGATCACCGGCGGTATGGCCGAAGACAACACTGACAACAGCGGTGGCGCGATCCAGGTGTACTACGGAAGCGCCGACCTGTTGATCGCCGACAGTGTGATCACGGCGAATTCCTCTCCCAGCAACGACGGCGGCGGCATCCAACTCTACCACAACACCGGCACCGTGACGATCTCGGGTACCACCATCTCGGACAACGAGGCGCTCTACGGAGGTGGCGGCGGGCTCTACGCCCATGGCGGCACCACGGGTGGCCGTTCCTTGACGATCGTCATCCGGGATTCGCAGATCACCGGCAACTACGCCTACCACGACGGTGGCGGGCTCTACGTCAGGCTGGCCACGCTCGAGGTCGACCACTCGACTATCTCCAACAACGTCGCCCACTACGACGCTTCCGGCGGCGGCGTGGCGATCAAGCACGACGCGACCGTGACGATCAACTCGTCGACGATCTCGGGGAACCAGGCCTACTACGGCGCCGGGATCGCGGCTGCCGGTGGCGGAGACACGGGGACGTCGTTGACCGTGTTCGACACCGTGATCTCGGACAACACCGCGAGCGTACAGGGCGGGGGCCTCTACGTCGCCCACACGACGACCTCCATCGACGACACCACCATCTCGGGCAACACTGCCGGGTCGGGCGGCGGCGGCCTCTTCTCCAAGTTCAACGAATACGAAATTTCGATCCTCGACTCGACCATCTCGGGCAACTCGTCGAACGGGTACGGCGGCGGGCTGTACCTCGGGACATCCGTCTCGAGCACGACCACGATCGCGAACTCGACCATCTCGGGCAACACCGCGAATCAGGCCGGTGGCATCTACGGCGGGCACGCGGGCGGCATCCAGATCGCTCAGGCCACGATCACCGACAACACCGCCCTCTACTCCGACGAAGAAGCCAGCTATGGCGTGCCGGCCGGCGGGATCCAGATGGGTGCCCCGGGCGTCATCCTCGAGCATCGGGCGCACGCGCACCCGCAAGCCGTTCATGAGCACCGTGCGCACCCGGCCCAGACCGGTGACCGGCATGCCGGCCGCGAAGCCCATCAGGCGAAGGTCCAGGCCCGCCGCGAGGGTCGGCCCTCGGTCGCGGCTGCGCCGGGCGCCGGGGAACTGCACCTGTCGGGTGTGATCGTGGCGGGCAACCACACGCCCAACGCCGCCGACGGCCGCGACATCGGCAGCTACGAACACGCCGAGGTGACCGTGTCGTCGGACCACTCGATCCTGGGGGCGGTCGACACGCCGTTGGTGACGGTCGTCGACGCCGGTGGAACCCAGCGTGATGTGCCGGGATCGGCGCTGCTGCTCGGTCCGCTCGCCGACAACGGTGGGGCCACCCACACGCATGCGCTGCTCGCCGGCAGCCCGGCGATCGATGCCGGCCCTGACCCGGTGGCGGACTTCCCCGACAACCAGTGGGACCAGCGCGCCGACGGGTACGCCCGGGTCGTCAACGGTCGTGTCGACGTCGGGGCCTTCGAGGTCCAGCCGCCGCCGGTCCCGGAGCCGACCTTCACCGGCTGATCGCCCGGGCGGGTGCTCACGAGGCATCCGTGGAGAGGGCGGGAGAGGGCGGGATAGGTTCGGGCCATGACCGCCACCGCCTACCGCAACGTCCGCGCCCGCATGGCCGACGTCCTCGCCGACGCCACCGCCGCCGACCTGGCCCGCACCGTGCCCGCCTGCCCCAACTGGACCGTCCACGACCTCGTGGCCCACGCCGTGGGCATCCCCGAGGCACTGG
>JBAXBB010000215.1:0-2204 GCA_037142235.1 Actinomycetes bacterium
ACCGCCAGGACCTCTGCCCGGCACCGCTCCCCCCGGGTGGCCCGCTCGGCCGGCCGGCCAGTCGCTCGCCGGGCTCGCGACCGCGCTGACGGTCCTCCTCTGGATCGAGGTGGCGCTGGGGATCGCCTGTGCGGGCGCCCTGATCAACCGGATCAGCGTGGCCGGCGACCTCCTGCACGGCGACTTCCTCGGTTTCCTCGAACGCGTCCGGTCCGCCGACAACGCCGTCGGCGCCGCCTATTCGTGCTTCGTCCTCGTGGGGCTCGCCATCGCCGTCCTGCTGATCATCTGGATGTGGCGGGTGGCGAAGAACGCCGAGCTCACGGGGTGCACGCAGCCGCGGTTCTCCCCAGGCTGGACGATCGGTGGCTGGTTCATCCCGCTGGCCAATCTCGTCATCCCCGTGCTCATCGTCCAGGACCTCTGGCGAGCGAGCGAGCCCGGCGCGCCGCAGGGCGACCCGACGTGGCGTCGCCGATCGGGTTCGGCGTTGGTCGGCTGGTGGTGGGCGACCCACGTCGCCTCGTACCTGCTCGTCTTGCGGGGTTCGGGATCGAACCTCGAAGAGCTCCGGACCGCCGACACCGTGGCGTGCCTCGGTGCGGTGACGGCGACCGCCGCCGCGATCCTCCTCGTCCAGGTCGTCCGCCGGATCACGAGCCGGCAGCAACTGGCGCTCGGGCGCGCCTGAACCGATCGACGCGAACTCGGTGCCGACGCCGCCGGGCCGTCGAACGGGTCGAGGCTCAGGACTCCCAGAGGGCGTTGATCGCGCCCTGGACCTTGGCGATCCAGATGAAGAACCCCAGGATCGGGATCAGGTTCCAGAGTCCGGTCAGGCCCGAGACGGGCTTGTCCTTGCCCTGCTTGGCGTAGATGGCGCCCACCTCGGCCGGGAGCAGGAACCAGTTGACGATCCCGACGAGCAGGGCGATGACCAGCCCGACGGCACCACCGACGCCGTCACCCGAGTAACGCTTGTTGTCCGCGAAAACCCGGTACTGCCAGAACAGGCCGTAGATCCCGCAGGTGATCAGGGTGAGCAGGGCGACCGCGAACCAGCCGCGCGTCTCACCCTTCGGGCCCCAACCGCCGGTGCCGGCCGGCACCGGCGGTTGGGGCCCGAAGGGTGAGACGCGCGGCTGGTTCGCGGTCGCCCTGCTCACCCTGATCACCTGCGGGATCTACGGCCTGTTCTGGCAGTACCGGGTTTTCGCGGACAACAAGCGTTACTCGGGTGACGGCGTCGGTGGTGCCGTCGGGCTGGTCATCGCCCTGCTCGTCGGGATCGTCAACTGGTTCCTGCTCCCGGCCGAGGTGGGCGCCATCTACGCCAAGCAGGGCAAGGACAAGCCCGTCTCGGGCCTGACCGGACTCTGGAACCTGATCCCGATCCTGGGGTTCTTCATCTGGATCGCCAAGGTCCAGGGCGCGATCAACGCCCTCTGGGAGTCCTGAGCCTCGACCCGTTCGACGGCCCGGCGGCGTCGGCACCGAGTTCGCGTCGATCGGTTCAGGCGCGCCCGAGCGCCAGTTGCTGCCGGCTCGTGATCCGGCGGACGACCTGGACGAGGAGGATCGCGGCGGCGGTCGCCGTCACCGCACCGAGGCACGCCACGGTGTCGGCGGTCCGGAGCTCTTCGAGGTTCGATCCCGAACCCCGCAAGACGAGCAGGTACGAGGCGACGTGGGTCGCCCACCACCAGCCGACCAACGCCGAACCCGATCGGCGACGCCACGTCGGGTCGCCCTGCGGCGCGCCGGGCTCGCTCGCTCGCCAGAGGTCCTGGACGATGAGCACGGGGATGACGAGATTGGCCAGCGGGATGAACCAGCCACCGATCGTCCAGCCTGGGGAGAACCGCGGCTGCGTGCACCCCGTGAGCTCGGCGTTCTTCGCCACCCGCCACATCCAGATGATCAGCAGGACGGCGATGGCGAGCCCCACGAGGACGAAGCACGAATAGGCGGCGCCGACGGCGTTGTCGGCGGACCGGACGCGTTCGAGGAAACCGAGGAAGTCGCCGTGCAGGAGGTCGCCGGCCACGCTGATCCGGTTGATCAGGGCGCCCGCACAGGCGATCCCCAGCGCCACCTCGATCCAGAGGAGGACCGTCAGCGCGGTCGCGAGCCCGGCGAGCGACTGGCCGGCCGGCCGAGCGGGCCACCCGGGGGGAGCGGTGCCGGGCAGAGGTCCTGGCGGT
>JBAXBB010000216.1:0-2073 GCA_037142235.1 Actinomycetes bacterium
CCTTCCCACCCACCGTGTTCAACGCGAGCCTGCCGATCGGCTGGACCCCCACCCTCGAGCTCACCGTGCACCTACGCGCCCGCCCCGCGCCGGGGTGGCTCGCCTGCGCGGTCAGCACCCGCTTCGTGACCGGCGGCTTCCTCGAGGTCGACGGCGAGGTCTGGGACACCGCCGGCAACCTCGTGGCGCAGTCCCGCCAACTCGCACTCGTGGCCCGGGCCTGAGCCCCCGCCGACCGTCCGTCTCAGAGCGCGCGAGCGGGCTGGGAGCCCACGTGCCGGCCGGCCCGGAAGCCGAACACGGTGCCGTTGCCGAGCGTGCCACCACCACTCGGATAAGCCCAGCCGAACACGTTCGCGGCGGTGTTCCCGGCGGCGTAGAGGCCGGGAATCACCCCACCACCCTGCTTGCGCACCTGGGCGTCGCGCGTGATGCGCGGTCCACCGTTGGTGCCGAGCATGCCCGGGTGGATGGGCACGGCGTAGAAGGGCGCCGCCACGATCGGGGCGACCGCCCCCGGACGCATGAGCCCCACCCGGTGCCGCTCGAAGTCGGGGTCCTCGCCCCGGGCGGCGTGCTCGTTGAAGTGGGCCACCTGCACCTCGAGACCGACCCGGTCGATGCCGGCCCGGTCGGCGAGGTCGCCGATCGTCTCGGCGCGCAACAACCAGTCGGGGTCGGGATCGCCGGGCAGCACCGACAGGATCTGCGTGCGCTCGCGCACCGTACGGTCGAAGACGAGGAAGGCACCGAGGTTGGGGAACTCGATCGCGACCGGGTCGAAGGTGCCGAAGGCCTTCGGGAAGTCGTTGTAGGGAAGGGCCTCGTTGGCGAAGCGGCGGCCGTGACGGTTCACCACGATGGAGGCCGGTTCGCCCCGGCCCCACTCGAACTGCGGCACGAGCGCGCCGTCACGTTCGACGGTGGGGTCGAACATCGCCGGGGTGCCCCAGTACGAGGTGAGGTTGCCCAGCTGTGCGCCCGCCTGCATCGCCATGACGAGACCGTCGCCGGTGTTGCCACCGGGGCTGAGCGGGTACACGTCGTAGCCGAGGTGGGTGCGGACGAGGTCGGGGTTCCACTCGAAGCCGCCACAAGCGAGCACCACGCCCTTGCGGGCCCCCACCCGCAGCCGCGCACCGTCGGACCCGACGACGATCCCGACGACCTCGCCATCGCGCACGATCAACTCCCGTGCGGGGGTCTCGAGCCGAGTCTCGACCCCGCGCTCCACCAGGCCCTTGAACAGCCGGGCGATCATCGCCGCACCCTTGGGGCGGATGTCCTCGGCTTCGCGCCGGGCGAGCTCGGCCTCGAGTTCGGGCGTGCGCGGCGCGAAGTCCTCACTCAGCGTGGTGGCGGCACCCAGCGACATCAGGGTGCCGCGCTTGACGATGCGGTCGGCCCAGTCGGGGAGCTCGGAGCCCACCGGGTAGGGATCGGCTTCGACCGCACGCCCCGGAACCGCAACCTGTCCGGGAATCCCCCACGGGGAGTAGTAATCGGGCATCGGGGAGATGTGCATGCGCAGCGGGGTGTGGTCCTCGAGGTAGCGCAGCATCTCGGGGGCCGTGTCGACGAACACCTCGAGCAGCTCGGGATCCGGCGCGCGGCCCATCGTCACCCGCTCGAGGTACTCGAGCGCACTGGCCCGGTCGTCGGGGATCCCCGCCTCGGCCATCTTGTGGTTGCAGGGCAGCCACACCCCACCTCCCGACACCGCGGAGGTTCCGCCGAGCAGGGCGGCCTTCTCGACGATCAGGACCTCCGCCCCGGCGTCGTGAGCCATCGTCGCCGCGACCAGCGCGGCGCCACCGCTGCCGACCACCACGACGTCGACGATCCGGTCCCAAGGGCTGGTGGGTTCCTCGACCGGACTGCGCTTCGTCTCACCCATCGAACATCCCCCGTTCACGGATCGATCTGACATTCGGATCGTAGGCCCAGGCGCGCCGACAGGGCCGCCCGGTTGGTCGCCACGGCGCGGTAGCCCCGCGCCGCGAGCAGACGCACGACCGGCCAGTCGAGCGGCGCCGCCGTGTACCGACCCCACCGCCCCGTGCGGATCATGAC
>JBAXBB010000217.1:0-2070 GCA_037142235.1 Actinomycetes bacterium
GATGGGGGGCGAGTGGTGGGTGTGGGGTTGACGGTGGGGGAATGGGGCGCTAAAGTGGCGCGCAGTGGTGGAAAGGGGAGTACCCTGCCCACCGCGGAGCACCCGCTCGCACCCCGTTCCGACCGGTCCGGGGACCATCCACCACCGAGGGAAGCCACGGCCATGTTCCTGGGGGAGTTCCAGCACTCCTTGGACACAAAGGGGAGGGTCATCCTCCCGGCCGAGTTCCGCCCCGCGCTCGCCGAGGGGGCGGTGGTCGGCGCGTTCCCCGGTGGCTGCCTGGCCGTCTACACCCACGACGAGTTCGAACGGGTGTCGGCGGAGATCCTCGAGAAGCTCCGCCGGGGCGAGCACGACCCGGACGCCGCCCGGGTGTTCTTCGCCGACGCGAAGGAGGTCACCCCCGACCGTCAGGGTCGGGTCGCGATCCCGCAGTCGCTGCGGGAGTACGCGGGCCTCGCCAAGGACGTGACCGTGACCGGGGTGCTCACCCGGATCGAGGTCTGGGACAGCGCGCGCTGGACGGCCCGCAAGGCCGTCGGGCGCTCGTCCCTGCACGAGGCCGGCTCGTCCGGCTTCGGGATCTAGGGAATCGGCATCGAGGAGGAATCGCACCACCAACGTCGAGGAACCGACCCCAGCCCTCCGGACTGCACGGTGAAGCCCCCACTCCGCCCGCTTCCACCGAGTCGATTCGGAGAGACAACCGAACGGCACTCGCTCGTCCGGAGGGCTGGGGTCGGCTTCACGACACGAAGCACGACACGACGCACAACGCAACGCACAAAGCAACGCACGACGCAAGAGGGGATCGACCCGGTGAGGGTCGGCCCCGGGAACGAGGAGGGGAGCCGGCGATGACCGACTTCCAGCACCTACCGGTGATGGCCCGGGAAGTGATCGAGCTCCTCGCCCCGGTGCCGGCAGGGCTGATCGTCGACGGAACCGTCGGGGGAGGGGGGCATGCCCACCTCATCCTGGAGGCCCGTCCCGACTGCCACCTCCTCGGGATCGACCGTGACGGGGACGCCGTCGAGGCGGCCCGGGAGCGGTTGGCCCCGTTCGGATCCCGCGCCCAGGTGGTGCGGGGAGGGTTCGAAGACATCGCCACGATCGTGGCCGGAGCAAGCGAGGGGAACGTCATGGGAGTGTTGTTCGATCTGGGAGTCAGCAGCCCGCAGCTCGACCGTGGGTCGCGAGGTTTCTCGTACATGGCCGACGCGCCGCTCGACATGCGGATGGACTCGCGCCAGGAACTCACCGCCGCCACGGTGGTCAACGAGTACGCCGAGCCCGATCTCGCCGGGATCATCGCGACGTTGGGCGAGGAGCGTCACGCCCGAGCGATCGCGGCGCAGATCGTGGCCCGCCGCCCGATCCTCACCACGGGTGACCTGGTCGCGGCCATCGTGGCCGGGATGCCCGGTCGTGTCCGCCGGACCGGACCGCACCCCGCTCGCCGGACCTTCCAGGCGATCCGCATGGAGGTCAACCGTGAGCTCGACCACCTCGAACTGGGGCTCGACGAAGCCGTGTACCTCCTCAAGCCCGAAGGCCGGGTGCTGGTGCTCGCGTACCACTCGCTCGAGGACCGCATCGTCAAGGAGCGCTTCCGTGGCTGGTCGGCCACCCACGAGCCCGCCGTGCCGGGTCTGCCCGCCGAGCCGACCCCCCGGACGCCCGTCGTCCGCGAACTGACGCGACGCGCGCTCCGGCCCGCCGACGCCGAGGTCGAGGAGAACCCCCGTTCGCGCAGCGTCCGCCTCCGGGCGGCCGAGCGCCTCGCCACCGCCACGCTGGCGGCGCCGCGGGCGTCATGAGCCCGACCGCCGCCGCGCCCCCGCGGCGGCGTACGACCCCGGCCCCGGCACGGGACCGCGAAGCGCGCTCCCCGACGGGTCGCGCCTCGGCGACGCGTTCAGCAACGCGTTCGACGACCCGGACGACGACCGGTACGAGCACCCGGGCGACGACCGGTACGAGCACCCGGGCGACCACCCGTCCGGTCGAGCGTCCGACCCGGCCGGCGCGTCCCGCCCGGCCCACCCGCCCGGCTGGTCCGGTCCGGCC
>JBAXBB010000218.1:0-2033 GCA_037142235.1 Actinomycetes bacterium
CGAGTTTCCGCGATCGTTACGCCGCCGCCATGGACCCGACACCTCCGCCACCCACTCCCCCCGACGCGCCGGGTCCGCCCGCCGCCCCGGTCGACGCGCGCCTGCGCATCGACGACCTCGCCCGCGAGACCGGCCTGACCGTCGACACCCTCCGCTACTACCAGCGTGAGGGCCTGCTCCCACCCGGCGAACGCGAAGGCCGCCACCGCACCTACGGCACCGAGCACGTCCGGCGCATCAAGAAGATCAAGGAGCTCCAGGGCCGTCGGTTCTCCATCGCCGCGATCCGCGCCATGGTCACCGGCGAGGGCGACCGTCTGGCGGGGATCTTCGTCGACGGCGGGGAGGACGTCCGGCTCACGCTCGACGAGCTCCTCGAGCGCAGCGGCGCCGACCCCGACCTCGCCGGCACCCTGCAGGTGGCGGGCGTCCTGCGAGATCCGCTCGACTTCGGACGTACCGCCTACGACGGCGACGACCTCGACATGCTGCGGGCCATGGCCACCCTGCGGCGGCTGGGCATCCCCACCGATGCCCTGCGCGCCTTCGGAGAGATCTACGCCGACGGCATCGAGTCGACCCAGCAGCGCATCGTCGACGTGTTCGTCACCGGAGAGCCCGCCGGCCTCACCCCCGACGCGCTCCGTGACCTCCAGCAGACCGCGGCGCGCAATTCGGTGGAGATGCTCGAATCGATGCGGCACCTCGTCGGCTACACGCACCACCGTACGATCCAACGCCTCGCCCTCGACGCCGTGCAGGCCGGACACCTCCCGGTCGGCGACCCCGACGCGACCGACCCCGCGCTGGCCCTCCCCACCGACTCCGACGCCACCTGACGAACCCCCGACCTCGACGCGGTCTGGCCCCCGACCTCGGCGCCGACCTCGGCTCGACCCCGGGAGCCACGCGCCGCGCGGGGCTACGCTGACGCCGGCGTCGTTCCCGGCGCCGCAGGCACCAGCACCAGCAACAGGGGGAACCGTGGCCACGCCGCTGCTCGACGGAATCCGCGTCGTCGACCTCGCCGGGGAACCGGCGGCACTCACCGGCCGGGTCCTCGCCGACCTCGGCGCCGACGTGGTCGTGGTCGAGCCCACCCAGGGTCATCCGCTGCGGGCCGAGCGCCACGCATGGGCGGCCTGGGCCGCCGGCAAGCGCAGCGTCGTCGTCGACGGCCCCGACGATCCCCGCCTCGACGCCCTCCTCGCCGACGCCGACCTCGTCATCGACACCCCTGGCTTCCCGGGATCGTGGTCGCTCGACCCCCGCCGGGCACCGTCCGCGCCCTGGGTCAGTGTGACCCCCTTCGGGCTCGACGGTCCGAGGTCGCACTGGCGAGCGGCCGACCTCGGCGTGATGGCCGCGAGCGGCAACATGTGGGGTACCGGCGACCCCGACCGCGCACCGGTGCGCTGCACCCTCCCTTCCGGTTACGCGCACGCCGGCGGCGAGGCCGCCTTCGCCGCCCTGAGCGCGCTGTGGGCCGCCCCCGGCGAAGGTCGGCGGGTCGACGTGTCGCTCCAGGAGGTCGTGTTCGTCGCCAACATGGTGGCAATCGCCCAGTACCCCGAGACCGGATCGCGCGGCCTGCGCATGGGCGCCAACATCGGGCGCACCCGTGAGATCTGGCCCACCCGCGACGGCTACGTGTCGTACGGCGTACGCGGTGGGGCCGCCCGGCTCAAGAACTGGGCCACCATCGCGGCGGTGATGCAGGGCGAGGGGGTCCCCGGCGCCGCGCACCTCGACGGGGTCGACTGGACCACCTTCAACAACCAAAACGCCACCGACGCCGAGCTCGACGCCATCCAGGCCCCCCTCGGCGAGTGGTTCTCCCGTCACACCAACCAGGAGCTCTACGAGCTCGCCTGCGCGCACAACCTGTTCCTCGCACCCGCCATGTCGCCGCGCGAGATGTTCGCCAACGAGCAGCTCCATGCCCGCAGCTTCTTTCGCGCACTCGGCGGGTACGAGCGCTTCCCACACCGGTTCGTGGAGGCCTCGAGCGCCGACGGCGCCGTCGCACCGGC
>JBAXBB010000219.1:0-1965 GCA_037142235.1 Actinomycetes bacterium
GCGTAGTAGGCGACCTTGACCGAAACGGCTCCGTAGGCCTTGGTGCCCGGACCGGCCACGAGGCGCTCCCCCACTTCCCGCTGGACCATCACCAGGATCCGGGTGGCCTGCGGGAACTCCTCGAGGAGGCGCACAACGAGCGGGGTGGCGACGTTGTAGGGCAGGTTCGACACGCACACCCACGGGCCCTCGCCCATGATCTGGGCGAAGTCGGCGTCGAGCGCGTCCCCCGCCTCCACGCGGGCCCGGTCACCCACCACCTCGTGGAGCACGGGCAGCAGGTGACGGTCGAGCTCCAGGGCCACGACCTCGGCACCGGCGTCGCACAGGGCGACCGTCAGCGACCCGACGCCCGGACCGATCTCCAGGACCCGTTCACCGGGAACGACGTCGGCCAGACGCACGATCTTCGCCGTGAGGTTTGGATCGGCGAGGAAGTGCTGGCCTAGGGCCCGGCTGGGTCGGCACCCGTGGGCCGCGAGAAGCTCGCGGATCGCCGCGGGGGTGAAGGACTGCATGGCGCTGGGCACGCTACCGGCCCGGGGACCCGTTCCGGGCTGCGTCAGTGCACGTACCCGAGGATGTGGGCACAGCCCCAACCCGAGAGGCCCACCGAGGCGCGGATCCGCTCGGCGACGATGATCTGCTCCTCGCGGGTGGCCAGCCCGGCGTTGGTCGCGAAGTCCCGGCCGCCCCAGGCATCCCAGGTGCCGTTGAAGATGCCCAGACCGCCCGAGTACTCGGAGTCGACCACCGACCAGTTGCCGCGGGACTCGCACTGGGCGATCTTGTCCCACATGGGGTCGGCCTTGGTGCCGTAGTAGGTGATGGTCGACAGCGCGGAGGCGACCGGTACCTTCGAGAGCACCTTCCGGTCGACCTCGGTGCCGTTTTGGTACGTGACCTGGTACGTGGTCCGGATCGTGCCGGGGTGGCCCTGACGCACACGGGTCTGGCCGATGGACAGGGCGTCGTCGGCGCGGCGCTCGTCGGGGACGGTGTAGGACTGGTCGGCGGTCTCGACGTTGCGGCCGATGCGCACGACCGAGTACACCGCGCCTTCGGTGAGACGGGCGTCGCGGGTGACCTCGGACCCGGAGGGGCCGAGCATGTGGTCGTCGGGACCGAGCTCCACGCTGTACTCCGCCAGCAGCTCCGCCACGTTGACCGCCGCCACGTCGTAGGCGACGTCCTGGCCGTCGACGGAGAGTCGGCCGGTGTGGCGGGTCCGGACGATGATCGTGGACGAAGTCTCCAACCGTTGCGGGGCACTGCGGATGCTCACGGTGTCGTCGAGGCCGAGGTCGCGCCGCACGAAGTCGGTCGGTGACACGTAGGCGGTGCGGACGGTCGAGATCTCGCCGTCGAGGTCGACGGTGATCGGGAAGGCGCGCATCACCCTGACCGTGACTCCGTCCTGGAGCACAGCGTTGGGCGCGGGGACGACCCGGTCGTTGCGGGCCAGGCGGACGTGCTGGTCACGGAGGAACGACCCGACGGTGGCGGCGGAGGTGTCGAGGCGCCGGGTCACCCCATCGACCGAGAGATCCACCGTGCTGGCGCTGCCGGTGAGCCGGGGCAGGACCGTGCCGGCGACCACCACCGAGGCGACGACCAGGAGACCGACGAGCGCTTTGCCCCACCAGCCACGGGCGATCGGGCCGACCGAGGCACGGAGGTCGGGGCCGTCGGGTCGGTCGGGGCCGTCCGGAGCGTCGGCCCCGACGGCGGTGAGCGGGAGCCACGACGCGGCGTCGTGCGGCTCGGCCCGGCCGGGGCTCAGGCCGACGGCTTCGTGGATGTCCCAGGGGGCGCGCGTGAGCAGCTCCTCGATGCTCGGCAGCGCGCCGGGATCGGGGAGGGGGAGCCAGGCCGTGGCGTCGTGGGGACGGGCCCGCGCCGGCGACGGCGGCGCGAGGTCGCTGCCGTCGAGCGGCGTGGAGCGCTCTTCCGACGGGCCCAACG
>JBAXBB010000220.1:0-1938 GCA_037142235.1 Actinomycetes bacterium
CCGAGAGCACTGCGGCCCAACTCGCCGAGCGTCGCGCCGAGCTCGAGCGGACCATTCAGGGTGCCACGCGCACGATCGCAAGCGCGGCGGCCACCCAACTCGGAGAGCTACAGGTCGCGACCCACGCCCACCGCGAGCAGCTCGACGCGGCCGTGGAGCGCATGCAGCAGCTCGAGCAGGAGACGACTTCCCGCGTCGCCGACCTCGAAGCCCGTGCTGGAGCGCTGACCGAGGGCGCGCAGGCGCAGGTCGCCGAGCTCGACCGGAAGGCAGCCCTCAACGTCCGTGACGCCGCGAGTGCAGAAGAGCGCCTCGTCCGCACGATCACGGCGCAGAGCACCGTGGTCGCCGAGGCGATCGAGCAGGGTCGTTCGGAAGTGGCGGCCATCGAGGAGGCCGTGCAGTCCGGCGTCCAACGCGCTCGTGGCGAGATCGAGCAGCTCGACGCGGAGCTCCAGCAGGCCATCGCCCGGAGCCGGGCCGACGTCGACCGCCTCGATGCCGAGAACCAGCAGCGCATCATCTCCTGGCGAGACGAGCTCGAGACCGTCCGCCGGGAATTGGAATCGGGTCTGGGCGCGGTGGCGACCGGACGCAAGGCCGACCTGGAGTCCGTGGTCGCCCAGGGCAACGAGCTCCTCGCCCGGTGGGAGCAGCGGGTCCGGGAGTCCGAGGCGACGTTCGAGCAGCAGTCCAACGAGTCGGGCCTGCGCTTGGCCCAGGCGTTGGCCGAGTACCGCGGCGAACTCGAGCGGGTCGCTCGCGACCGCACGGCGGAGGTCTCGCAGCAGATCCGGTCGCTCGCCGAGTCGGAGCAGCGGGCCACGGGCGAGCGCCGGGCCGGGATGGAGTCGGTCATGGCCGAGGCCGCCCAGATGCTGGAGGCATGCACGGACCGACTGCGTGACCTCGACGAGGCCATCCGGCAGGGCACCCAGTCCGCGACCGAACTGATCTCGACGACCGTCGCCGATCGGCGGTCCGAGCTCGAGCACTTGGCTCAGGAGCGCGCCGCGCAGATCCTCGAGTCGGGACGGGAGCGGGTCGACGAGATCGCCGTGCTCGCCGATCGCGAGCGGACCGAGACGGTGCGGGTCGCCGAGGACCGGGTCGCATTGTTGCGCAAGCTCTCGGACGAGCTGGAGGACAAGGTCAACTCGACGCTGGCGCTCGCCAACAGCTCCGACGAGCGACTGGCCCGCCAACTCAACGACGTCGACCAGCAACTCGGGGAGGTCCGGCGCGAGTTCGACAAGGTCGTCGAGGCCCAGCGCGCAGAACTGCGCTCGATGGCCCAGGAGAGCACCGAAGAGTTCGACGCCCGGCTCGCCCGACGGGCCGAGGCGCTCGAGCGGATGGTCTCCGACCGGCTCACGTCGATCGAGGCGGCGGTCCAGGATGCGAGCCGGAGCCTCGAGGCGGCGCGGGCCGACCAGGCGGCGTTGCTGGAGCGCGAGGCGCGTCGAGGTGGCGCCGAGCTCGAGGAGCTCGTCGACCGGGTCCGCGAAGTCGAGGCGGCCGTGGCCGAGCGCCTGGGAGACCTCGAACGACGGGCGATCGATTCGAGCACGGCCCTCGAGGAGGTTCTCGCCCGGATGGGCGACCTCGCGCAAGCCTCGACCGCACTCGGCCGGGTCACCGGAGCCACACCGCGTGAGGGTGGCGGCCCCGGCGGTGGGCAGACCGGTGGTCAAGGTCGCGGGCGGAACCCTGGCCCGGGGTCGCGCCGCTAGCCGCTCCACCATTGCGACCCGGGCGACGCGTTTCGCACCGGGACCCCGCGTACGATCCTGGCGTGCTCTCGATCCGGCGGTCCGACTGATCCATGGTCGTTCGGGCCGCGGTCGCCTTCGCCGTCTCGGTACTCGTCGTCCTGCTGGTCGGCGCGCTGCTGCGCTCGCTGGCCCGGCGCCGCAAGCGTCGGTGGCCGCGGCGCTC
>JBAXBB010000221.1:0-1898 GCA_037142235.1 Actinomycetes bacterium
CGGACCGGCGACGACGGAACGGCTGGTGCGAGGCGGGTCGATCAGGCACACTGTGCCCCAACGGCTGCCGGTCCCGCGATCCTGGCCTGGCCGCCCGCCGAGGAGGACGAGCGTGGCCGCCACGATCGACATCTACGACCCCGACCTCTACGTCGACGGCCCGATCCACGAGATCTTCGCCGAGTTGCGCCGCACCGACCCGGTGCACTTCCAGGACATGCCGGGCGAGCCCGGTTACTGGGCGGTGCTGCGCCACGACGATCTCATGCACGTGGCCCGCAACCCGCAGCTCTTCTCCGCCGAGGTCGGTGGGGTGGTGCTCGAGGACCAGGCACCCGAGCAGCTCGCGGCGAGCCGCAACATGCTCTTGATGATGGACCCGCCCCGGCACACGGCGTACCGCCAGCCCATGGCCGAGCCGTTCAAGGCGAAGGTCATCGCCGGACTCGAGGGTCGCATCCGGGCGATGTGCCGCGAGATTCTGGCCGAGGCGGGCGACCGCGGCGAGGTCGAGTTCGTCCACGACGTCGCCGGAATGCTCCCGAGCCAGGTGGTCGGCGAGTTGGTGGGGATCCCCCGGGACGACTGGGCGCGGATCCGCGACTGGGCCGAGCAGTCGACCAGCAATCAGGATCCCGACCTCGCCGGGGAGGGCTCGCGCAATGGCAACGGCATGGCCGACATGGCCGTCTACGCGATGCAGTTCGCCGCCCAGCGCCGCACCGAGGAGCCCCGCGAGGACCTGACCTCCCTCATCCTGGCGGGCAACTTCGGCGACGGCCCGATGGACGACCTCCAGTTTGCGTCGTTCTTCGTCCAACTCGTCACCGCCGGCAACGACACCACCAAGACCATGCTCTCCTCGGGGCTCGACGTGCTGCTCCAGCACCCCGAGCAGCTCGCCGCGGTGCGTGACGACCCGTCGCGGCTGCCCGGTGCGGTCGAGGAGATCCTGCGCTGGGCGAACCCGCTCCACTACTTCCGGCGCACGGCCCTCGCCGACACCGAGATCCGCGGGGTGGCGATCGCCGCCGGTGACAAGGTGGCGATGTACTACACGTCGGCCAACCGCGACGAAGACGTCTTCGCCGACCCCCACGCCTTCGACCACCTCCGTTCGCCCAACCCCCACCTCTCGTTCGGGATCGCCCAGCACTTCTGCCTGGGGGTCCACTTGGCCCGCCTCGAGGGACGTCTCTTCCTGGAAGAGCTGCTGTCGGCCTTCCCGGTGATCGAGGCGACCGGTCCGACGCGGCGGGTCCGGTCGAACCTCAACAACGGCCTCAAGACCATGCCGGTCCGCCTCGGGCGCTGACCCCAGCCGCTCAGGCGTGAGCCCGGCCCGGCCTGCCGCCCGGATCGGCCCGGGGGCTACTATCCGGTCGCTCCATTCCGGGGTAGCTCAATTGGCAGAGCATTCGGCTGTTAACCGACAGGTTGTGGGTTCGAGTCCCACCCCCGGAGCCACAGGACCATACGGCCACCGAGCCCCGGGGCCCGGACGCTGCGCACGAACCCGGATGGTCGGGCTCGCGGGAGGGGCTCAGCGGTCGCATCGGGTCCGGCTTGATGGATTGGTTCGATCTCGGAATAGGGTGCAGTTGCCAGCCGTGCCGTCCTGAGGAGTTCACCGTGGCGCGTTCTTCGAAGTCTCACCGGATCGCGGCCCTGGCCGGGTCCGGGGCGATCGTGGTCACCGGAGCCGGTGCGACGTTGGTCCACCCGCTCGAGGCGGGCGCTGCGGCCACCTTCACCGTCGACACGGTGAACGACTCCGGTCCGGGATCGCTGCGTCAGGCGATCCTCGACGCCAACGATGCCGGCGGTCACGACGTGATCGAGTTTTCGCCGGCGCTCACCGGGACGATCGTGCTCGCGAGCGACCTGCCGACGATCAC
>JBAXBB010000222.1:0-1887 GCA_037142235.1 Actinomycetes bacterium
GCTCGTGGTCGCCGAGGAGATCCTCGTGGAGCTTCTCGCCTGGGCGCAGGCCGGTGTAGATGATCTCCTCTGGCATGCCCGCCCGACGGAGCATAGCGCGCGCCACCTCGTCGATGCGAACCGGCTCGCCCATATCGAGGATCAGTACTTCGCCCGAGCTGCCAAGGGCACCGGCCTGGATGACGAGTTGGGCCGCCTCCTCGATCATCATGAAGTAGCGGGTGATCTCCGGGTGGGTCACGGTGATCCGCCGGCCTGCGGCGATCTGGCCCCGGAAGGTCTCGAGCACCGAACCCCGGCTGCCGATAACGTTGCCGAAGCGGACGCTCATGAAGCTCGCCTGGCCAGCGTGCTCGGCGAATCCCGAGGTGAGCCGCTCGGCGATCCGCTTGGAGTAGCCGAGAATGCTCACCGGGTCTGCCGCCTTGTCGGTGGAGATATTCACTAGCGTCTTGACGCCAGTAGCCGACGCGGCCTCCAGTACGTTCAGCGTCCCAAGCACGTTGGTCTTGAAGGCCTCGAGCGGCCAGGTCTCGAGCAGCGGCAGGTGCTTGAGCGCTGCGGCGTGGAAGACCACGTCAGGGTGGTGCTCTGCGAACACCGCGGCCAAGGCCTCGACGTCGCGAATGTCGCAGACCACCGTGTCGCGACCGTCGAGCATGGCGCTACCCACCAGGGAGAGCTGGACCTTGTGGAGGCCCGACTCGTCGCGGTCCAGCATGACGAGCGAGCTGGGCTTGAAGCGGTGGATCTGGCGGCAGAGCTCCGAGCCGATAGAGCCACCCGCTCCGGTGACGAGGACACATTTGCCCTCGAGGTAGCCAGCGATGGACTCGATCTCGAGGTCCACGCGCCGCCGGCCGAGGAGCTCCTCCTCAGTGATCGGCTGGACGTCCTGCACCCCCACCGGACCGTCGAGGAGGCGGGCCAACCCGGGGATGGTCTTCACCTCGAGGCCAGCGGCGCTTGCGAGGTCGCTCAGCTCCCGTAACTCGGGGGCCTCGGCGCTCGGGGTCGCAATGATCATCAGCGTCGCGCCGTGGCGGCGGGCGACGCTCGCGATCTGGTCGCGTCCGCCCTCCACCTCGAAGTTGCGCAACCGCAGCGAGCGCTTGCCAGGATCGTCGTCGAGGATGGCGACGGGCCAGTAGGGCTGGACCCGACCACTCGAGAGCGCCTCGACCAGCTGGCGCCCAACCTCGCCGGCGCCGAAGACGATAGTCCGCTGGGTATCCGTCCTCGCCTCAACGCGTCGGGCCTGGAAGAGGCGAGCTCCGGCGCGAAGCGAGATCATCCCGATGAAGGCCAGCGCCATGCCCCCCACCGCTGCGCTGAATGGCACGTCGTCCCTGAACCACAGGAGATCGGCGGCCACCGCCGCGGCAGCGGTGATCACAACGGTGCCGCTCAGCGCGCTGAACTCCTCAAAGCTGCCGATGCGCCAGACGTAGCGGTAGAGGGCGACGCCACCTGCGAGGATCTGGACGGCGATGGCGATCCCCGCCACGCAGATCGCGGCGGATGAGTTCGGTCGCGTAATGGACAGCCCCCACCGAAGGTAGGTGGCCGCCGTGATTCCCAGAAGCAGCAGCGCACCGTCGGCCAGCATGAGGTAGGCGGATCGCACCCTGAGGTAACTCGTGCCAACACGGTATTGCCGCGTCGCTTCCACCACTAGGGTTCCTTTCCTTTCGCAAGCGGCTGAGGATCCCCAAGCGACTGGCCAAGCGTTCCTGGTCCTTACATGAGTCTAAGACCATGTGATATCCAAACACAAGCAAAGGAAACCCGAATCGAATTCCCCCAATACTTAAAGCGAGGCGGATTCAACCGATCACGTCCCGTGGAGTGGTGTCACTTCATGACTGAGCAACCTCAACGCTGAGG
>JBAXBB010000223.1:0-1847 GCA_037142235.1 Actinomycetes bacterium
AGGCTGCCAATTCGGCAAGGTCGACGCCGCCGGCGAAGGCATCCCCGTCGTCACCGTCGACGAGGACATCTACCGGCTCCTGCCCACGTTCATCATCGGCACCATCGACAAGTTCGCCCAGTTGCCATGGAACCCCAACGTCCGGATGCTGTTCGGACGCGTCACCGACCAGTGTCCCGAGCACGGCTGGCGAGGACCCGACGGCACGTACTGGCCCGACGTCTGCAGCTCGCCGACCGGCCACGTCCAAGTCAAGACCATCCCTGCCCGTGACGTCCTAACCAACGGCACTCGGATTCGACCGCCTGACCTCATCATCCAAGACGAGTTCCACCTCATCACCGGCCCGCTCGGCACACTCGCCGGTCTCTACGAGACGGCCATCGACGAGCTGTCGAGCTGGACCATCGGCGACACCAAGGTCCACGCCAAGATCGTCGCCTCGACGGCCACCATCCGACGAGCCGCGCAGCAGACCCGGGCGGTCTTCGCTCGCCAGACCCGGATCTTCCCGCCCCAGATACTCGACGTTGACGACACCTTCTTCGCCCGCGAGCTCACCCTCGACCAGTCGGCCGGTCGTCTCTACGTCGGCGTGTGCGCATCCGGACGTCGCCTGAAGGAAGCCGAGTCGAGGTTGTTCCGAACGGTGATGGCCGCCGCACAGCACCAGTGGAACGAGGCCGAACCGACGGTGCCACCGAATGGCATCAACCCGGCCGACCCCTGGATGACCACGGTTGGCTACTTCTCTGCGATTCGTGAGCTTGCCGGCATGTATCGCATCGCCACCGACGAGCTACAGAACCGATTGCGTCGCATCGAGCGAGACCGGCGAGGTTTCCTCGCCCCTCGCTTCGCCTCAGAGTTCGACCTTCCCGACGGTTCCCGCAAGCGGATGTGGTGGCAGCCCGACATCGTCGAGCTGACATCGCGCGTGGGCGCCGCCGATCTTCGTGATGTGCTCGATCAGCTGTTCCAATCGCATCGGTTCCGGATCGAGAAGTCGGACAAGAGCAAGTCCGGGTTCCGGCTCGAGCACCAGGGCATTGACCTCGTGTTGGCGACCAACATGATCTCCGTCGGCGTCGACGTCTCCCGCCTCGGGATGATGGTCGTCGTCGGCCAGCCCAAGACCACGGCCGAGTACATCCAGGCGTCGTCGCGGGTCGGTCGTGAATATGACAAGGCTCCGGGAGTGGTCTTCACGCTCTCGAACTGGGCTCGGCCTCGCGACCTCTCCCACTGGGAGCAGTTCGAGCACTACCACGACACCTTCTACCGGAACGTCGAGGCCCAGTCGGTCACACCGTTCGCCCCCCGTGCGCTCGATCGAGGCGCTACCGGCGTCTTCGTGTCGCTGCTCCGCGGCGGCGTCGACGACTGGGCGCCAGATCGGGGAGTCACCAAGATCACGGCTGCCGATCCTCGACTCATCGATGCCATTGATGCGCTGCGTCAACGGGCTGACGACGCGAAGTCGACGAAGGACCAGATCGACGCAGCGCAACGCGCTGGGCAACTTCGAGCGGATGATCTCGTCACCAAGCTCACCGAAGGGACCACGACGTATGCGTGGCGCAGCCGGGGTGAGGGCTCCAAGAAGGAGGGCCTTACGACGCTGCTACACGGCGCCGAGGACGCCAGCGGTCAGCAGCCGTGGATCATGCCGAACTCGCTGCGCAACACCGAGCCGGGCATCAACGTCCTCATCGACCGCCAAGCTCCGGCCCCGTCCGAACCCAAGTGGGACTGGAGCGGAGTCGGCACCGGGCAGGCCCCCTTGGACCAGCCAGCAGTGGCGACGGTTGATGACGGCGTGGACGAAGCCGAGGCCGCCGACCTTG
>JBAXBB010000224.1:0-1819 GCA_037142235.1 Actinomycetes bacterium
CGGCGTGGTGGGCGCCTTCCGACGCCAGTTCGGACGCGATCTGGGGGCGGTGAAGCTCCACCGGTTCCTCGGACCCGGCGTGCTCCCGTCGCGCCCGGCCTCCCAGTGGCGACACGACTGGCGCGGGATCACCGCGCTGCGTCACGACCGGGGGCCCGACACGCTCCGCCAGGTCGGCGTCCGGCTCGGTGCCATGGGCGGCCGCGCCTGGGGAAACCTGCGGTACCGCCAGTCGTTCTGGTGAAGCGCTCGACCTCACCTCAGGTGGGCTCAGGCGGGAACCGAAGGCCGCTGCTGGTCCCGGTGACCCCGGTTCCCTAGGATCGGTGCACGTCGCCAGGGAGCGGCCGTCCAGCGAGGAGCCCACCGTGCCCGACTTCAAGATGTTCGATGCGGACCAGCACTACTACGAGGCCACCGACGCGTTCACCCGGTACCTCGACCCGAAGTGGGCCGGGCGCACCATGCAGTGGGCCGACATCGCCGGCAAGCGACGACTGCTCGTCGGCGGGAAGGTGAACCGGTTCATCCCGAACCCCACCTTCGACCCGATCGCCGCACCCGGCGCCCTCACCGACTACTTCCGGGCCAAGGACGGCGTCACCGACATGCGGGCCGCGTTCGGTCAGCTCCAGCCGATCAGCGAGCGACCCGAGTTCCGCGACCGGGCCACCCGCCTGACCCGCCTCGACGAGCAGGGCGTGGAGGCGTGCTTCATGCTGCCCACCCTGGGAGTCGGCATGGAAGCCGCCCTCGAGACCGACCCCGCGGCCTTCATGGCCGCGTTCACCGCGTTCAACCGCTGGCTCGACGACGACTGGGGCTTCAACCACCAGGGCCGCATCCACGCCATCCCCTACGTCTCCCTCATCGACGTCGACTGGGCCGTCGCCGAGCTCGAGCACGCCCTCGCCCACGACGCCCGCGCCGTGCTCATGCGCCCCGGCCCGGTGTGGGGCGCCGACGGCCGCCGCGGTCCCGCCCACCGCTCCCACGACCCGTTCTGGGCGCGGGTCAACGAGGCCGGGATCACCGTGCTCGTGCACGGCGGCGACTCCTCCTACGGCGACTACGAGGCGCTGTGGGGCCTGGGCCGCGAGACCGAAGCGTTCCGCATCTCGCCGCTCAAGCGCCTGCTCTCGGCCAGCCACGTCCACGACTTCCTCGCCTCGATGATGGCCGACCGCCTCTTCGAGCGGTTCTCCAACCTTCGGGTCGCCACCGTCGAGACCGGCTCGTACTGGGTCGGACCGCTGCTCAAGAAGCTCCGCACCGTGTCGATCCAGGCTCCGGGCGAGTTCGGCGACGATCCGTACGCGCTCTTCCTGGAGCACGTGTGGGTGTCGCCGTTCTTCGAGGACGACGTGCTCGGGCTGGTCGACCTCGTGGGACCCGACCGCACGCTGTTCGGCTCCGACTGGCCCCACGTCGAGGGCCTCGAGGACCCGTCGACGTTCGCCAAGGAGCTCGAGGGCCTCGGCGCCCACGACGTCGAGAAGATCATGCGGACCAACGCGTTCGAACTGATCACCCCCCGGACCCGCTAGGTCGGTGTCCACCCCCTCGATCACCACCAGCACCATCAACCGTCCACCCGACCTGATCGCCGCTGCGTTCGTCGACCCGGCCGACCTGCGCCGCGCGCCCGACGCCACGGCGATCGCCGTCGCCGAGGGCGAACGGACCTGGACCTACGCCGAGTTGGCCGACGCCGTCACCGACGTCGCCACCCGGATCGCGGGTTCCACAGCACCGGGCGACCCGGTCGCGCTGCTCGCCGTGAACGACGCCCCCGGTCTCATCGCGCTCCTCGGCATCG
>JBAXBB010000225.1:0-1756 GCA_037142235.1 Actinomycetes bacterium
GGCCGCGACCCCCACCGCCCTGGCCGCGACCGCCACCGCCACCGCCACCGGCGCCCTGGCCGCGACCCGAGGACCGTTCCCCCTTGGGCCGGCCCGCTCCGGTCCCCCGACGCGAGTAGGTGCTCACAGCCGGTGCCAGATCGTGCCGTCGGGGGTGTCTTCGAGCACGATCTTCCGAGCGGTCAATTCGTCACGGACGGTGTCGGCGGCCGCGAAGTCCCGGTGGCGCCGGTGCTCTTCGCGACGATCGACCAGGGCGTCGATCTCCGCGTCCTCCTCACCACCGGCCTCGAGCGCCAACCCGAGCGCGCCGCACAGCCGATGCACGGTGGCGACCAGGTCAGCAGCGCGCGTGGCGTCACCGTCGGTGACGGCCTGGTGCGCCGCGGTGACCGTCTCGAACACGACCGCCATCGCCGCCGGGGTGGAGAAGTCGTCGTCCATGGCGGTGCGAAACGGCGACTCGACCGCCGGATCGGGGGTCCCGTCGCTCAGACCGGCCGCCCGGGCCCGCCGCACCAGCGCGTCGAGCCGACCGACCGCGGCCCCGGCCGCAGTGAGCTCGCTCGGGCCGAAGTCGACGGCGCGGCGGTAGTGGCTCAGCACCACGGCCATCCGGAACGCCCGCGCCGGAACCTGGTCGAGCACGTCGGAGAGGGTCGTGAAATTGCCGACCGACTTCGACATCTTCTCGCCCCCCACGTGCACCATGCCGGCGTGGATCCAGTGCCGCGCGAAGGGGTGGCCCGCGGCCTCGGCCTGGACCCGCTCATTCTCGTGGTGCGGGAAGGCCAGATCGTCGCCTCCGCCGTGGAGGTCGAAGCCGTCGCCGAGCAGGTCGAGCGACATCGCGGAGCACTCGATGTGCCAGCCGGGTCGTCCTGGACCCCAGGGAGAGTCCCAGACCGGCTCCCCGGGCTTGGCCGCCTTCCAGAGCGCGAAGTCCATGGGGCTGCGCTTGGCCGCGTCGACGTCGACGCGTGCCCCCGCGCTCTCGAGCAGCTGCTCCAGCGAACGGTGGGGCAGTGCGCCGTAGCCGGGGTACGACCGCACGTCGAAGTAGACGCCTTGCCCCGACACCGCGTAGGCGTGATCCCGCTCGATCAGCTCGGCGATCAGATCGCACATCCTGGCGATGTACGCGGTCGCGTGCGGCGTTTCGTCGGGACGCTGCACCCCCAGGCGGTCGAGTTGCTCCCAGTACGCGGCCTCGAACTCCGCGGCCACCTCCGCCTCGGTGCTCTCCGTGTCAGCCGCCCGACGGATGATCTTGTCCTCGACGTCGGTGATGTTGCTGACGAAACGCACGGCGAACCCGCGCCAGGTGAGGTACCGGCGGATGACGTCGAACGTCATGGCGGTGCGCCCGTGACCGACGTGGGGAACGTCGTAGACGGTCGGTCCGCAGACGTACATGGCGACCCGTCCAGGGTCGCGGGGCACCAACTCGACCTTGTCGCGCAGCAGAGTGTCGTAGAGGCGGACGGGCACGGCAGATCAGGATACCGACCGCTGGAGCAGCGCCACCGCCCACGCCGCCATCCCCTCCATGCGCCCGATGGCACCGAGCCCCTCACCGCGCTTGGGCTTCACCGAGACCGGGACGACCGGATCACCCGCCGTGGCGGCCGGGGTCAACGCCGCCGACACCCCGGAGCGGATCGCCCCGAGATGCGGAGCGAGTCGCGGCGTCTCGGCCGCGACGACGACGTCGACGTTGACGATGGACCAACCATCGGCCACCAGTCGGTGGGCG
>JBAXBB010000226.1:0-1748 GCA_037142235.1 Actinomycetes bacterium
TGGCGTTAGCCGCCGCCCAGACCGTGGCCGAGTCCCCCGGCCGGTCCTACAACCCGCTCTTCATCTATGGCGGATCTGGTCTCGGCAAGACCCACCTCCTCCATGCCATTGGCAACTGGATGGTCCAGACCCGACCCTCGAGCCGGGTGCTCTACGTCACGACTGAGACCTTCTTCAACGACTTCGTCGAATCAATCCAGCGCAAGACCCAATTGGCGCTGAAGCGGAACTATCGGGAGTGCGACGTCCTCCTCGTCGACGACATCCAATTCATCCAGAACAAGGATGCGATCCAAGAAGAGTTGTTCCACACGTACAACACGCTGCACTCGGCTGGCAAGCAGATCGTGCTGACCTCTGATCGTCCGCCCAAGTCCATCGAGAAGCTCGAAGATCGTCTCCGTAGCCGGCTCCTCTCGGGTCTTGTCGCCGAGATCGAGGCCCCCGACCTCGAGACCCGGATGGCTATCTTGCGGGCGAAAGCACAGTTCGAGGGAATCGACCTACCCGATGACGTCTGTGAGTTCATCGCCACCAACGTGCGAGACAACATCCGGGAGCTCGAAGGGGCGCTCACCCGCGTCGCCGCCTTCGCCTCATTGACCGGAGAGCCCATCTCCCTGACGTTGGCTATTCAGGTCCTGCCTGACATCGGCTCCGAGGCCGCCATGATTACCCCGGACGTGATCCTCGGGGCCGTCGCCGAGTACTACCACCTCAGCGTCGAAGAGCTCACCGGCCCCCGACGGGCCCGCCCCCTCGTCACCGCCCGCCATGTGGCCATGTACCTCGTCCGCTCACTCACCGACTACTCCTATCCATCGATCGGCAAGGTGTTCGGTGGTCGAGATCACTCCACGGTGATCAGCGCCGTTGACAAGATCACCGATCAGATGGGAGAGAAGCGCCAGCTCTACGAGCAGGTCACCACCCTCATCCAGCAGATCAAGGCAGGTGGGTGAAACATGTGGAGAACTCACGCCGGCACGGGTGGTCTTGGGCGCATAAGTTGGGGACATAGAACCCTGCTATCCACAGAGGATGCAGGATTGCGCGAACATCACTCCATCCGGCCCACAACCCTCTTTGACACTGGGGATTGCTAGAACCCCCCTGAACAGGGAAGACTCTCAGTTCTCCCCAATCCACAGCCCCTACTACTACAGCCTCTCTATAGAGAACATCTCGGTTGTGTACTGCACACCGAGTGAAAGGATCCGACACGATGAAGTTCCGATCTGAGCGCGACTCCCTCGTCGAGGCCCTCTCCACCGCCCGCCAGGCGGTCAGCACCCGCATGAGCATGCCGGTGCTTTCTGGGGTCCTGATGACCACCGAGGGCAACCAGCTGACCATCATCGGCACCGACAACGATCTATCGATTCGCGTCAGCCTCGAGGTGATCGGGATTGAGGACGGCACTGCAGTGATCCCCGCCAGGCTTGCCACCGACATCATTCGACGGCTTGAGCCCGGAGCGGTGACACTCGACGCCACATCTGAACAAGTGGAGATCTCGGCCAGCCGGTCCCAGTTCTCCCTTCGGGCCTTCCCTCCCGTTGAGTTCCCCGCTGTCTCAATCACCACGCAGACCTCCGCCCAGATTCCCATCTCGGCGCTGGCCGAGGGCCTCGACCAGGTGGTGCGCGCCGCGTCGAATGACGAGGCGCGACCCCTGCTGACCGGCGTCCTGTTGACGAAGACGGACGGCGGCCTGCGACTCGTTGCCACCGATTCGTATCGCCTGG
>JBAXBB010000227.1:0-1629 GCA_037142235.1 Actinomycetes bacterium
GAGTACGGCGGGCAGGGGCGGGGAGTCCTCGACCAGTTCGTCTTCTTCGACGAGGTCCAGCGGGCCGACGCGCCGTTCCCCTTCGTCACGGTCAACACGGTCGGCCCCGCGCTCATGGAGCACGGCACCGCCGCCCAGAAGGACCGCTACCTCCCGGGGATCCTGCGGGGCGAGATCAACTTCGCCATCGGCTACACCGAGCCCGAGGCCGGCACCGACCTCGCGGCCCTGCGCACGAGCGCCGTCCTCGACGGCGACGAATGGGTCATCAACGGGAGCAAGGTCTACACGAGTGGCGCGAACCAGGCCGACGACGTGTGGCTGGCGTGTCGGACCAACCCCGACGCCCCGAAGCACAAGGGGATCTCGATCATCCTGGTGCCCACCTCGTCGCCGGGGTTCTCGTGCAGCCCGATCGTCACGGTCGGCAGTGTGGTCACCCAGGCGTCGTACTACGACGACGTGCGGGTGCCGCGCGACCACGTCGTGGGGGCGGTCGACGAGGGTTGGCGCCTCATCACCAGTCAGCTCAACCACGAGCGGGTCGGCCTCGCCGCGCTGGCCGGTCGTACGTTCTCGCTCTACGACAGCCTCGTGACCTGGTGTCGGATCACCCCGGCCGGTGACGGTGACCGGGTGATGATCGACGTCGACTGGGTCCAGCGCGACCTGGCCGAGATCCACGCCCGGGGCGAGGCGATGAAGCTCCTCAACTGGCGCATGGCGGCCGCGGTGAACGAGAACACGCTCACCGGCGCCGACGCCTCGGCGGCGAAGGTGTTCGGGGTCGAGACCCAGATCGAGATGTACCGGCTCATGCTGGGCATCCTGGGCTCCTCGGGCTACCTGGCCGCCGGCTCACCGGGAGCCGTGCTGCACGGCGACGTGGAGCGGGCGGGCCGGGCGGCCCAGATCAACTCCTTCGGCGGTGGCGTGACGGAGGTCCTGCGTGAGATCGTGGCGACCGCCGGTCTGGGGATGGTGCGCCAGGCCCGCTGAGCGGACCGGTCTGAACCGGCGCGCGATCGGCCCGACCGATCGTGCGCCCTCACTGCACGGGAGCACACGTGAGCGACGCGACGACGGCCGAGGATGCGGCGAAGTCCGCCTTCCTGAGGGAGCTGAAGGCCTTCGAGGGACGTGAGATCGACGCGCAGGTGGCCCCGGACGCCGTCAACCCGGCGATGATCCGGCACTGGGTCGAGGCCATGGGCGACTCCAACCCCGTCTACGTGGACCCGGCGGCCGCCGCCGACTCGGTCTTCGGCGGGATCGTCGCTCCGTCGGCCATGCTCCAGGTCTGGCCCATGCCGGGGCTCAAGACGCTCGAGCGCACGCCCGACGCCACCGACGCGCAGTCGCAGTTGCTCAACCTGCTCGACGCCCAGGGCTTCTCGTCGGTCGTGGCCACCAACAGCGACCAGGAGTACCACCGGCCGCTGCGTCCCGGCGACCACGTGACGACGCGCAGCGTCATCGACGACGTGTCCGAGGAGAAGGCCACCGGTCTCGGGATCGGGCACTTCGTCACCACGCGGATCGACTACCTCACCACCGAGGGTGAGCTCGTCGGCCGCCAGCTCTGGCGACTGCTCAAGTTCCGTCCGGGCACCGGCCGTCAGGCCGCCC
>JBAXBB010000228.1:0-1627 GCA_037142235.1 Actinomycetes bacterium
ACCGGATCGACGATGTGATGGCCGCTCCGGAGCAGACCTCGGATCCCGGAGTGGCGTAGGCCACGACATTTGGCACCGGAGTGGCGTAAGGCCAGGTAGACCTCAGGCCGACGCGGACCGCACGTGAAAGGAAACGCCATGTGCGTACAACGAATCGACCCCGTCGTCCGATGCGTGACCGCGGGCATCCCGATCGACCGGTCGGTGAGGCGCACGCTCACCGGAGAGAGCTAGGTCCCCGGCGCCCATGGTGTACGTCGAAGCCGCGGTACGGCGGCGTCAGTTGGTGGCGTCAGCCCGAAGCGTGTTGATGCGCGACGGGGTGGCGCGGACCTCGCTGCGCGCAATCGCCGAGGAGGCCGGGATTCCCCTGGGCACTTTGCAGTACGTGTTCCCGTCCAAGGACCTATTGCTGCGGGCGGTGATCGAGGATGTGGTGGATGAACTCGCGGCCCTACTCAAGGAGGACGTCGAACTGGGGGGTGGACTCGAGGGCGCGATCCGCCATGGCGTGAGCGCTTTCTGGTCTGGGCTGGTGGCCGAGGAGCGCGACCTGCAACTCATGCAGTACGAGTTGACCACCTACGCCCTGCGGACCGCCGGTCAGGAGGACCTAGCCCGCTGGCAGTACGAGCAGTACTGCGGTGTCGTCGCCGCGTGGTTGCAGGAGGCCGCCGACAACGCCGGCGAGACGTCCGCGGTGCCCTGTGCCCGACTGGGCCGGATGATGGTTGCCGTCATGGACGGGTTGATCCTGCAGCGCATCTGCGACCCCGACGCGTCCCGGTCGCGGGGGGACCTCGATGCCATGGTCGAGATGATCGTCGGACTCACCGGAGTCCGGGAAGGCCCCGGCCGCCCGCGCGACTGACCAGCGAGGTATTCGCCGGAACTGCTGCCCGCCCACCCCGGAGGCCGTATGTTCAGTGAATTAAGTCGGTTGACTGACTTGAGACCGAGGAGCGGACATGACCGACGTCGATGTTGTGGTGGTGGGAGCTGGGCTCTCCGGGCTGAGCGCGGCCCGTGCGTTGGTGGCCGACGGCAGGTCGGTGACGGTTCTGGAGGCCCGCGACCGGGTGGCGGGCCGCACCTTCGGGGGTGTCCTCAGCAACGGCGTGCCGGTGGAGTTAGGCGGGCAATGGGTCGGCCCGACCCAGGATGCGGTGCTCGAGTTGATCGACGAACTGGGCCTGAAAACGTTCCCCCAACACGTCAAAGGGGAGAGCCTGACGGTCTTCGACGGCAACCTTATCCGCTACTCCGACGAGACCTTCGGCTTGCCGTTGGAGTCGGCGATGGAGGTGGGCCGACTCCTGGGACTGTTGGAGTCCATGGCCGTCACGGTGAACCTGGCGGCGCCGTGGGAGACCGCGGACGCCGCGGTTCTGGACAGCCAGACACTGGACTCCTGGATCGTCGCGAACACCGAGGATCCCCTCGCTCGGCGGCTTTTCCGCCTGGTCGTGCCGGGGGTGTTCTCGGCGGAATCACCGGAACTGTCGCTGCTGCACTTTTTGTTCTACGTCAAATCGGGCACCAGCATGGCCTGCCTGGTCTCCGCCAAGGGCGGCGCCCAGGATTCCCGGGTGGTCGGGGGCACCCACCAGATCAGCGAACGGATGGC
>JBAXBB010000229.1:0-1589 GCA_037142235.1 Actinomycetes bacterium
GCCACCGGGCGAGCTGCCACCACGACGGTCCCGAAGCGCACGCTGAGCGCGCAGCCGAGGTTGTTGCCCTTGATCACGACCGTGGTGCCGCCCGAAGCGGGCCCGGAGGAGTTCCGCAGCTTGGTCACCGTCGCCGTGCCCTCCGGGTAGAACCGGAACGTCCCGGCGGCCTTGGGATTCGAGCAGCCCGACGCAGTGCAGAGGTAGAGGTCGGTTGGCCCGGGGATGGTGCCCGGAGTCACGAGCGACAGCTGCGTGTCGGACACGTGCTGGATCGTCGTCTGGCTCACGAAGCCCGCAGCCTGCCCGATGAAGACGGTCTGCCCCGAGAAGTCGACGGCATCGACCGGATCGAGACCCTTGCCCGAGATCGTCACCGGCGTCCCCCCAGAAGCCGGCCCTACCGTTGCCGAGAGTGACCCCAACGTCGGTACGCCCGCGTAGGAGAAGGTCCCGACGTTGCTGAGGACGTAGCCCGCACCGCTGGGATCGACCGTGGGCGAGGTGGCCAGCGTCGCCGCCTGCACCCCCATCGTGAATGGCTCGATCGTCTGCTGCTGCGGCGGGGCAATCACAAGGGCGGTGGTGGCGTCGACCGGCAGGACCCCGGACGCCCTGGACCCGATCGAGACCGACCCACCGAAGGACGCGCCGATCATCGCGAAGGGGCCGATGCCCGTCCCACGGACGGTCAGGATTGATCCCCCTCCAGTTCCGGCGTAACCCAACGGGTCGTCGTTCGCCCGCACACTCGTGACAATCGGAGCAGCGAGGTAGTCGAACTCGTCAAGCCCCGGCGTGGCCTCACAGTCACAGCCGTCCGTCTGGCTAGCTGCGGGAAGGGTGATCTTCTGGGTCGGCGATGTGCCGCCGGGTCCCGTCACCGTCACGTGGACCTGACAGACGTCGGTGACAGGGTCGCTGCCGGTGGGCACGCAGGCCGTGACTCCGGAGTATGCGGGCACGGTAGCAGCGATCATTGTCGAGTCAAGGACGGTGAACGACGAGGCGGGAACCCCACCGAATGTGACGCTGGTCGCCCCAGTGAACCCTGAGCCGAATATCGTGATCGCCTGGCCGCCGGACTTTGCCCCCCCGGAGGTAGCGAGGCCCGAGATGCTCGGCGTCGGGTAGCCCTTTGGCCCGGGAGGGGCGTAGTGCAGGACAGCGTTCACGGTGGCATCGCTCGAGGTTCCCGTGGTCGTCGACACCACCACCGTGTGATCGCCAGCACCGGTGGTCGCCCCGGGGGACAGCTGGGAGATCTGCGAGGAGGAGACGACGATCGAGAGCATCGTCGACGACCGCACCACGAATCCGGTCGAGGTCGGGGCTGCCTGGGGTGCAAGGCGGAGTGCGCCGACTTGGACAGAGGCGATCGCCGGTGACGTCGCGGACCCGAAGCCGACGCCATGGACTTCGGCGTGGAGCGCGCCAGCTGCGTTGAGATAGCCGTCGGAGACATTGGCGACGACCGGAACCGATGAGGTCATCGACCCACAGAGCAGCGCCGCCAGCCCGATCCCCCCGTCACCCGCCGTCATGATGGGCGTCCCGAGGCCGGTCGCCATGTCATAGCCAGCCGTCGC
>JBAXBB010000230.1:0-1582 GCA_037142235.1 Actinomycetes bacterium
GTTCCCGGGTGCATCGAGAGTCCGATGCACCGTGACGAGAACGTCCGGACTGGCGACACTTCGCCGCAGCCCGTGACCCCCTGATGACAGGCCTCGCAGACCAGCTGGCGAGGCGGTGGCAGCCGATCGATCGCCACCACTTGCCACCCCAAGGGATTCCTGACCGACGGAGGCGGCCGGCGAACGGCGACGGGGGCCCACCTCGTTGACCCCGCCGAGCGACAAGCCATGCACCACCGGCGGCGAGATGGGGGTCAGACGGGGGCCCACGTCGTTGACCCCGCCGAGCGACGAGCCATGCACCACCGGCGGCGAGATGGGGGTCAGTCGCGTGGAAATCGACACCTCGCTCGAGCGAGTGGAGGACGGTACACCGACTCGCCGCCACCCCTTCGTGGCCATCCCGGGAAGCGCCTGGTGCGAGCGAGATGGGTTGAAGAGCGATGACACGCTTCCGCTCAGCGGACGCACCCCCCGTATCGGACCGGAGCTTGGGTCAGCCGAACCCTCGGGGGACGACCTCTCCGATGCACCCAGGAGCCGAGCACCGAGCCTCAAGGGAGCGTCAGGGCCCTCGACCGAACGTTCCACACCGATTGCTCCGCGCACAGCCTGCTGAACCTCGGGGTTCGAGAATGTGCTCGCCGAGTCGCCGGTCCCTCGAGGACGCAGCATGGTGACGGTGGGAGAGCTCGATCGTCGGACGCTCGGACTCTGGGTTCCGAGTCCACGGTCCTCGAGCACGCCCCACCGACGGTGGATCGAGCTCATCAACCCGGCGAGCAGGGCCAAGGGAGCCGATCCCGGTCGGACCGTTGCCCGCAGGCTTGCGTCCAGGTGGTCGACGGCCTGGCCGGCCCGCGTGGCGTCGACAATCGACGAACGGGTGACCACGTCGAACGTCGAGTCGGGCCGTCCCGGGAGGGCTGGCCGATCGATCGACGGCAACCTCAGACGTCGACTGCGAGCAAGGACTTCAGGGATCGGGGCACCCGGTCGAACGGGGGGCTCATCGCCCAGCACTCGAGCGATCTGCCGCCGTGGCGATGAGGTCGGTCCAGGCTCTCCCATCACCTCGAGTGGTCCGGCGAGGTCGCCCTGGCGTCGCCCGGAGGGCGTTCGAGCCGTGCTCGGAATCGATGTCTCGAGCTTGGGCGCCGGCCCCTCCTGAGGCCCAGAACGGGTTCGCAGCACCTCGACCGTGTCGGTCCCACGCTCGTCAATCCTGGTCGCGCCCACCTGTCCAGGGTCAAGGGGGCGCCGTTGTGGCCCCGTGGGGCCGGACTCGTGCGCCTCGACCATGGGTGGTCGGGCCGCGGGACCTTTGAGGTCCTGATGGTGAGAAGGCGTCGCCGACGCAGTACCATCGTGATCCCGCCGCCACGCACCGCGCCACGGTGACCGTGGATCCGCCGGGTCGCCGAGCGGCCTCGCTGGTGCCGGCTGCGCCGAGGCTTGCCCGGAGCGATCGGCGAGACGCCTCCCTAAGCGGGGTGCAGGAGTGGCGGGGTGCTTCTCGTCGCCGGAGGTGGGTCCGCCCTTCGATCTCCGGGGTGCCGATGGGCTGCGACGCGCGCCAGAC
>JBAXBB010000231.1:0-1550 GCA_037142235.1 Actinomycetes bacterium
CCCTCGGGATGATCCACCAGGTCCGGGCCACCGGCGACGCCCTGGCCGCCGCCGGGATCGGCCCCGACCGGGTGGTGGTGGCCGCCAACCGCCTCGATCCCGAAGACCCGGTCGGTGCCGCCAGCGTGGCGTGGCTCCGCGACCACGACGGCTGGACGGTGACCGTCGACCCTCACGGGTTCGCCGCCGATCTCCTCTGACCGTTCGGGCCCAACAAGTCGGCTGCTGCTAATTTTTCATCGTCGTTCAAACCTGCAAGAGACCCAGAAAGAATCTCCAGATGAACCGTTCTCAGCGCCGCGCAGCCGCCCGCCACGACCGTCGCCGCAAGGTCACCGCCCTCGGCTCGGCCGCCATCCTCGCCTCCGCCGGGGCCGGCGCGGCCGTGGTCCTCACCTCGACCGCCGCCAGCGCCAACGCCACCATCGTCGTCGACAGCCTCACCGACGACGGCACCGGCGGCCTCACCCTTCGCGAAGCCATCGAGCAGGCCAACACCGACCCCGGCCAAGACGAGATCACCTTCTCCGTCACCGGCACCATCACCCTCGCGTCCAACCTGCCCGCCATCACCGAAGCCGTCCACATCCACGGCCCCGGCGCGTCGAGCCTCACCATCGACGGCGCCACCACCTACCGCGTGTTCTCCTTCGACCATATCTACGAGGGCACCGACGAGGTGACGGACCTCACCATCACCCACGGCAACTCGGACGGGAACAACCCCGACGACAGCGGCGGGGCCATCCAGGTCTACTTCGGCGACACCGAAATCTTGATCGCCGACGTCGTCCTCACCGACAACTACTCGAGTAACGACGGTGGCGCGATCAATTTCTACAGCTTCGACGGTGTGGCCACCGTCACCCGCGCCACGGTCACGAACAACATTGCCGACGGCGGCGGCGGCGGTCTCTACGCCGATGGCGACACCGGCATGACGATCACGATCACCGACTCGACGTTCTCGGGCAACACCGCCGGGGACAATGGTGGGGGCCTCTACTTCTCTGACGTGACCTCGGCGACGATCACCAACACGGTCATCACGAACAACACCAGCGCTGCGGGAGGTGGCGGTGTCCACTCCGGGGGCAGCCACCTGTACTTCAACGGCGGCGAGATCTCCGGCAACACCGCCCTCTACGGCGGCGCGGTGAACCTCGTTTCCAACTCCAGCCTGCGGGTGCTCGACGCGACCGTCGCGAACAACACGGCGGGAGGACGCCCCGGCGGCGGCGGCGTCCACGCCGCCGACTCCGACCTCACGATCGTGAGTTCGACCGTCTCGGGAAACACGTCGGGCTGGGGTGGTGGAGGCGTCAAGATCACTGGTGTCGGGAACCTCGGGATCCTCGACTCCACGATCTCGGGCAACAGCACTGTGTACTACGGCGGTGGCCTCTACCTCACGAATACCGGCACGGTCGACATCTTCAATTCCACGATCTCGGGCAATTCCGGCTCACAGGCCGGCGGCGTCTACGCCGGCAACGGCACCGGGGTCCAGATCGCCCAGTCCACGATCACCGCCAACCACGCCGGAGTTC
>JBAXBB010000232.1:0-1523 GCA_037142235.1 Actinomycetes bacterium
AACCAGAGTGGCGGAGGGTCTCAGGGACAAATCGTTGTGGGCGAGGCGGGACTTGTCCGGCTCGAGGTGTCGTTCGTGACTCCTCACCCACTGGCTGCTCAACCGGCACCCCGGTGAGGGGATGCATGTTGCCCATGGGTTCACTGTACCGACGCGGTGTCAGAAGTCAACGGGCCGCAGCCAAACCTTGCTCCAGGCGCTGAACGATCAACTTGGCGTGGAGGTGGTGACGAGGAGGTTGACATCATCTTGGACCATCTGCGAGCAAGCCTGGCTGCTGGCGGCGGTAACGTCAGCGATCGCCGTCGATGTCCCCTTCTGGAACACCTCTGCGGTGAACGTGCTCTCTAGGTGCATGATCTCCTGCGCGATGGTGGATTGTGCTCCGAAGGTCATGGCTGGCCCAAGTCCATCTCCTCCGTTGAGGATGTCGCGAGCCATCGAGGCCACCCATACCGCAAGGTTGTGGGCGCAGGCCTCTTGCGTTGTGAGCCGTGTCGTCGGCGTAGCCCCGTCGGCTCCTGCTGCGGTGCGGCCGGACGCCGGCTTGCCTACCTGCCAGATCACCAAACCGACGAGTACGAGGACGATCACCAATGCGAGCGCTGAGATGCGAGCACCTTGAGGATGGAGTGTGAGCCAAGTTGCCTTCGTTGGCTCCAATGAGTCTGAGTATCCGCAGCTGCCGCAGTACTGATCGCCAGCTTGGCGAAGGTGGCCGCAGCCCCAGATGGAGGCTCCAATCCTCATCTCTCCGCAGGTGTCACATCGGGCCTGGCTGAGCGGGACCTGGTGACCAGCACGGCATCGTCCAGAGGGTTGAGGTGTGGGGCGAACCGGAGGCTTTGGCGGGCTCGCCTCCGCGTCTGGAGTCTTCTCGTCCTCTGCGGGTTCGATTAGATGAAACGTCTTGGAACCGCACGTCGGGCAACCAGTCGGCCCTGGGATCACTCGGTGCCCCCGGCCGCACATGAACTCCGGGAGACCCGAAGCGCTAGCCACCACTCACCAAGCCTGAGAAGCCGACGGTCGTTCTCACGATGGCACCAAGAAGGTTGTGATGGCCTGAGCCAGAGAGGCTGCTGCAGAGCGTTGGAACGCTTCGGAGCTGAGCATCGCGGCGTCTGTTGCGTTGCGCATGTTCCCGCACTCGATGAGGACCTTGGGTTCTGTCGCCAGGTTCAGACCGGCGAGGTCGCTGCGCAGAGCGATGCCGTTGGTGCCGTCGTAGGTGCTGATGGGCATCCCGGTGCCTTGGAGGAAGGCAGCTTGGACATCTGACCCGAAGGTGGCGGAGGGGCCGACGATGGCATCGTTGATCCCGTCGGGCACGGGCTCGAGGATGGCGAAGCCGCGTCCACCGGCCGGTCCGCCGTCGGCGTGGATGTCGATGGCAACGTTCGACTTCGCGTCGTTGAGGATCTTGGCGCGTTGGTCGATGCAGGGCCCGAGGCCGGCATTGTCGAGGCGGGTCATGAGGTTCCCCAGAAATAGTGGACACGGTTTATGCAGCGGTGGTGACT
>JBAXBB010000233.1:0-1512 GCA_037142235.1 Actinomycetes bacterium
CGCTCGTGGCGCGCGTCGGCGGCTTCCTCGAACACCCACCGCGCGGCGAAGACCGCCATCTGTGGATCCGCGTCGCCCTCGCGGGGCGGTGGGACTTCGTGTCCGCCACCACGATGGTCCGCCACGCCGACGCCGGGGTCCGGCTGACCGACGACGACGGGGCCATCCGTCGGGTCCACGTGGAGATCGAGCGGGAGTTCCGCCGACCCGTGCGGCGGCGGGTGGGTCGGCGGGCCGCCACGGTCTGGTATCGCCGGGTCTGGCGCAACGGGGACTGCCGCGACCTGATCGCCCGGGTCCGGCGCGAGGGTCGGGGGGTGGCGTGGCGCCTCGTCGGTGATCTGGCCCGGGGCCTCCCCGCGTCCGCGCCCCTGCTCGGGCGCCCGCTGGCGGTGGGGCTCCTCGGCGTGGATCGCTACGAGCGCGGACGGGATTATTATCACGGGTTCCATGTCCGTGCCCGCACTGTCCGTCGCTGATCCCGAGGCGTTGCGCGCGCTCGTCGACGGCCACCGCAGCGGTCGGGCGCCCCTCGGCGGCGCGCTCGACCTCTACTACGCGCTGGAGCGGTCCTCGTCGCTGCTCGAGTTCCACACGATGCTGCGTGACGGCCCCCGGAACCGCACCCGTGACGGACTCCAACAGAGTTACGGCGATCACAACCGCCTCTTGATGCTGGCGCTCGACCGTCTGCTGGCCGGCGACGTCGACTGGCTGGCGTCGCGGGTCCCCGACGGGGTGGCCGTCAGCGCCGACTCGCTGGCCGCGTGCGCGGCCACGGCGGCGGCGTTGTCGCTGACCCCCGACGAGGAGCTCGCACTCTGGCTCGGTGCGGCGCTCCACGACTGCGGCATGCTCGGGGGCCGGGGCGCGCACGTCGACGTCGAGGACGGAGTCGTGCTGGCCCGCCCGGTCCTCGACGAGTGCTGTCCGGAAGCCACCCGCGACCTCGCGGCGTTCGTGCTCCGGCACCACGACTACGTGAAGGACGCGTTCTTGGGCGAGGCCCCCGTCGGCCCGCTCCTCGCCGACCTCGCCGCGCTCGACCCGGCGCAACGGCCCCTCGCGCTGGCCGCACTCGGGCTGATCCAGGTCGCCGGTTCGTCGAGCCTGGGCGAGGGGCGCCTCACGGCCTTCCGGCTCGGGGTGTGTTCGAGCTGCGCGGAGGGGAACGCGCTGGCGGGCTCCAGCCCGGCCGACCGACTGGCCCGCTTGCTCGCGCCCTCGCCCGACGTGCACGGGGAAGCCGCCGGCTCGCCGGATCCGGACGCGGCGTGGGACCGGACCGGCGCGCTCGCCCCCGTCGACCGGGCGGCCCTCGACGCTCTGCTCGAGTCGGTCTTCGTCCACGGCTGGCACGGGTTCGTCGGCGACGCCGGCCCCGAGCCCCGGCTGGTGGCGCTGGTGGCGCTGGCCCGGCTCGCGGCCGACACCGGCGCCGAGCACCTGGTGATCGACGCCGCCCTGTGGGCCCCCACCGCCGACCGCCTGCCCGACCGCTCGCCCGCCTTC